>CAYZFU010000087.1:0-6987 GCA_964477725.1 uncultured Halopseudomonas sp.
TGGTCAGGATATAGTGATTGCCGATGAACTCGATGAGCTGCTGGAGAAACTGCATGGGGCGGTCCCGGATCGATAAAGTCCGCCAGTATACACAGCACCCCCTGGCGGCAGAACCACCCACGCGCATGACATGCCGGCACTTGGCAAGTAAACTGACCGCACCACGCCTATCCGCCCGTACGGCTTGCCGGCGGGTGCGCTTCCGAGAACCTGATGATTCTCGATGGCTTCGGACACAGCGAATCGCCCGATTCGAACGCCATCATGGCTGCGAACACCCCGGTTTGGGACAAGCTGCTCGCCAGCGCGCCGCATACGCTGGTGTCAGGCTCGGGGATGGACGTGGGCCTGCCGGACGGGCAGATGGGCAATTCCGAGGTCGGCCACATGAACCTTGGTGCAGGCCGCGTGGTGTACCAGGACTTCACCCGGGTGGCCAAGTCGATCGCCGACGGCGACTTCTACGAAAATCCGGCGCTGTGCGAGGCGGTCGACAAGGCCGTGGCAGATGGCAAGGCCGTGCACGTCATGGGCCTGGTGTCGCCGGGCGGCGTGCACAGCCACGAGGAACACATCGTCGCGATGGTCGACATGGCCGCCCGCCGCGGCGCCGAACGCATCCACGTACACGCTTTCCTCGACGGCCGCGACACGCCGCCCAAGAGCGCTGATGCTTCGCTACGCAAGCTCGAAGACGCCTACCAGCGCCTGGGCAGGGGCCGTACCGCAACACTGATCGGACGCTATTACGCGATGGATCGCGACAACCGCTGGGAGCGCGTCGAGGCGGCTTACAATCTGATCACCGAAGGGCAGGCCGAGTATTCTTCCGCCAAGGCGGTGGACGGCCTGGCCGCAGCGTACGAGCGCGGCGAGAGTGACGAGTTCGTCAAGGCTACCGTGATCGGCGAGCCGGTGCGTGTCGAGGACGGCGATGCAGTCGTGTTCATGAATTTCCGTGCGGACCGGGCGCGCGAGCTGAGCCGCGCCTTCATCGAACCCGATTTCTCGGGCTTTGCCCGGCAGCGCTCCTTGTTGCTGGCTGGCTACGTCATGCTGACGCAGTACGCGGCCGATATTCCCGCGCCGTCTGCCTTCGCGCCGTCCTCGCTGGACAACGTGCTGGGCGAATACCTGGCCAAGCAAGGCAAAACCCAGTTACGCATCGCCGAGACCGAAAAATACGCGCACGTAACCTTCTTCTTCTCCGGTGGGCGCGAAGAACCATTCGAAGGCGAGGAGCGCATCCTGATACCGTCGCCCAAGGTGGCCACCTACGATCTGCAGCCTGAAATGAGCGCGCCCGAGGTCACCGATCGAATCGTCGAGGCGATCGAACAGCAGCGCTATGACGTGATCGTCGTCAACTACGCGAACGGGGACATGGTCGGGCATACCGGCGTTTTCGAAGCCGCCGTAGCGGCCGTCGAATGCCTGGATAACTGCATCGGGCGTATTCAGAGCGCATTGCAGAAGGTTGGTGGCGAGGCGCTGATCACCGCCGACCACGGCAACGTCGAGCAGATGTCCGACGATTCCACCGGCCAGGCGCACACTGCGCATACCTGCGAACCGGTTCCCTTCGTCTACATGGGGCCGCGCCAGGTCGAGCTGCGAGAGGGCGGGATTCTGTCCGACGTCGCGCCAACCATGCTGAATCTGCTGGGGCTCGAGCAGCCGAGCGAAATGACCGGCCGCTCGATCGTTACCCGGGTGGCTTGATACGGAGCCTGAATGAGCCGAAGCAGAGGGTCGTCCGGCGGTGCATCGATCTGGTGTGCTGCTGCGATCGCCGGATTCCTGCTGGCCTGCACCGGCACGCCTGCATATGCCGATGAAAAGCGTGAGGCGCAGGCCGAGCTGAAGCAGACCGAGGCCGAGATCAATCGGTTGAAAAAGATGCTCGGCAACCTCAAGCAGGAAATGTCCGGTCTCGAATCAGAGCTCAAGCAGAGCGAAACCGAGATCGGCCGGCTGCGGCAGGAAACCCGCGAGATCGAGCATCAGATCAGGGAGGGCGAGACCCGGCTTGACGATCTCACCGAACAGGCCGAGCGGCTGCATGCGGCGCTTGAGGCGCAACAATCGCAGATTGCCCGTCAGGTGCGCGCTGCGTACATGGCCGGTAATCAGGATTACCTGAAAGTCATGCTCAACCAGGACGACCCCACTCGTATGGCACGCATGATGCAGTATTACCGCTACGTCAACGATGCGCGTATCGCGGAAATCGACCAGTATCGTCAGACCATCGAGCAGATTCACCAGGCCAGCGCGGCGATCGTGGCCGAGCAGACCAGGCTCCAGCAAAACCGCGAGCGACTCGCCCAGCGCCGGCAGAGCCTTGAGGCAGAACAGGCCAGGCGCGGCGAACTGCTCGCCTCGCTCGATACCCGTAGTCGTAGCGAGGGTCAGCGGCTGCAGGCGCGTGAGGCCGAGCGTGCCGCGTTGAACAAGCTGATCAAGTCGCTCGACGAGGCCGTTACGAGCATTCCCACTCCGGCCGGAAATCAGCCGTTCACCCAGGCCAAGGGCAAGCTGCCGCTACCAGCCAAGGGCACCATCAAGGCGCGCTTCGGTAGCCAGCGTGGCGACGACGCCCGGCTGAAATGGGACGGCCTGCTGATCGCTGCATCCGAAGGCACGCCTGTGCATGCGGTTCACGGTGGGCGAGTGGTATTTGCCGAGTGGCTGCGAGGTTCCGGGTTACTGATGATTCTTGATCATGGCAACGGCTACCTGAGCCTGTACGGGCACAATCAGAGCCTGCTCAAGGAAGTCGGAACCTGGGTCAAGCCGGGCGAAACCATCGCTACGGTGGGCAGCAGCGGCGGGCTCGGCGACCCCACGCTGTATTTCTCGATACGCCACCAGGGCCGCGCGCTTGACCCGCTCGCCTGGTGTATGCTGTCCGGATAAACGCAGCGGCCCGCCCTTGGCTCGCCGATCAAGTCCAGTTGGAGATTTAGATGACTGCAGCTCGTACCCTGTTGGCTTCGTGCCTGAGCCTGGCACTGGTCTCGGTTTCCGTCAGTGCCCAGGAGCCAACCGCGGTTCAGGCCGCTCCCGAGCAAGCGGCTCCCGCGCCGCTTCCGCTGGACGAGCTGCGCACCTTTGCCGAGGTCATGGAGCGCATCCGCTCTGCCTACGTCGAGCCGGTCGATGACGTCACGCTTCTCAACAACGCAATTCGCGGCATGCTTGAAGGGCTGGACCCGCATTCGGACTACCTGGATCCGGAAGATTTCAAAGGACTACAGGACAGTACCAGCGGTCAGTTTGGTGGCCTGGGCATTGAAATCGGCCAGGAGGAGGGTTTGCTGCGGGTAATCGCGCCGATCGATGACACGCCTGCCGCGCGGGCCGGGATCCAGCCTGGCGACCTGATCATGATGATTGACGACCAGCCGGTGAAAGGCATGGGCCTGGTCGAGGCAGTGGAGAAGATGCGTGGGCCGGCCGGATCCAGTGTCACGCTTACTATCGTGCGTGAAGGTGGCAAGCCGTTCGAGGTCGAACTCGAACGCGCCATCGTCAAGGTCAAGAGCGTGCGTACCGAAACGCTCGACCCCGGGTATGTGTACCTTCGTATCAGTCAGTTCCAGACCAATACCGGTGACGAGGTGCGGCGAAGCCTCCAACGCCTAACCAGCGAGAACGACCTCAAAGGCATTGTGCTCGATTTGCGCAACAATCCCGGCGGTGTACTGCAGGCGGCCGTCGAAGTCACGGACAGCTTCATCGACGAAGGCTTGATCGTTTACACCAAGGGTCGCCTGCCGAACTCCGAGATGCGCTTCAGTGCGACCAGCAATGCGCCGGCCGGAGATGTGCCGGTGGTGGTGCTGATCAACAGCGGTTCGGCGTCGGCATCGGAGATTGTCGCCGGTGCTCTGCAGGACCACGGCCGCGCGATCATCATGGGTACCGACAGCTTCGGCAAGGGCTCGGTGCAGACGGTTCTGCCGCTGAACAACGATCGTGCTCTCAAGCTGACCACCGCTCTGTACTACACCCCTGATGGTCGGTCGATTCAGGCGCAGGGTATCGTGCCGGACATTCGTGTCGAGCGTGCCAGGGTTACCGTCGATCCCGAGCAGGCCGCGGCATATCGTGAAGCGGATCTGGCGCGCCATCTGAACAACGCCAGCGGCGAGGAACGGCCGACCGTGCGCACGCCGGTTACCGAGCGCACCGAGCGCGACAGTGACTATCAGCTCAACCAGGCATTGAATCTGCTCAAGGGTCTGAATATCTCCCGCAAGCAATGAGGCCAGTTTGGACTCTGCTGCTGGCCTTGCTGCTGGCAGGCTGCGACACGCCCGAACCATCGGTGGAGCGGGGTGGGGCTGATGCGACGAAGGCCTCGGCCCCGCGCGTTGCCGCAACGCCCGAGCGGGATCAGCAGCGTGTCGAGTGGATGCGCATCGAGCATGCGGGCTGGCGCCAGATCGAAGCGCCCGTCGTTGCGCCTCCGCCGGTTATCTCTGAAAGTCATGAGCATCTAGAGACTCACAAGGATCCCGAGACGCCGTCCGAGCGCATCGCTGGAGCGCCTGGATTGGCAATCATCATTGACGATGTCGGCCACGGCTATGCCTCAGGACGGCAGCTGATTGACCTGCCCTTTCCGGTCGCGCTGGCGGTACTTCCATACACCCCGGCGGGGCCGCGCCTGGCAACCGAGGCTGCAGCGGCCGGCAAGACGGTGATGCTGCATTTGCCGATGGAAAATCTTGCGGGTTCCTCCCCCGGTCCCGGCGGCCTGTACGCGCACATGGGCAAACAGGAATTCATGCGCACGCTCGAAGAGACGCTGGACAGCCTGCCGGGCGTTCAGGGCGTGAACAATCACATGGGTAGTCGCCTCACCGCGTTGCGTCCACAAATGGACTGGGTGATGGCCGAGCTGGCCGAGCGCGGGTTGTTCTTCATTGACAGCCGCACCCAGGCAGCGACCCAGGCGGCATTCGCTGCGCGGGCGCATGGATTGCCCAGTCTCTCTCGCGACGTGTTCCTGGATAACGCGCGCAACGCCCCGGCGATGGAGGCGGCGCTGCAGCTGGCGCTCGGCAGGGCGCGGAAACAGGGGTTTGCGGTACTTATCGGTCATCCGTACCCCGAGACCCTGGCATTTCTCGCCTCGCGAGTTTCCCAGGTACCTGAGCGGGATGGGGTGCAGCTGGTGTCGCTGGAAAGTCTTTTCGCCCGGCAGCCGCCGCTTGTTCAGCGCGTGCTGCCGCAGGCGGGCGTGCAGCGTTAGAGGCGCATCTCGATGCCGCGTTCGGCCATGTAGATTTTGGCCTCGTGTACGCTGTATTCGCCGAAATGGAAGATGCTGGCGGCCAGCACTGCGTCTGCGCCACCTTCGATCACGCCATCTGCCAGATGCTGCAGGTTGCCGACACCTCCTGACGCGATGACCGGGATGTGCAAGGCATCGCTGATTGCCCGTGTTACGCCCAGGTCGTAACCGCTTTTCACGCCATCCTGGTCCATGCTGGTGAGCAGAATCTCGCCGGCGCCCAGTTCCTGCATCTTGCGCGCCCACTGGACTGCATCCAGCCCGGTCGGCTTGCGGCCGCCGTGAGTGAAGATCTCCCAGCGTCCCGGCTCGCCTGGCGCCGATACGCGCTTGGCATCAATCGCCACCACGATGCATTGCGAACCAAAGCGATCCGCCGCCTCGGCAACGAACTCGGGCGTAAACACCGCTGCAGTATTGATCGAGACCTTGTCTGCGCCGGCGTTGAGCAGATTGCGAATATCGCTGACCGAACGCACCCCGCCACCAACAGTCAGCGGAATGAAGACCTGACTGGCCATGCGCTCGACCGTATGCAGCGTCGTGTCGCGCTCCTGGTGGCTAGCAGTGATGTCGAGAAAGGTGATCTCGTCAGCGCCCTGTTCGTTATAGCGACGGGCGATCTCCACCGGGTCGCCGGCGTCACGGATATTTTCGAACTTGACGCCCTTGACCACGCGGCCGTTGTCCACGTCAAGGCAGGGGATGATTCTTTTCGCTAGGGGCATTGGGCTTTCTCCGAAAGCGGCTGCAAGCTTTAAGCGTCAAGCAGCAAGTAAAAACCAGAAACTCGCAGGGACAGCTTGCCGCTTACGACTCGTCGCTTGCCGCTGCGGCTTCGTCGCATAGCGCCTGCGCTTCGGCCACATCCAGCGTGCCTTCGTAAATCGCCCGGCCGGTGATGGCACCGATGATTCCCGGCGCACCGGCATCGAGCAGAGCCTGGACGTCGCCGAGGTTGTGGATGCCGCCCGAAGCGATCACCGGGATCGAAGTGGCGTTGGCCAGTGCGGCAGTGGCTTCGACGTTGCAGCCTTGCATCATGCCGTCCTTGGCGATGTCCGTATACACGATCGCCGAGACGCCGTCGGCCTCGAACCGTTTGGCCAGATCGATCACCTGGACGCTGCTGACCTCCGCCCAGCCATCGGTAGCGACGAAGCCGTCCTTGGCATCCAGCCCGACGATGACCTTGCCCGGGAAGGCGCGGCAGGCTTCGCCGACGAATTCCGGCTGCTTGACCGCCTTGGTGCCGATGATCACGTAGCTGACCCCGGCGCGCACATAGTGCTCGATGGTTTCCAGCGAGCGGATGCCACCGCCGATCTGAATCGGCAGGTTCGGATAGGCGCGGGCAATCGCGGTAACCACCTCACCGTTGACCGGCTGGCCTTCGAAGGCGCCGTTCAGGTCAACCAGATGCAGGCGGCGACAGCCGGCCTCGACCCATTTCGCGGCCATGGCCACCGGGTCATCGGAAAATACCGTGGCATCGTCCATCAGGCCCTGGCGCAGACGTACGCAGGCGCCGTCCTTCAGATCGATAGCGGGAATGATCAGCATCGCTTTTTCCTTCGGAAAAAGAGCCTCGAGCTTCGAGCTCCTAGCTTCAAGCGGGCGGCTTGTGGCTAAAGGCCTTTAGCTTGCGGCTCGGATTATTACCAGCGTCCGTCCCAGGCCAG
>CAYZFU010000087.1:6997-10634 GCA_964477725.1 uncultured Halopseudomonas sp.
GCAGTTGCAGGCCGTTGGTATGGCTTTTTTCCGGGTGGAACTGGGTGGCAAATACAAAATCGTCGGCCAGCGCAGCAGCGAAGTCGACGCCGTAATGGCAGCGGCCGGCAAGATGCGTATGCTTGCTCGCTGCGGCGTAGTAGCTGTGCACGAAATAGAAGCGCGCATCCTGATCGATGCGGTGCCACAGCGGGTGATCGATGGTCTGCTTGACCTGATCCCAGCCCATGTGAGGCACCTTCAGGCGCTCGTCGCCTTCGCGCAGATCATCGCCAAAATACCGCACCTCGCCCGGAAACAGGCCGAGGGCGTCGACCCCACCGTTCTCTTCGCTGCGCTCGAGCAACATCTGCATGCCGACGCAGATGCCTAGCAGAGGCTTCTCGCCTGCAACCTGGCGAACGACGCGATCCAGGCCGAGTTTACGCAGTTCGCTGACGCAATCGCGGATCGCGCCGACACCGGGGAGGATTACCCGGTCGGCAGCGAGGATGACGTCGGGGTCGCTGGTGATGTCCACTGCCTGGGCACCTACGTGTTCCAGAGCCTTGCCCACGGAGTGCAGATTGCCCATGCCATAGTCGATTACCGCAACATTGCTAACCATGCGTTACAGGGAGCCTTTGGTCGAAGGCATCATGCCGGTCATCCGTGGATCCATTTCCACGGCCATGCGCAGCGCCCGGCCAAATGCCTTGAACACTGTCTCGATCTGGTGGTGGGTGTTTACCCCGCGCAGATTATCGATATGCAGCGTGACCTGGGCGTGGTTGACGAAGCCCTGGAAGAACTCCATGAACAAATCGACGTCGAAGCCACCAACGGAGGCGCGGGTAAAGTCGACATGCATGTGCAGGCCGGGGCGCCCGGAAAAGTCGATGACCACGCGCGACAGCGCTTCGTCCAGCGGCACATAGGCGTGGCCGTAGCGCCGCGTACCTTTTTTGTCGCCGATGGCCTTGGCAAAGGCCTGGCCGAGCGTAATGCCGACGTCTTCCACGGTGTGGTGGTCGTCGATGTGCAGGTCGCCACGACAATGAATGTTCATGTCGATCAGCCCGTGCCTGGCGATCTGGTCCAGCATGTGTTCGAGAAACGGGACGCCGATGTCGAAGTCGGCCTGGCCGGTACCGTCAAGGTTGATATCTACCTTGACCTGTGTTTCCAGCGTATTGCGCTCGACGCTTGCCTTGCGCTCCGCCATGGCAGTTCTCCAAGAGTGATGACAATCAAGGGCGAGCATTATACGGGCTGGGCGCACCCATGGGCTACATTGGATGATTGGGATTGTTGATGAGCGCGATTGGCAGGGAAGGGAAGATGGATTGTGACGTCGTTATAGTGGGTGCCGGCGTGGTGGGGCTTGCCTGCGCACAGCGGCTTGCAGCCGACGGCCGGCAGGTCATGGTGCTCGAGCAGGAAGGCTGGCCGGGCCAGCACGCTTCCAGCCGCAATAGTGAAGTGATACACGCCGGGTTGTATTACCCGCCCGGCTCGCTCAAGGCAGAGCTTTGCCGTCGGGGCCGTGATCTGCTGTATCGGTGGTGCGAGGCGCGCCAGGTGCCGCACCGGCGTATCGGCAAGGTGCTCGTCGCGGTCGAGGACAATGAGCTGCCTGCACTGGAGGCCCTGCATGAGAATGCCGCTGCCAACGGCGTCTCGCTCGACTGGTTGGACGCCGCACAGACGAACGTGCTGGAGCCCGAAGTGCATGCCGTCGCTGGATTGTTCTCGCCGCTGACCGGCATCATCGACAGTCACGCATTAATGCAGTCCTACGAGGCCGCGCTGCAGGATCGCGGCGGTCAGCTGGTCTGCCAGGCACGGGTAGAGTGGGTCGAGACGCAGCCGGAAGGGTATATCGTCCATGGCTCCAGCGGTGGTGAACCTTTCGCACTGCATACCCGCGCGGTACTCAATGCCGGCGGATTGTTCGCGGCCGAACTTGCCGCGCGCATCGAGGGGTACCCCACCGAGCGCGTCCCGGCCATGCACTTCTGCAAGGGCAGCTATTTTTCCTATAGCGGACGCTCGCCATTTTCTCATCTGGTTTATCCCATGCCGGAAGCCAATACGTCCGGGCTCGGCGTGCACGCAACCCTGGATCTGGGCGGGCAGCTGCGGTTCGGTCCGGATGTCTGTTATCAGAGCGACCTCAACTACGAAGTGGACCTAAGCGTCGCTGAGCGATTCGCTGCTGCCATACAGCGCTACTGGCCGGGCTGCGATCCGCTGCGGCTGGTGCCCGGCTATGCCGGGATTCGCGCCAAGCTGAGCGGGCCGGGGCAACCCGCTATGGATTTTGTCATCGAAGGATCTGCCGACCATGGTTTGCCGGGTCTGGTTTGCCTGTTCGGCATCGAGTCGCCGGGGCTTACCGCAAGCCTGGCGATCGCCGACGAGGTAGCCAATCGGCTGCACAATCTCTAAGGTAAGCCGATTCGGGTGGATGCCCGTACTGGCTGGACAGGAATAGGAGCGCTCATGAAAGCCGCCAAGATCGTCGGTCTGGTTCTGCTGAGTCTTTTCGTACTGATCGTCATCGCATTGTTCATCGTCACCCGGCTGTTTGACCCGAACGACTACAAGGAGCAGATACAGCAGGCTGCGCGCGACAAGGCCAATGTTGAACTCACGCTCGGCGGAGATATCGGCTGGTCGCTGTTCCCCTGGCTGGGGATAGAGCTGGCAGACGTAACCGTTGCCCCGCTGGACCAGCCGGAACAGCCACTGGCTCAGGTTGGTTCCATGGGGCTTGGTGTCGAAGTGTTGCCGTTGCTGCGTCGCCAGTTGCGCATGAGCGATGTCATCCTCGATAGTGTGAACCTGAACCTTGTTCGCGATGCCCAGGGTAACGGCAACTGGGAAAGTGTTGGCCCGCAGGAGCCGGTGGACGAGCCGCTGCCGTCCGGGGATCAGCCACGCGCCGAGCAGGAGCAGCAGGAGTTCGACCTGGCCATCGAAAGCGTACGCGTGACCAATGCCGCGGTGAGCTATGTCGATCGCCAGTCCGGCCGCACAATCCAGCTGGAGGACCTCAATCTGCAGACGGGCGCGCTGATCGAAAAGCGCCCGGTCGACGTGGAAGTGCTCGGCCTGGTGGTGCTTGATCAACCGCTGATGCGCATTCGCGTCGACCTCAACGCCATCGCCCTGTTCGACCTCGAACAGCAGCAGTATCAGCTCGATGCAATCGATCTGAACCTCGACGCCAGCGGTTCGCCTTTCGATGGCCGGGCGGTGTCGCTGCGTCTGCAGGGGGACGCGCGCCTTGACAGCGCCGCTCAGACTGCAGAACTCAGCCAGGTTCGCCTGTCGCTGGCGGACCTGCGTGCCACGGGCCAGTTGACCGCTACCGATCTTGACGGCGACATGCGTCTGGCCGGGGCAGTCGATGTCGCCGAATTCAATGCGCGGGAGCTGCTCGCCTCGCTCGGTCAGGATATTCCCGCCACTGCTGATCCACGAGCGTTGGAAAGGGCCTCGCTCTCGGCGCGCCTGGAAGGTTCGGCGCAGTCACTCATGCTCGAGGATCTGCGAATGACCGTTGATGATGCGGTGTTCACCGGTCGTGCCGGTCTTGCCGACTTCGACCGCCAGGCGCTGCGCTTCGACCTCGCTGGCGAGCGGCTGGACC
>CAYZFU010000087.1:10666-12820 GCA_964477725.1 uncultured Halopseudomonas sp.
GGCAGGCCGCGGTGAAGGTGGGACGCGCTCTGCTACTCCGCCGCTCGAGTGGAGCGATGCGCCGATCCTGCCGCTGGAAACACTGGCGCGGTTGGATTTAGACGGGAAACTTGCGGTGCAGCAATTGATTCTTACCGGTCAGGCGTTCGATTCCTTCGTTGCCAGCGCCCAGGCGGCGGACGGGCGCGTCCGGCTACGACAGCTGCAAGGCGAAGTGTTTGGCGGCAGCTTCAACGCTACTGGGGAAATCGACACGCGAGCCACTCCGGTTCGCGTGCAGGCAACCAAGCAGCTACGCAGCATGGATTCGCAGGCCGTTCAGGAGGCTTACGATGTGCCGCTGCAGTTCCGGGGTGAGCTGGACATGGACCTCGACGTGACCGCGCGCGGCAATAGCATGGCTCGCTGGATGGACTCTCTGACCGGCAGCGCCCGCTTTGAGGTTGAAGACGGCGCTCTGCTCGGCGTCAACCTCGAACAGCAGGCCTGTCGGGCTATTGCATTGGCCAACCGCAAGTCGTTGAGCCAGCCTCGGGGCGCGGAAAACACCCCGTTCAACCGGCTGAGGGGCACGTTCAGGATCACCGACGGTACCGTAACCACCAACGATCTGATCGTGGCCGTACCGGGGATCCAGGCGAACGGGCGCGGTAGCCTGGAACTGCCGGCCCAGCGCATGGACTTCCGGCTCGGCCTGCTGATCGAAGGCGACAAGAGCGAAATGCCTGATCCGGCATGCCAGGTCAACGAGCGCTATCGCGACATCCAGTGGCCGGTACGCTGCCAGGGCTTTCTGCATAACGCGGCCAAGAGCTGCGGCGTAGATACCGATGAGGTGGCCAGGATCGCCGGTCGACTGCTTGGTGACGAAGCGCGCCGCAAGGTCGAAGAGCGGGTAGAAGAGAAGCTGGGTGAGCAGGCTCCTGCCGTTCGCGACGCGATACGCGGATTGCTCGGACGGTGACACCCGAGATATTCGCCGACGCAGTACTGGGCTGGTTCGATCGGCATGGCCGCAAGGATTTGCCCTGGCAACAGGACATGACGCCTTACCGCGTCTGGGTCTCTGAGATCATGCTCCAGCAAACGCAGGTAAGTACGGTGATTCCGTACTACCAGCGCTTCATGCAGACATTGCCGACTGTCGAGGCGCTGGCGTCGGCGCCGGCAGACGAAGTACTGCATCTCTGGACTGGTCTGGGATATTACAGCCGCGCGCGAAATCTGCACAAAACGGCGAAGCTGGTGGTCGAGCAATACGGCGGCCGATTCCCGCATAGTGCCGAGCTGCTTGCCGAGTTGCCGGGCATCGGTCAATCGACCGCAGGCGCTATCGCTAGTCTGAGTATGGGCGCGCGTGCGCCGATTCTGGATGGCAACGTCAAGCGCGTGCTGGCCCGCTTTGATGCCGTACCCGGCTGGCCAGGCGAGCGCCTGGTCCAGCTGCGCCTGTGGGAACTCGCCGAGCGCTATACGCCGCGCGAAAGGGTGGCTGAGTACACCCAGGCAATGATGGATCTGGGCGCAACACTCTGTACGCGGAGCAGGCCCAGTTGCTTGCTGTGTCCGCTGCAATCAGCATGCGAGGCGCGGCAGCTTGGTACACCTACGGCGTTTCCGCACCCACGGCCTCGCAAGGAAATGCCTGTTCGCCAATGCCTGATGCCGCTGGCCGTGGATTCGCAGCGCGCGGTCTGGCTCGAACGGCGCCCTGATAGCGGTCTCTGGGGTGGGCTATGGTGTCCGCCTCAGCTGGCTGGCGATGCAGAGCTGGATGACTGGCTCGCCGGTCGCGGCTGGGAGCGAGGCGAGGTGGTATCGCTCGATCCGCTTCGACATACGTTCAGTCACTTTCATCTCGATATTCGTCCGCTGCTGGTACGGGTGAATCCTGGTGCTGGCGTGGCCGAGGCCGGGCAGGTCTGGTATAACCTGCGCAATCCGACGCGCCTCGGGTTGCCAGCACCGGTCAAGGTGTTGCTCGAACGCGCACAACGCCATCTTCACCCAGATTCGGAGGTAACCCATGTCCCGCACGGTGATGTGTCGCAAATATAAGCAGGAATTGCCCGGTCTCGATCGTCCGCCGTATCCAGGTCCGAAGGGGCAGGCCGTTTATGACAGTGTCTCGAAGAAAGCCTGGGATGAATGGCA
>CAYZFU010000088.1:0-12707 GCA_964477725.1 uncultured Halopseudomonas sp.
GTTCGAATCCTACACGACCCACCATTTTCTGATCCCCCCCTCGTTTCGAACTTGCTCTCGAAGCCAGTCGACCAGACCGAACCGATTCCCCGTTGCGCAGACCAACAGGTATATTCCTGGCTCGGAGAGGCTCCGTTGGACCGTCTCGATATCAGCATTGCAAGCCGACTTGCGCAAAGTGCACTCGGCCACGTCCGGCGCGAATACCCCCATTCCGAGACTTTTCGCAGCCAGGACCCCACCGATCAGCCCAACGCTCCGCGGAATCATCATCCGATCTTCTTTGGCAGCTACGACTGGCACTCCTGCGTCCATAGCCATTGGCTCCTGGCGCGCTTGCTGAGGCGCTTCCCAGGGCTGCCGGAGGCTGGGCACATCCAGGCGCTGTTCGATCACAGTTACACAGCAGAGAACGTCCGCGCCGAACTCGCTTACTTTCAAAGGCCAGGTCGCGCTGGTTTTGAACGTCCCTATGGCTGGTGCTGGCTGCTCAAGCTGGTCGCCGAGCTGGCGGAGCCTGGTGATCGGCGAGCCGACCGCTGGCACGAACAGCTGCGGCCGCTCGCTGATGAAATTGGTGAACGCTTCAAGCGGTATCTGCCTCGCTTGCTGTACCCCATCCGCAGTGGGACGCACAGCAATACCGCGTTCGCCTTGCTGCTCGCCCTGGAGTACGCGTCGCAGTTCGACGCGTCGTTGTCGGAGCTGATCCACGCTCAAGCACGACAGTATTATCTGAGCGATGCGGGGTATCAGGGTTGGGAGCCTGGAGGGGAGGATTTCCTCTCGCCGGGATGGCAGGAGGTGCTGTTGATGGAACGAGTTCTCCAGACGGAATTCATCGACTGGTTCGAGGCGTTCCTGCCTGATCTTGCATCCGGACGCCCAGCTCAGCTGCTGGTGCCCGTCGAGGTGTCCGATCGCAGTGACGGGCGCCTGGCTCACCTCGACGGGTTGAATCTCAGCCGTGCCTGGTGCCAGCGCGACGTCCTGTCCGCTTTGCCAGCGTCACATGCTGCGCGCGACACCATCCAGGCCTCGGCCGCAGAGCATCTGCAGGCCGGCGCGCCGCACCTGCAGGATGACTATATGGGTGAGCACTGGCTCGCTACCTTCCTGGTGCTGGCCTTCGACGGGCTCTAGCCGGTCAATGCAGCTTCAGGCGCGGCTCGGTGCTGCGGCCTATGCGATCGCTGAGGATCAACATCATCGTCCGTGGCAGGCCGTACAGCGCCATCTGGTGCATACGGTACAGGGATATGTAGAAAACCCGCGCAAGTTTGCCTTCTAGCATCACGCTGCCTGTCAGGTTACCCATCAGGTTGCCTACCGCATCGAAGCTGGCCAGCGAGATCAGCGAGCCGTAATCCTTGTAGGTGTATTCCTGCAGTGGCTTGCCGTCGAGCATGCGCTTGAAGTTCTTCGCCAGCAGGCTGGCCTGCTGATGAGCGGCCTGGGCACGGGGAGGTACCGTGCGGCCTTCTTCGCCGGTAGGGCAGGCGGCGCAGTCGCCAAAGGCAAAGATCCGGGGCTCGCCGGGTACCTGCAGGGTGCGGGTGACCACCAGTTGGTTGATGCGGTTGGTCTCCAGTCCGAGCGTGGTCAGGAAGGCCGGCGCCTTGATACCTGCGGCCCACACCTTCAGCGAGGCGGGGATACGCTCGCCATTGGCGAGCAGCAGGCCATCGGCAGTCACTTCCTTCACCGGCGATCCTGTATGGATATGCACGCCCAGATCGTTCAGCGTCTCGGTGACCGGCCCGCTGATGCGCTCCGGCAACGCCGGCAGCACCCGGCCGCTGGCTTCCACCAGGTTGATGTTCAGGTCCTCGGGCCGAATCCGGTCCAGCCCATACGCCTGCAGCATGCGCGCGGCATGATTGAGCTCCGCGGCGAGCTCCACGCCGGTCGCGCCTGCGCCGATGATAGCGACGTTGATCGGCTCGCCGGGGCTATGCTCGATCGCCTGGGCCTTCATGTACTGGTTCAGAAGCAGACGATGGAAACGCTCGGCCTGGGCGCGCGTATCGAGAAACAGACAATGTTCGGCGGCGCCCGTGGTATTGAAGTCGTTGGTATTGCTACCTACCGAAATGACCAGGTAATCGTACCTGAGCTGACGCTCGGGGATCAGTTCGCTGCCGTGTTCATCCTTGATCGCGGCCAGCGTTATTTCGCGCCGTTCACGGTCGAGGCCGATCATGGCGCCCAGTTGAAAGTGGAAATGATTCCACTTGGCCTGGGCTACGTAGTTGAGTTCGTCTTCGGTGGAGTTCAATGATCCGGCAGCCACTTCGTGCAGCAGAGGCTTCCAGATGTGGGTCATGTTGGCGTCAGCCAGAGTGATATGGGCGCGCTTTTTCTTGCCCAGCGTGCGGCCGAGGCGGGTAGCAAGTTCCAGCCCGCCGGCGCCGCCGCCTACCACGAGGATTCGCGGGAGGGCGGTTTGCGTATCTGATTGCGACATTAACGAGACTCATCTTCTAAACGGAATCTGTCGTCAGTCGAGGACGTCCTACCCCAGGACGAGCGATGCCAATGCGCGGGACAACAATCCCAGACCGAGAACGCTCGCGAGGATCACGGCGAGCAACACCCAGACCCGAAACGGCTTGCGTTCGACCTGGTGCAGCGGGGAACTCAAGTATTCCTCGACCCGCTTCTGATCTTCCGGATAAAGACGGCTTGGCATGGCATGACCTTTTTATGCTGATGTGCAATGCGACGCTGCACGGTAGGCTTGACTGACTATGCGGCCATTCTAGTATGCGGCCGGCAAGAATGCATCCGCCGCGCCAGGCAAGCCCCTCTGGCTGCGACGGATGCGCGCAGTCGTGCTCGCCGATGGTGCCGGCTGCTACCATGATCGCCTGCTTAACGAGGACATCGCATGCTTTCGGCGAGTTTGCTCACAACTGTGCAGGTGGTCCTGCTGCTGGCGGTGCATACCGCAGCGCTGCTGTATGCGCTGACACGCCTGCCCTGGGTAGAACTGGTAGCCGATCAGCGCCGGCAGCATCTGTTTTTTGGCAGTGTTTTCCTGCTTGCCGTGCTCTGGCTGCTACGTCGGGATTTCGATAGTGGTCTGAGCTTCCATTTCCTCGGCCTGACCGCCGTCACGCTTCTGCTCGACTGGCCGCTTGCCGTGGTCGCCGGGACCCTGGCGCAAGTCGCGCTGGTTCTGCTCGGTGTGGATGACGCCGCGGCATTCGGTGCCAACGGGCTGCTGCGCATCCTTGCGCCGGTGCTCATCACCGTGGCGATCAGCCAGGCGCTAGAGCGCCTCAGGCCAACCAATCTATTCATGTATATCTTCATCAGCGGTTTTTTTGCTGCCGGCTTCGCTGCGGTGGGCACCATGCTCATCGGGATGGGATTGCTGGCCTGGTCGGGGCATCTGGTGGCGCCTGATTCGATAGTCGAATGGTTCGGCTACATGTTGCTGGTGATGTTTCCGGAGGGCTTCATCAATGGCACGGCGATCGCAGCGCTGGTGGTATTTCACCCGGACTGGGTGGAAACCTTCGATACTGACCGATACTTGCAGGAACCCTTCGATTCGGATGGCTGAGCATGAGCCAGATCAATATCCGCAGACCCAACCTGTGTTGCAATAGCTTTTTGCCCGGAGAGTTGCCATGAGTATCTACGCCCTAGCCCGATCGACCATGGAGCAAGCCCTGGAGCGCGCCGCAGCCCAGGGTTACAACGAACAGGAAATGGCCCGAGCGCTGATGAGCGAAGTCATCGCCGTGTACAAGCGCGACCGTAGCGCAGCGGACATCGCCCACGAGCTGGGCTTTCTGGCCGACAACCTCGACGACGATGCCGACTACGCCTTCATGCGGCCCTGATTCAGGGCGTGGAGACCTCGATAGTCCCGTCCGCGCTGACCGTCACGTCGGCCTGTCCGCCTTCGATCGATGGCGCAGACATTTCCCGATCCGAGGCCATGCTCAGCTTGGCGCCTCCGCGGAACATCATCGGCGGCGGGGCATACTGTGTGTTCAGGTTCAGGCTGACGATCTTGTAACCGTTGCCGCCGAGCGCCTCGGTCGCTATGTCAGCCCGAGCGCGGAAAGCTTTCACCGCCTCCTTGATCAATTCGTCTTCGGTGCTGCGACGGCTTGCGGGCGACAGGCTGAACTCCATGCTGGCGAGTCTCAGGGAGTCGAGCAACTGGCCGGTAAGCTTTGAAAGCTTCGCAAAATCGGTCCCTTCGAGGATGATTTCCCCGCGTTCGCGCCAGGCGACGATGTTCTGCCCCTTCTCGTCGTAGACAGGACGACTGCTGCGATTGCCACTGCTCACGGTAACGTCGTGTGTGCCGCGCGCGGTTTCCAGGCTCTCATTGAGTTGGCGGGTGATGCGTTCGGCGAGGGTTGCCGGGTCTTCGTGCTGGTCCTCGGTAAACAGGATCACGCGCATGGTGTCATGGCTGACCGAGCGCTCGACTTCTGCGCGCAGCGAGACCTGATTGTAACGAGGCTCTTCGGCAACGGCTTGGCCGTCGACCAGTGACAGTGCGAGCAGGCAGCCCGGCATGGAAGAATGGCGCATCGGTGTTTCTCCTTGAACAGCAGGCATTGACGAGGCTATAAGAGTGCGCCAGCGATCGCGGCGCACCTGCTGGTTGTTATGCCATGCTGTGAGCAACAGTGCCAGCTATCCTGGTCAATGGAGTGAATCGTGCAACAACGGTTTTTTAGTCCGAATACCCTCGCGTTGTCGCCATCGAGGCAGAATCTCTGGCGGTTGATCCTGATTCGGCTGCTGGTCTGGCTGGCGCAGGCTGTGTCCGTGGCTGGCGCCTATCTCAGTGGCTGGTTTCCGCTGCCATGGACGCCGCTGCTGATGACTCTGGCAGTGTCCGCCGCGGTCAGCTTCCTGACGCTGCTCAGGCTCTCGCAGCGCTGGCCGGTCACCGATCTCGAGTACGGTCTGCACCTGTTGTTCGACATGGTCATTCATAGCGTGCTGCTGTATTACTCGGGTGGTCCGACCAACCCCTTTGTCTCTTACTATCTCGTCCCGTTGACCATTGCAGCGGCAACGCTACCCTGGTTTTACACCCTCTTTCTGGCCAGCACTGCGGTGGTCGCCTACAGCGTCCTGCTGGTCTGGTATCAACCGCTCGATGCTTTCGAGCTCCCTGCGGTGCCGAGTCTGGTCAACCTGCACGTGATCGGCATGTGGCTGAACTTCGCCATGAGCGCCGGGCTGATCAGTTTGTTCGTCGTACGCATGGCTGATGCGTTGCGCCAGCATGCCGAACGCCTGGCGGAGAGGCGCGAGCAGAGCATGCGTGACGCTCAGCTGCTGGGTATCGCCAGCGTGGCTGCTGGCGCGGCCCATGAACTGTCTACGCCGCTGTCGACGATGAGCGTGTTGCTGAAGGATTTACGCCATGACCATTCCGATCCCGAGCTGCAGGAAGATCTCGCGCTGCTCCAGGAGCAGGTCGCCCAGTGCAAGCAGAGTCTGCAACACATGGTGCGTACGGCCGAGGAACATCGTCGCCAGCCGCAGCAGCCCGAACGCGCCGATAAATGGTTGCACGCGCTGTTGACCCGCTGGCAATTGATGCGGCCTGAAGCTTCGTGGCAGCTCAAGCCGCTGCAGGCCGATCCTGTCCCGGCGCTGCTTGCCGGCCCCGAGCTGAGCCAAGCCATTCTCAACCTGTTGAACAATGCCGCGGACGCCTGCGCCGAAGGCATCGAGATAACGCTGGTGTGGAATGCCAATCGACTGTATCTGCGGATTCGCGATCACGGTCCCGGCGTACCCCTGCATATCGCCGAACAGCTTGGTACGGCGTTTCTGACGACCAAGGGCAAGAAGGGTTTCGGGCTCGGCCTGTTCCTCAGTCAGGCAGCTGTGGAGCGCCTGGGCGGCAGCGTCAAACTGTACAATCAGGACGGTGGGGGGACGCTTACCGAAGTGTCGGTGCCGACTGTCTCGGAGAACGCGAATGAGCGATGAACTGAATCAGGAAGACCAGCCACTGCTTTTGCTGGTAGATGATGACCCGACCTTTACTCGCGTCATGGCTCGCGCGCTATCCCGGCGCGGACTGCGCGTGGAGACGGCCGGAGACGCGGAAGCGGCGATGACTCTGGCGAGGCAGCAGCGGCCGGATTACGCCGTGCTGGACCTGAAAATGGAAGGCGATTCGGGCCTGGTCCTGCTGCCGCGACTACTCGAGCTGTACCCGGACCTGAAGGTGGTCATTCTGACCGGCTACTCGAGCATCGCTACGGCGGTCGAGGCGATCAAGCGTGGAGCCTGCAACTATCTCTGCAAGCCGGCAGACGCTGACGATGTGCTCACGGCATTGTTATCCGAGCAGGCGGATCTGGACAGTCTGGTGCCCGAGCATCCGATGTCGGTGGATCGGCTGCAATGGGAGCATATTCAGCGTGTGCTGGCCGAACATGAAGGGAATATTTCCGCCACGGCGAGAGCCCTGGGGATGCACCGGCGAACCCTGCAGAGAAAGCTGCAGAAACGTCCGGTGCGTCGATAAAGCGAAAGCGCCGCCGGGGGCGGCGCCACAGCCTCAGCTGTTCTGACGAATGCCGGTGATGATCCATGGCTGGTTCTCGCCAGCATCACGTTCCAGGCGCCAGCTTTCGTCGAACCATTGGCCCGAATCTTCCGGCGTATCGCGGTCCAGGCCGGTGAAGCCAACGGTGGCAATGGCCCGCCCGTTGTCCTCCTCGATACCGTCCAGGCGCACCTCGAGCTGTTCGACGAAGCCGTTGGCAGTCGGTGGCTCGGCGCGTCGGGTGGCAAGCATCTCGCGCAGCAGCTCAGGGCTCATGTATTCCGCCATGCCGGCCTCGTCGCCGTCACGCCAGTGGCGCTGCAGGGTGAAGAAATGTTCTTCCGCCCCGCGCAGGAACCGGTCGGCATCGAACCAGGCCGGTACGCGCGTTTCGACGTGGTGGTTGCTAGCGCTGGAGCTTGCCGGAGCCTGTGGCTCGGCCTCGCGCTGCCAGACACCGGCCGGAGCATGACCTGCCGGTACCGGCTGTCTCTGGTGGGCTGCCGCGCTTCGACGGCTGAACAGCTTGAATAGAATGAAGGCGATCAGCGCGAACATCAGGATGTCGAACAGCTGAATACCTTCGAAGCCGTCACCAAACAGCATGGCGGCGAGCAGGCCCCCCGCAGCGATGCCGGCAAGCGGTCCCAGCCAGCGACTCGCGCCTGAGTTGGCCGCCGCCTGGGGGCGTTGCTGTTGTTGTGCGGCGCGCTCTTCGCGCGGCTGTTGCTGCTGACGCTGCTGCGCCGGCTGGCTGCGGTGCATCGGCGCCGAACCGAAGCTCTTGCCTCCGCCCATACGACGAGCCTCGGCTTCCGGGACGGCGATGCCAAGCATGAGAAACACGGTGAAGAAAGGTAAAAGCCAGCGCATGGAAAACCTCCAGTGGGGATCGCGCAGCATATTGCCAAACACTATTGGTCAGCCGCCAGTTTTAATGTGTATCGTGGTGCTAACGTGATCCTTGCGTCTCCGGATGACCCGCCGGGGCGTGACTGGTTCAAGCCACCCGACAGCTAGGCGAGGACACCATGTTTGCAGCTATGCGCGCGGAAAAGATGCAGGCGCTGCATCTGTTCACCGACCCAACAACCGGGCTCGAGGCGATTATCGCCATTCACAATACCCGCCTTGGTCCCGCCCTGGGCGGTAGCCGTTACCAGCCCTACGACAGTCTCGACGACGCCGTTGCGGACGCCATGCGCCTGGCTCGCGGCATGAGCTACAAGGCCGCTCTGGCAGGCCTGGAGCAGGGTGGCGGCAAGGCGGTGATCATTCGCAAGCCGCATATCGATAACCGCGCTGCGCTGTTCGAAGCGTTCGGCCGTTGCATTGAATCTCTGCGCGGCGGCTACATAACCGCAGTCGACAGCGGAACCAGCAGTCAGGACATGGACTGCATAGCGCAGGAGACCCGGCATGTAACCAGTACCACCGAGGCTGGCGATCCTTCACCGCATACGGCGCTCGGCGTGCTGGCCGGCATTCGGACCGCGGCGCGACATCGACTCGGTCAGGACTCGCTGTCAGGGGTCCGGGTGATGGTACAGGGATTGGGCAATGTCGGTTATGCGCTGGTCGAATTACTGAGTGCCGAAGACGCAGACGTGATGGTGGCCGACATCGACCCGGGTCGAGTAAGGCTGGTCGTCGACGAGATGGGTGCACATCCGGTGGCGCTCGATGCTGTCTACGAAGCACCTTGCGACATTTTCGCGCCGTGCGGGCTGGGTGGCGTACTCAGTACCGCGCATATCGACCAGCTGCGTTGCGCGGCCGTCGCCGGAGCAGCGAACAACCAGCTCGCCGAGCAGGCATCTGCGGACAAGCTGGATGCTCGCGGCATTCTGTATGCGCCCGACTATGTGATAAATGCCGGTGGGCTCCTGCATGTTGCGCTCACGCACCAGGGCATCACGGCGAACCGGATTGCCGAGCGGGTCAGCGCCATCGGCGACCGGCTTGCCATGATTTTCGAGCAGAGCGCAGCAGAAGGGCGACCGCCGTCAGTCATCGCCGATCGGCAGGCTGAGGCGATTCTCTACGACTGATAGTTTTCGCGGCTCAAGCTTTGTTCAGGCCGAAACGCTTGCGCAACCGTGTATCGAGCACCGAGGTCGGCAGCCAGCGCTTGAGCGCGACCATGCTGCGACTGCTGGTGCCGATCAGCACTTCTTCGGGGCGCAGCGGGTTCTTGATGTAACGGACCAGTTCCTTGGAAAAGTCCATCGCAGAGGTCGAGGTGGCTCGCTGTGATGCCTTGGCGCGCGCCTGAACCGCTTTCTCCCACGGCTTGAACCAAGAACTCTCGCTCATGGTGATGGCAGCGGTAGCGTTGTTGCCAAAGTCCGAAGCGATTGCGCCCGGTTTGATCGTCATCACATTGATGCCGAACGGCGCCAGCTCCAGGCGCAATGCGTCGGACAATGCATGCAGGGCCGCCTTGGACGCGCAATAGACTCCGGAGAACGGTGTGGTGGTCACGCCTGAAACGCTGCCGATATTCACGACCAGGCCATGGCTTGCGCGCAACAGCTCTGCCGTGGCTCGGACCAGTTGCAAAGGCGCGAACACGTTGGTCTCGAACTGCTTGAGAAGTGTTGCCCGATCAGCGTCCAGCACCGGCCCCATGGCGCCGTAGCCGGCGTTATTGACTAGTACGTCGAGGCGACCAGCTTCGTCTCGAAGTCGCTGTGCGCAGGCTTCGAGTTGCGCGGCGTCGTTCACGTCGAGCGTGACCGGAATCGCCCCGCGGGAAACCAGCTGCGCGAGCGAGTCGGGGTTGCGCGCGGTCGCCCAGACCCGATAGCCCTCGTCGAGCATCACGTGGGCGAGGGCCTGGCCGATGCCGGATGAGCAGCCGGTAATCAGTGCAACGGGTTGGCTCATTGTTGTTATGTCCTGTCTGTGGTGAGGGATTAATCGAAATCGACCCGGATCCTGCTGGCGCGATACTCCAGATCGCGGGCGCGGTAGCCGCTGCGTAGCCTAGGTGGTGGCAGGCACTGCTCGAGAGCATCCCCGGCGGCCAGCTCACGCTCGGTGCGATAGGTCGCGGCATCGCTGCTGCTATCGATCAGGTTGGTGCTGTATCCAGGCTGGACCGCATGAAGCTCCCAGCTGATTTGCGCTGCGTCGCGGCCGCTCTGGTTGACCAGGCGTACCCGTATGGGTTGGGCCAGGTTGCACGCAAGCGGATCGTAGCGAATGTCGAAGTCAACACGGCCAACGTTCTGACGTTCCTGCCACTGCCAGAAGGCGGCACCGCCGGCGAACACCGCGGCAACTATTATCAACACACCGGTAGCGCGCAGCATCACCCGCGGAAAGCGCACCAGCAGGATCAGCCAGACGATCAACAGCGCGATGCCGAATGCCATGTCGTCTCCTATCGTGAACGATAAACCTGTTCAGACTCTAACAGACACGGCCGCTCAGAGCACCGCATCGACCTGCCAGCCGAATAATTCACAGGTGTTATGCAGGCACGCCTGGGCCAGTTCTTCCGCGGTTTCCCCGCGCAACTCTGCGAGCACTCGGCAGATATCGGGAAGGTATTCCGGACTGTTGCGCTGATATGCCTGGAAGCTTGGCGCCATATCGGGCGCATCGGTTTCCAGCACCAGACTGGATGCCGGGAGAGTCGCGATCACGCGTCTCAATCGGGTCGCCTGCGGCCAGGTTGCGGCTCCGCCCAGCCCAAGCTTGAATCCGAGCTTGATGTACTCTCGCGCTTCTTCGGCGCTTCCGGCGAAAGCGTGCACGATGCCTGCGCGGGGCAGTCGCCAGCGCTTGAGTGTGGCGATCATGGCGGCATGTGCCCGGCGTACATGCAAGAGCACGGGCAGTTCATGATCCCTGGCGAGCCGGAGTTGTGCTTCAAGCAGTTGCTGCTGCCGCTCCCGATCCAGATCCTTGATGAAAAAATCCAGCCCGATCTCGCCCACAGCGCAGCACTTCGGATGGGAAGCCGTGCGGTCGAGCCATTGGCCGAGTTCGACCAGATGGTCCTCTGTGTGCTCATCAAGGTAGATCGGATGCATGCCGAACGCCGCATGCAGGCGATCGTTGCTGATGGCTAAATGCCATAATCGCGACCAGTTCCCGCGCGTTACCCCCATGATCATTACTCGACTCACACCTGCCGAATGTGATCTGGCGAGCACTTCCTGACGATCGGTGTCAAAATCCGGGCAATCGATATGGGTGTGCGTATCAATAAGGCGCATAATTGACGCTCCTTGTGGCAGCTCCCTTGCAGCATGCCATCGAAGGCGTCCTGCTGCCAGGCGAGGGTCCTGCTTGAGTGCGTGAGCGGAAGCTTGGTTGTTTGCCCTGGCACGCCTTGGTCGCAACGGGTGCTGATCGCAAGGAAACGGATCCAAACCCTTGGGATCCTGGAATGCGCTTTGCTTGAACCTTTGGAGTACCGCGTGTTTATCCATACGGACGCGGTACCGTTGTCTGATGTTCAGGGCTGAGGCGGGCTCCGGCCGTGTTACTGCAGACGGCCGGACTCGCCTTTTTTGGCGCTCGTGTCGCAAACGGAGTGTGATGAGAGATGCTGAAACTGACTACATTGAAACTTCGCGGCAGGTGCCTCGTGATCCTTGCCGTCGTTGGCGCTTTTTTTGCCGGCGCGAACGTTGGAGCCACGGATGCATCTTCCGCTTTGCCGGGCGAATCCATGCCCGAGGTCGGAGCGGAAGTGAAAGGCGTCCCGGCTGGCGAACGGGCTCCAGGCTGCAACGATCCCTATCGCCTACATGAGCAGAACAACAGCGTGACTGCCCAGGTGATGTCGATGCCGTGCGCGACTGAAGATCGCGACGTGCTGGCGCTGGATCGTCCCGGTTTGACGCTGCAGCCGCTGGCCAAGCCCGCCCCGGCGCCGCGCACCGAACAGCCGCCGCGAAGTATCTCGTTCTAGCAGGGCGCCTCGTGGCGCCCTTGGTAAGCGATCGGGTCAGTGATGCTCCCGAGTGGCGCGGAATTGCACGTCAGGCCAGCGTTCCTCGGTCAGGCTCAGGTTCACGCGGGTCGGCGCGAGATAGGTCAGGTGCCCGCCGCCATCGATGGCCAGGTTCTCCATCGCCTTGTTCTTGAATTCCTCGAATTTCTTCTTGTCGGTCGACTCAACCCAGCGGGCAGACCACACGTTCACCGGCTCGTAGATGCACTCGACCTTGTACTCTTCCTTCAGGCGACTGGCGACGACATCGAACTGCAGCACACCGACGGCGCCGAGGATGATGTCGTTGCTGCGCTCGGGAAAGAACACCTGGGTCGCGCCTTCCTCTGCCAATTCCTGCAAACCCTGGCGCAGCTGCTTGGATTTGAGCGGGTCCTTCAGGCGAACCCGGCGAAACAGCTCCGGCGCGAAGTGCGGAATACCGGTAAAGCCAATGCTTTCGCCCTGCGTGAAGGTATCGCCGATCTGGATCGTGCCATGATTGTGCAGGCCGATGATGTCGCCGGCCCAGGCTTCTTCCAGATGCTCGCGTTCGGACGCGAAGAACGTCAGCGCATCAGCGATGCGCACTTCCTTGCCGGTACGCACATGGTGCAGCTTCATGCCTTTGTCATAGTGGCCAGAGCAAATGCGCATGAAGGCGATGCGATCGCGATGCTTGGGGTCCATGTTCGCCTGAATCTTGAACACGAAGCCGCTAAAGGTTTCTTCCGTCGGTTCGACGCTGCGCTCGTGTGCGGGACGTGGCAAAGGCTGCGGCGCCCAGTCGACGATGGCATCAAGTACCTGCTCCACGCCGAAGTTGCCTAGCGCGGTGCCGAAGAACACCGGCGTCATTTCGCCTCTGAGAAATGCGTCGCGATCGAACTCGTGGCAGGCGCCCTGAACCAGCTCCAGTTCCTCGACGAAGCCGTCGTACATATCGCCCAGATAGTCGCGCGCAGCATCCGAATCGAGCCCCTGGATGATTTTCTGCTCGGTGCGCTCGTGACCATGGCCTGGCTCGTACATGATGATGGTGTCACTGGCCAGGCGATATACGCCCTTGAAGTCGCGATAACAGCCGATCGGCCAGGTGATGGGTGCTGCCTTGATCTTGAGTACTGCCTCGATTTCGTCGAGCAGTTCGATCGGATCACGAATGTCACGGTCGAGCTTGTTGACGAAGCTGACAATAGGCGTATCGCG
>CAYZFU010000089.1:0-12671 GCA_964477725.1 uncultured Halopseudomonas sp.
AAGGGCGTGACCATCCTGGCCAAGATCGAAGGCCGCAACCCCGCCTACTCGGTGAAATGCCGCATTGGTGCGAGCATGGTATGGGATGCGGAGTCGGCCGGCCGGCTCAAGCCTGGCATGACGATTGTCGAGCCGACCTCGGGAAACACCGGCATCGGCCTGGCTTTCGTCGCGGCCAGCCGTGGTTACAAGCTCATGCTGACGATGCCGGCCTCGATGAGTCTCGAACGGCGCAAGGTACTGAAGGCGCTGGGGGCCGAACTGGTGCTTACCGAGCCGGCCAAGGGCATGAAGGGCGCCATCGAGAAAGCCCGCGAGATCGCCGACAGCGATCCCGAGCAGTTTCTGCTGCTTCAGCAGTTCGAGAACCCGTCCAACCCGGCCATTCACGAGAAGACCACCGGACCGGAAATCTGGAACGACACGGAAGGCGCAGTCGACGTACTGGTTGCGGGCGTCGGGACCGGGGGCACCATCACCGGCGTTTCGCGTTATATAAAGCAGACGCAGGGCAAAAACATTCTGTCGGTGGCCGTGGAGCCGGTCAGCTCTCCGGTCATCACCCAGGCCATGGCGGGCGACGAGATCAAGCCCAGCCCGCACAAGATCCAGGGTATCGGCGCAGGTTTCGTGCCGAAGAACCTGGACCTGGATATGGTCGACCGTGTCGAGCAGGTCACCGATGACGAATCCAAGGAGATGGCTTTGCGTCTGATGCGCGAAGAAGGCATCCTCTGCGGCATTTCCTGCGGCGCCGCGATGGCGGCTGCGGTACGCCTAGCGCAGGACCCGGCAATGCAGAACAAGACGATCGTTGTCGTGCTCCCCGATTCAGGTGAGCGCTACCTGTCGACGATGCTGTTCTCCGACATGTTCAGCGAACAGGAAAACGTTCAGTAATCCTCCTTACAGCAGCTCAGGCGCTACTCAACCGCGCCTGAGCTGCCACCGCTTCCCCGCCATATGTCCCGTATCGTCTGCGACTGAAGACCACTTCCGCCACCGAAACAATCTGGCTATGCTGCCGGCTGTTTCTTTTTCCAGGCGCGGCTCTTCATGTCCAACAGTTTCGAACGCATTGCCCAGCACATCCTCGACGGCTTCGACGACTACCGCAAACGCTTTCGTCAACTGACCCTCGGCGCCAGGGCTCGCTTCGAGCAGGCGCGTTGGACCGACATTCAGGACGCCTCGACCGCCCGAATCAATCTGTACGAAGCCTGCGTGGACCTCACCGCTGACAGCCTGAGCTCGGTCGACCCTGATCGGGCCAGCATGCAGGTGGACAGCTGGCCCGGCATCCGGCAGGCCTATATCGACCTGATCGATCAGCGCTTCGACGGGGAACTGGCCGAAACCTGGTTCAACTCGATTTTCTGTCGTCTGCACCAACACGACGAAATCAGCGACCAGACCATGTTCGTGCACAGCACCAGACCGGTAACCAGACCGCCGTCTCACATTCCCCTCACCCGCGGTTTCATCTCCGGTGGGTCGCTGGACGATCTGGCCAGACAGATCCTCGACGAATTCGCCTTTGAGGTTCCCTGGGAAGACTACGCCCGCGACCGTCGGGTGGTGGTCGATCAGCTCAAGCAGGGGCTTCCGGACTGGGCACAGCTGGACAGCGATCTGACAGCCGAAATGATCCAGTCGGTGTTCTATCGCAACAAGGGGGCGTATCTGGTTGGTCGCCTGCTCAGCCACGGTGAGCAATGGCCTTTTGTGCTGGCTTTGGTGCATAAGGAAAACCAGGGTATCAGCGTCGATACGCTGATCACCGACGAATCCGAGGTATCGATCATTTTTTCGTTCACCCGTTCCTATTTCATGGTGGACGCACCGGTGCCGTGCGAAGTGGTGAACTTCGTCAAACGGCTGCTGCCGGGCAAGCACATCGCCGAGTTGTATACAGCCATCGGCTTCTACAAGCAGGGCAAGTCCGAGTTCTATCGATCGCTGATCGATCACCTGGCAAACAACGATGACCGCTTCATGATGGCGCCTGGTGTGCGCGGCATGGTCATGAGTGTATTCACCCTCCCCGGGTTCAACACCGTCTTCAAGATCATCAAGGACCGCTTCGCGCCGTCCAAGAACATCGAGCGCTCGACCGTTATCGAAAAATACCGACTGGTGAAGCGACACGATCGGGTCGGACGCATGGCGGACACTCAGGAGTTTTCGGATTTTCGTTTCCCCCGCGACAAGTTCGAGCCGGAGTGTCTCGCTGAATTGCTAGAGGTTGCGGCCTCGACCGTGGTCGAAGAAGGTGACGTGATCCTGATCCGTCACTGCTGGACCGAGCGCCGCATGATCCCGCTGAACATCTATCTGGAGAATGCCAGCGAGACGCAAACGCGCGAAGCGCTATACGACTACGGCAAGTCGATCAAGGAGCTCGCCGCCGCCAACATCTTCCCGGGCGACATGCTGTTGAAGAATTTTGGCGTGACCCGGCACGGTCGAGTCGTGTTCTACGACTACGACGAGATCAGCTACCTGACCGAAGTGAATTTCCGGCATATCCCGGAACCCATGTACCCGGAGCAGGAGATGTCAGGCGAGCCCTGGTATTCGGTCGGCCCGAACGACGTGTTCCCGGAAGAGTTCCCGGTATTTCTGTTCGCCGATGTCAAGCATCGAAAACTGTTCACGAGCATGCATGGGGAGCTGTTCGATGCAGACTACTGGAAAGGCATGCAGGACAAGATCCGGGCCGGTCTGATCATCGATGTGTACCCTTACAGGCGCTCTAAACCGGCACGAAACGAGCCGTAAACCTGTTGAGCGAAAATTTCCGACGAAAGGGATGTCTTTTTCGGAAACTGACGTATACTGAATTTCGTCCATTTATCTGCCTGACCACTGAAAGACGGCGAATGCTTGACATATTCGGTCTTAAGGCGCAGAGTGGGCGCGTAGGTTTTCAAGATAGAGTTGTAGGCTGCAAGCGCACTGTCCAGTACGTAAGTTTGTCATTCTCGCAATCTTTGATTCCCGCGCTAAATTGAGCGAGAGCTCAAGTACTTAAATTTGATAGGAATTACCGAAATGGCAACTGGTACAGTTAAGTGGTTCAACGACACTAAAGGCTTCGGCTTCATTACTCCGGACGGCGGCGGTGACGATCTGTTTGCCCACTTCTCCGAGATCAAGGTTCAGGGCTTCAAGTCCCTTGCCGAGAACCAGAAGGTGTCTTTCGACATCACTACTGGTCCGAAGGGCAAGCAAGCTGCGAACATTCAGATCATCTAATCGATGATTTGAGAAAAAGCCCGGCCTCGGCCGGGTTTTTTTATGCCTTTTTCCCGTCGCCCCGCTCCTGCATGCCGGTAAAAAACGCTCGCCTGCGCAGCCGGTAAATCGTACCCTATGCCCATTCGTAGTGGGCGCAACAGGCCGGCCAGATCCCGGCAGCGACCGACTCTAACCAGACGTCCGGAAGGGGTTTCGCAGTGGAAAGCAACCAATCACAAAAAACCAATGATTCTCTTCGGTTGACGGTATTCCGTGCCGCCGAGGCCATCGTCAGTGAGCTGGGTGCGTCCCAGCTCAGCTTCGCCAGTTTGAGCGAGCGCACCGGGACCGATGAAGCTACATTGCGCGGGATGTTTCCGGATCGCGAGGCACTGCTCGTTGCGATGATCGAGCACCGCCTGGAACGCTTCCGGGTTCGCTGGGGCGCCTACGAAAGCGTACTGCCAGACGAGCCGATGCGCGAACTGAAGGCACTGCTGTTGAGCAACCTCAGCGAATCCAGCGAAGAAAAGAACCTGGATTCGGCAATATTCGCTGCAGCGGCAAGCGACCCGGCACTACTGCAGACTACGGCCGATGACGTTCAGGGCCTGTTCGATATTTTAGCCAAATCCCCGCTGGGCCTCGCTCAGGCGAGCATCCTGTTTTTCTCGGTGCGCGGTTACCGCCTGTTCGAGCAAATCGGCATCTGCCCGATGACAGATGAACAACGTACCGAATTCCAGGAACAGATCATGCGCCTGGCGCGCACCCTGTACGAGCAGGGCAAAGAGCAATAAGGCTCAGGCGGTCGGATTCGACGTCCGGCCGCGCCCTTCCGGCTCCTCGTTTCGCCCCCTCCAGTACTGCCAGGCCGCTCTCAAGCAGGCCAGACCTATATACGCCACCAGCGCCACCGCCATGGTCATTGCCAAGTCGCCGAGCATGCGTGCCTGATTACTGCCGGTTGCGAACAGGGTGTCCAATAGCCAGACGATGAACGCTGGCGCCAACTCCGGCTGCAGCGGCTCGACCCGCGACGGCGTAAACAACAGCACGGCCATGGCGATTACCAACGGCTCACGAACGAACCACCAGCGAATCCAGCGCGTCATACGCCACCATACCAGCAGCCCTCCAGCCGCCGCAGCGAGATAGATCATCCATACGATCTGGTATTCCTGTTCGTTGAACATGTGGCGTGGACCGGGTTGCTTGGGCGAGCCGCTATAATACTGGTTTTGGCCTAGGAGTCCCAACACGATGCCACCTGTAGCCCGCCGTGACGCAGCATCCGACCCGTACGCCTGGCTGGAGCAGCGCGACAACCCCGAGGTGATCGCCTACCTGCAGGCAGAAAACGAGCACACCGAGGCCTGGCTGGCTGGCCACGAGGACCGGCGGGAAGACCTGTTCAACGAGATCTGCGGTCGAATCCGGGAAACCGACCTGTCCCTTCCCTCAATCTGGCGGGGCTGGCTGTATTACCAGCGCACCGAGGCCGGGGCCGAGTATCCTCGCTACTACCGGTGCCGGCAAAGCGAGCCGTACAGTCTGGAGATCGATGCGGCCAGCGAGATGCTGCTGCTCGACCTCAACGAGCTGGCCGGCGATGGCTTCCTGCAGCTGGGTGACTTTGCCATCAGCCCCGACCAGCGCTGGCTTGGTTACAGCCTGGACCGCCAGGGAGACGAAATCTACACCCTCTATCTGAAGGAACTGGCCACCGGCGACATCCTCACGCTGCCGCTCGAGCGCGCGGATGGCAGCATGACCTGGGCGAACGACAGCAGCACGCTGTTCGCGGTGAACATGGATGAGGCGTCACGGCCGAGCACCTTATGGCGCCTCAGCCGAAGCGAACCTCCACAACAGGTCTATCACGAGGCCGACCAGCGTTTCCTGCTTCATGTATATCGCAGCAGTTCCGAAGAGTGGCTGCTTGCAGGCAGCCACAGCAAGAACACCAGCGAAATCCGCCTGCTCGCCGCCGATCATCCGACTGGCGACTGGCGACTCGTCAGCGAGCGGAAAACCGGCCACGAGTACCACGTCGACCACGGTCCGAACGGGCTGGTCATCCGCAGCAACGATGCTGGCGAAAACTTCGCCCTGTATAGCGCCGACCCACTGCAACCCGAGCGGCCGGCCTGGACGCTTCTGCGTGACGTCGATCCCCAGCGCACGCTGGAAGACTTTTCCCTCCAGGAGAAAGCGTTGGTGTTGCACTACCGGGATCAGGGACTGGTCATGCTCGAAGTGCAGCCAAGCATGGGCGAAGCCTACCCGTTGAGCATGCCTGACGCGGTGTACAGCCTGCGGGTGCAGGGCGGCGAGGACTACGACAGCGAACGCCTACGGATCCGTTACGAGTCGCTGAACCGGCCAGCAGAGATCCGGGCACTGCTGCTGGCCACCGGGGAACAGTCGGTGCTCAAGCGCACACCTGTCGAAGGGACGTTCAGCGCAGACGATTACCAGGTAGCGCGCCACTGGGCGACTGCACCTGATGGCACCCGGGTGCCTGTCAGCCTGGTTGGTCGGCCGGAGGCGTTCGAGCGCCCCGCTCCGCTGTACCTGTACGGGTACGGTTCCTACGGAGCCAGCATGGATCCCTGGTTTTCTCACGCCCGGCTCTCGTTGCTCGACCGTGGCTGGATCTTCGCTATCGCCCATATTCGCGGCGGCGCAGACATGGGCGAAGCCTGGTATCTCGCTGGCAAGCTGGAACACAAGCACAACACCTTCACAGATTTCATCGCATGCGCCGAAGAACTGCTGGGCAGCAAGGTGACTGACCGCGATCGTCTGGTTATCGCGGGTGGTAGCGCTGGCGGGTTGCTGATCGGTAATGTCATCAACCAGCGTCCGGAGCTGTTCGCCGCCGGGGTTGCCGATGTCCCCTTCGTCGATGTGTGGAATACCATGAACAATCCGGACTTGCCGCTGACAATTGGCGAGTATGAGGAATGGGGTGACCCGAACGAGCCGGAGGTAGCGGAGCGGATCAAAGGTTACGCACCCTATGAGCAGGTCAGATCACAAGCCTACCCGGCCCTGTTCGTCACGGCTGGCTATCACGACATGCGAGTACAGTACTGGGAGGCGGCGAAGTGGGTCGCCAAGCTGCGCCACATGAAAACCGACCAGAACCCGCTGTTGTTGCGCACGCAGATGGCTGCTGGTCATGGGGGGGCGAGCGGTCGCTATCAGGCCATCAGGGAACTGGCGGAAGAGTACAGCTTCGTACTGGCACTAATCCCGGGCTGGACACCGCCGCAGCGTTGACGGCGGACATGGTCCGGGGCAGGCGCCCCGGACCTGTCTTTCAGGTCTTGCGCTTGAAGCCGCGCTGCTCCAGCACCATGTAGAACACCGGTACGAAAATCAACGCCAACGTACTGGCAGCAATCATGCCGCCGACTACCACGGTACCGATCTCCTGCCGGCTCACGGCCCCGGCACCGCTGCTGAATGCCAGCGGCAGGCTGCCGATAATGAAGGTCAGAGCAGTCATCATGATCGCCCTGAAGCGCTGGCGAGCGGCGGTCAGAGCGGCATCGAACGGCTCCATCCCCTCCTTGCGGTTCTGCGCGGCGAACTCGACAATGAGAATCGCGTTTTTCGCAGCCAGACCGATCAATACCAATAGCCCTACCTGGAAATAGATATCGTTGGGGAAGCCGCGCAGCATGGAAGCGATCACCGCCCCGAAGACACCAAAAGGAATCGCTGTGGCGACCGCCAGCGGCAGACTCCAGCGCTCGTACTGGGCGGCCAGGATCAGGAACACCATGACGATCCCCAGCGCGAAGGCGATGCCGCCTGCCGAAGCGGCGTCGACGAGCTGATAGGCCTCACCAATCCAGCCGAGCTGCGCCTGACCACCCAGTGCCTGGGCGCCCACCTCCTGTATGGCGGCCAGCGCCGCGGCGGTGTTGTACCCGGGCGCAGGGTCGGCGGTGATCTTGGTCGCCTGGTACATATTGAAGCGACTAACACTGTCGATGCCCTGGGTCTGCTCAAGCGTGACGACGGTGCTGAGCGGTACCAGTTCACCACTACCGGAGCGAACGAAGATGCGGCGCAGATCGTCCGGGTTGCTGCGGAACTCGCCTTCGGCCTGCATGTTCACCTGCCAGTTACGGCCTTGCAGGGTGAAGTCATTGACGTACAGCGCACCGAAAGTGCTACGCATGGTAGTGAAGATATCATTGATGGCGATGCCCATCGCCTTGGCCTTGTCCCAATCCACCTTGGCTTCGTAACGGGGAACCCCGATATTCACCGCGGCGCGGACATTGGTCAGCTCCGGACGCTCGCGAGCGGCGGCGAGAAGCTTGTCTGCCTCCTCCTTGAGCTTTACCGGATCACTGTTGCCACGAACCTGAAGGTAGCCTTCCACGCCACCGGTGAGTGACAGGCCGCGGATCGGCGGCGGTACGATGGCCATGACGTTGGCTTCCTGAATGCCGGCGCCAAGGGCCATGATCCGACCTGCGACCGCCTCGGCGCTTTGCTCCGGCGCAGGCCGGTGGTCCCAGTCGGTCAGCGTGACGAAGCCCACCCCGGTGTTGGTTTTCAGGCCGCGGTTGAGGATATCGAAGCCGGCGAATGCCGTGATCCCTTTGACCTCTTCAATATCGACAACCTTGCGCGCCAGGTCATCGCGTACCGTCTCGGTACGGGCAAGCGCGGAAACCGGCGGCAGCTGAAACACCGTCATCAGAAAACCCTGATCTTCCTGCGGCACCAGACCGCCCGACATGCGGTCGAGCATGAAAACTGTCGACCCGATCAGCGCAATGAACAGCACGAGCGAGATCACTGCATGGCGTAGCATCCAGCCAACTGCGGCAGCAAACCCATCGGTCAGGCGATCAAAACCGTTGTTGAACCAGGCGAAGTATTTCGACGGCTCGGTTTCTTCCCGGCTGAGCAGCAGCGCGCACATGACCGGGCTCAGCGTCAGCGCGACCACACCGGAAAGCATTACCGACACAGCGATGGTGATGGCGAACTGGCGATAAAGCTCACCGCTCAAGCCGCCGAGGAAGGCTACCGGCGCGAACACCGCTACAAGGACGAGTGTCGAACCGACCACTGCGCCTGATACCTGAGTCATGGTTTTGCTGGCGGCCTGATAGGCCGACAGGCCCTCTTCCTTGATCAGTCGTTCGGCGTTCTCCATGACGATAATGGCGTTGTCGACCACCACACCAATGGCCAGGATCAACCCGAACAGCGTCAGCAGGTTGATGGAAAAACCCAGCAGATACATGCCGGCGAAGGTACCAATCAGCGAAACGGGAATCGCCACGAGAGGAATGAGCGTCGCCTTCAAATGCTGCAGGAACAGGAAGGTGACGAGTACCACCAGCAGCAGGGCCTGGACGAAGGTAACGATCACCTCCCGAATCGACACATCGATGAACAGCGTAGTGTCATAGGGGATGTCGTAACGCAGGTCGGAGGGGAAGCGTTCGGACAGCTCAGCCATGGCCTCACGAACCGCTGCGGCAGTGTCCAGCGCGTTGGCGCCCGGCTGGGTGTAGACACCGATCGGCACCGCTGCCTTGGCATTGAAGGTGGCGGTGAAGTCGTAGCTCTGCGCACCCAGCTCGGCGCGGGCGACGTCACCGAGGCGCAGCGTGGCGCCGTCCGCATCGCTGCGCAGAATGATTCGCTCGAAGTCCTCCGGCGAGACCATGCGCCCCGGTGTGCTGACGCTAAAGGTGAAAGACTGATCGTCCGGGGATGGCTCGGCGCCGATCCGACCGGCTGCGAACTGGGCGTTCTGCTCGCGCAGCGCGGCAGCCACATCGCTCGGAGTCAGGCCATACTCGGCGAGCTTGTCCGGCCGAAGCCAGATGCGCATCGAGTAGTCCTGCGCGCCGAACAGAGCGGCGTCGCCCACGCCGGGCAGACGTACCAGCTCATCCAGCACGTTGAGCAGAGCGTAGTTGCTGATCGGCAGCGTGCCCATCCGCCCGGTTTCCGAAGACAACGTAATGACCTGCAACAGCGAGGTCGAGCGCGCCTGTACCGTTACGCCCAGGTCTCGAACTTCCTGCGGCAGCTTGGCCGTTGCGCGCTGGACGCGGTTGTTGACATTAATGGTCGCCTGGTCCGGATCGGTCCCGATGCGAAAGGAAATGGTCAGCTGCATGGCACCGGAGTCAGCGGCATACGACTCCATGTAGAGCATGTCGTCAACGCCGTTGATGGCCTGCTCGAGCGGCGCCGACACCGTGTCGGCGATGACTTGCGCGCTGGCACCAGGATAGGACGCCTGTACGACGATCTGCGGCGGAACGACTTCCGGATATTGCTCGACCGGCAACTGCCATAGCGAAGCTCCACCGCCGATGAGAATAAGGATCGACAGCACGGTGGAGAAGATCGGGCGATCAATGAAGAACTGGAACATGCCGCTTACTCCTGGCCGGCGGCGTTGGCCGGCTCGTCGCCGGCAATGCGCACCGGTATGCCGGGCTGCAAGCCAACCTGACCGTTGATCACGACGTGATCGCCTGGCTCGAGACCCTCTTCGATTACTTGTCGATCACCGATGACCGTGCCGGTGCGCACCGGACGCAATTCAGCCTTGGATTCCGAATCGACTACCCAGACATTTGGGCCGCGCGCGTCGGCACCCACTGCCTCCGTCGGCACCAGAATCTGGTTATTGAAACGGCGCAACAGGACCCGGGCGCGAACGAACTGTCCGGGAATAAGCTGCTGGTCGGGATTCTCGACCACGGCGCGCACGGTGATGGTACCGGTTGCGCTGTCGATGCTGTTGGCGGTGAAATCCACGCTGCCCTGACGCTGATAGACCGAACCGTCCGGCAAGACGATATCTACGTGCGAGTCGGCCGAGCGGTCTTCCACACGTGCGGCACGCTGAATCGCCGCATCACGTTCGGGCAAGGCAAAGATTACGTGTACCGGGTTCTGCTGCACCACGGTGGTCAACAGGCTTCCTACGCCGAGCAGACTGCCCTCGGGCAACACTTCAAGGCTGGTCGCCCCGGTGATGGGAGCCAGCACCTCGGTATACGACAGGTTCAGGCGGGCCTCGTCGTGCTCCGCCTGCGCGCGCGCCATCCCCGCCTCGGCGAAATCCAGCTGTGAGCGGATCCGGTCGCGCTCGCTGGCACTCAGGGCGCCGCGCTCGAATAGCTGCTCGGCACGCTTCCAGTCACGCTGGGCCTGACGCTGCTCTGCGCGAGCATTGGCCAAGGCCGCCTCGGCCTGCTTGAGTTGAATACGCATCGGCGTCGGGTCGATGCGAAACAGCAGATCGCCCTCTTCGACATGAGCGCCTTCCTGATAGGCTCGCTCCAGCAACACGCCGGAAATCCGTGCACGGACTTCCGTTTCGCGGGCGCCACGTATCCGCGCGGGGTATTCCTGGATCATCTGCGCGTCCGAACGCTGTACTTCCTGAGTCGTCACGACCGGCGCCGGGCGATTCTGTGCCTGGGCTGGCTGCTCCTCGTCGCCGCACGCGCCGAGCAGGACGGCAACGGTCGTCACACCGAGCAACCGCGAGGCTGAACGAAGCGGTAACGTGGGGATGATGGCTCGCAAGTTCATGTTGGTTTCCGTAGTGGTCGTTATCTTTGGTTCGGCAAGTACGCCGGATGAGTCTTGAACAGTGTTATCCCAGGATGCCGTGGAACAGCAGATCGAACAGTTTCTCGACCTCGTCGTCAGGCAGGTTTCCGCGTCCGGAAACGCGACTTACGAAGACGCTGCCGTAGGCAAGGTTGGCAAGCGCATCGAGAATGAGCCCTGCATCGGTCACCCGGCAATCGCGCGCATCGATCAGCTGCTGACATATCCCCACCCAGCGCAGGCGGCGCGCCTCGGAGTAGACGAAATACAATGGTTTGCTCCCGCGTAACTCGGCGCGCTCATGCACGAACAACTCGACGACTTCCGGATGATCGCGGAAGAACTCGATGTAGGCGTGAAACGCCGCACGCAGCTGCTCCAGCGGATCGTCAACGTGCTCGATCGCCGTATCGACCTTGCCCGTAAGCCGCTGCATGGCAGCCTCGACGGCCGCTTTGAACAGTTCGTCCTTGGTCGTGTAGAACCGGTAGATGGTGCCTTTACCGATGCCGGCCAGGTCCGCAATCTGCTGTACTTCCGCGCAGCGAAAACCGTGTCGCGCGAACACCTTGCCGGCGGCAACGAGAATGTCTTCCCGGCGCTGCTCAGCGGACTTGCGCTGGCGCCTCGCGGGACTGCTGGATTGCTCTGGCATGGGGTTTCGCTTACGGACTGACGAGTCAGTCCGTATTAGAGAGCAGCTGGCCCGCTAGAACAAGCCGGCCAGAAGGAAAAAGACTGTTGCGTGTGGCACAACAGTCGGGGAAATGGCACACCGCTGCCTGGCGGCAGCGGTGCAGACTCGGTCAGTAATGACCCGCTACGTCGTCGAAGGTACGCTCGATCGAGGCCGAAGGAGGAGCGGTGACAAGCGACACGATGATGATCGCCAGGGTGGCGAGGATGAAGCCGGGAATGATTTCATACAGGCCGATCGTGTCGATCTGTTTCCACACCACCACCGTGATCCCGCCAACGATGATGCCTGCCAGGGCGCCATTGCGGTTCATGCGTTTCCAGAACAGCGACAACAGGATCGCTGGGCCGAAGGCTGCACCGAACCCGGCCCAGGCGTAAGACACCAGCCCCAGCACCGTGCTTTCCGGATCGAATGCGAAGATCAAAGCGATGATGGCGATACCGATCACCGCGAAACGGCCGACCCAAACCAGCTGCTGTTGGGACGCATCACGACGGAACAAGGCCTTGTAAAAATCCTCGGCCAAGGCCGACGAAGACACCAGCAGTTGGGAATCGGCAGTCGACATGATCGCAGCCAGCACCGCAGCGAGCAGGATCCCGGCAATGATCGGATGCGTCAGCGCCTGGATCAAGGCGAGAAACACGGTTTCGGTGTCCGCCAGGCTCTCGGCACCAAAGTAGCCGATACCGATCCAGCCGGTGAACAGTGCGGCAACCAGACACACCGCGGTCCAGATCACCGCGATGCGACGCGCAGTCGGCAATGCGGCGTCGTCACCGATTGCCTTGAAGCGCGCCAGCACATGCGGCTGGCCGAAATAGCCAAGGCCCCAGCCAAGCAGCGAAATGATCGCGACAAAGCCCAGCGACTCCCCTTCGATATCGGTGAAGAAAGTCAGCAGGTTCGGGTTGTTGGCTTCCATGGACGCATGCGCCTGATCCCAGCCGCCCACACTGTTGAGCGCGAGGATCGGGACGACCACCAGCGCAGCGGCCATCAGCAAGCCCTGGATGACGTCAGTCCAGGAAACCGCGAGGAAACCACCGAAGAAGGTATAGGAGACGATGATCAATGTGCCCAGGACGACGGCAATTCGATAATCGAG
>CAYZFU010000090.1:0-12444 GCA_964477725.1 uncultured Halopseudomonas sp.
TGCAGATACTGGCGCTGGCCGTATTGTTGATGGTGGTGCTGCCACTGACACTGGATATCTTTCGCCTCAACCTGATCGGCAAGTACCTCACCTACGCGTTCGTCGCGGTAGGGCTGGTGCTGTGCTGGGGTTACGGCGGGGTGTTGAGTCTGGGGCAGGGGGTATTCTTCGGCCTGGGCGGCTACTCGATGGCGATGTTCCTTAAGCTGGAAGCGTCCAGCCCCGAGAATACGGCCATTCAGAGCACCCCTGGTATCCCTGACTTCATGGACTGGAACCAGATCACCGAGCTGCCCATGCTGTGGATGCCCTTCCACAGCCTGACCCTGACCATTCTGCTGATTCTTACCGTGCCGGCGCTATTTGCCTTCCTGATCGGCGTCGCCATGTTCAAGCGTCGCGTCGGCGGCGTGTACTTTGCGATCATCACCCAGGCGATCGCCTCGATAGCGACCATCCTGATCGTCGGGCAGCAGGGCTACACCGGGGGTATCAATGGCATAACCGACCTGCGGACCTTCCTTGGCTGGGACATTCGTCCGGATAGCGCCAAGTATCTGCTGTACTTCGTCTGCTGCACATTGCTGATCATCTGCTTGCTGATCGGTCAGTTCGTTCTGAGCAGCCGCTACGGCAAGCTGTTGATAGCCATGCGCGACCAGGAGGATCGGGTGCGCTTCTCTGGCTACGATGTCGCCAATATCAAGATCTTCGTGTTCGCCCTGGCTGGCATCTTCTCGGCCATTGGCGGCGCGATGTTCGCCTTGCAGGTCGGCTTCATGTCGCCCTCGTTCGTTGGCACTGTCGCCTCGATCGAGATGGTGATTTTCTGCGCAGTCGGCGGTCGCTTGTCGCTGGTCGGCGCGGTTTACGGGGCACTGTTGGTCAACCTGGCCAAGACACTGCTCTCCGAGAGCTTTCCGCAGCTATGGATCATCTTCATGGGCGCGCTATTCATCGGCGTCGTGCTGCTGTTCCCGCGTGGTCTGGCAGGGCTGTACGCCGACTTCGTGCAGCCTCACATCGACGGCTTCCTGCGCCGCAGGCAAGCCGCGCGCAAGCTCGAGCGAGACACCAAAGCCAAGGCTGCAAACGCTAACCGTGCACAGGAGGCGACGCCATGAGCGCACCAATTCTGTTGGCTATCGAAGATCTCACCGTGTCGTTCGACGGCTTCAAAGCGGTGGATGGATTGAACCTTTACGTGGAACGCAACGAGGTCCGAGTGGTGATCGGGCCGAACGGCGCCGGTAAAACAACGCTGTTGGACCTGATTTGCGGAAAGACCAAGGCAACTTCGGGATCGATCAGGTTTCGCGATACGGAGCTGACCAAACTGGCGGAAAACAACATCGTCAAGGCAGGTGTTGGACGCAAGTTTCAGACCCCGTCCATTTACGAAAATCTGACTGTTCGCGAGAACCTGCAACTGTCCTACCCTGGCGGGCGCACCGTGTTCGGCAGCCTGTTTTTCAAGGTGACCGAGACGGTCGATGCCCGGGTACAGGAAATCGCCGAGGAAATTTTCCTGGCAGACCGGCTCGATACCAGCGCCGGGCTGCTCAGTCACGGACAGAAGCAATGGCTTGAAATCGGCATGTTGCTGATACAAGACCCGGAGTTGTTGATGCTGGACGAGCCGGTCGCCGGTATGAGCGTGTCCGAACGCGAGGCAACCGCCGATCTGTTGCGTCGCATCAGCAACAATCGCTCGGTCATCGTGATCGAGCATGACATGGACTTCGTCAAGGACATCGCTCATCGCGTGACCGTTTTGCATCAGGGCAAATTGCTTGCCGAAGGCAAGATGGCTGACGTTCAGAAGAATGAGAAGGTCATCGAAGTGTATCTAGGCCACTAAAAGGGAGAGCCAGACATGTTGAATGTACGCGATCTGCGCGTGAGCTATGGAATGAGCGAAGTCATCCATGGTGTTTCCCTGGATGTAGGGGCCAACGAGACAGTGGCGATCATGGGTCGAAACGGCATGGGCAAGACGACCCTCTTCAAATCATTGATCGGCATGCTGCCGAGCCACAGCGGTGGCATCACCTTCCATGGCCAGGACCTGACCCGGGCGCAGCCATACCAACGAGTATCCAGTGGAATCGCCTATGTGCCACAGGGAAGGATGGTGTTTCCATCCTTGACCGTGGAGGAGAACATCATCGCCGGGCTGGGGGCCTCAGGGCGCAAGAAGGTCCCGGACGATATCTATGAGCTGTTCCCGGTGTTGCTGGAGATGCGCCATCGCAAGGCCGGAAACCTGTCAGGCGGGCAGCAGCAGCAGTTGGCTATCGGGCGGGCCTTGGCGGCAAACCCAAAAGTGCTGCTGCTTGATGAACCGACCGAAGGCATTCAACCCTCGATCATCAAGCAATTGGCCACAACGCTTAACGAAATCAAGGTCAAGCGCAAGATCAGCATAGTGGTGTCGGAGCAGGTGCTTAGTTTCGCCCTGAACGTGGCCGATCGTATGTTGGTGATGGACAAAGGAGAGATTGTTCACGAAGCCGCTGGAGATCAGATCGACAAGGCATATATCAGCCGTTACCTGTCCGTCTGAGCGGAAGTCCCGCTTGCGCAGGCGCAAGCGGGTTTCCCATGATCAGACGAACCCGAGACTCAAACCAGCAATAGCGATACCCGCACCCAACACGCGCGACAGAGCGACGCCCCGCCAACTGACCAGAGCGATTCCAGCCGCATGCAACAATGCTGTGCTGACAGCGAAGCCAAGCATGTAGAGCATCATGTCAGCGGAGCCGGGCATTTCTGCGCCGTGTGCCACACCATGCATCGCTGCAAAGGCAGCAACTAGCACAGCGCCCGGTACCAGCGGCACCCTGCGCGCCCAAAGCAGCAGCAAACCCAGCGCCATTACCGAAGCAACGATCCAGTGCTCGACTCCCGGCACCGCGATACCGATGATGCCTAGCCCGGCGCCGGCGAGCATGGCTGTGACGAACAGCATCGGAAGCAGCCAGCGCGCTTTCCCGCCCAGTTGGGCCGCCCACAGCCCGACCGCAAGCATGGCCAGCAGATGATCGAGACCTGCCACTGGGTGGCTGAGCCCAGCGACGAGACCACTGAATTCAACGTGACCAGGATGCGCCTGAGCCAGAGATGGCGCGGCCAGCAGGACACCGAGGCCCAACGAGCGGGCTACAGGATGTTTCATGTTCAGACTCCTTCTGCAGACATGGGCGAAGGCAATGCACGCAGCATGCCTTGGCGAGCGATGAAGGCGATGATGTCGTCGACACCCGCGCCGCTTTTCAGATTGGAAAATACGAATGGTCTTTCGCCGCGCATCTTCTTTGCGTCGCGGTCCATCACGCCCAGATCGGCGCCGACCAGCGGCGCCAGATCGGTCTTGTTGATGATCAGCAGGTCCGAGCGGGTGATGCCAGGGCCACCCTTGCGCGGGATCTTGTCACCGGCGGAGACATCGATCACATAGAGAGTGAGATCCGACAGCTCGGGACTGAAGGTCGCAGCCAGGTTATCGCCGCCGCTTTCGACGAAGATCAGCTCAACGCCCGGGAAACGCTCTTGCAGTTCGGCCACGGCGGCAAGGTTCATCGAGGCGTCCTCGCGAATCGCGGTATGCGGGCAACCGCCGGTTTCCACGCCGAGAATCCGATCGGCCGGCAGCGCCTCGTGGCGCAACAGAAAGTCGGCATCTTCGCGCGTGTAGATATCGTTGGTGATGACCGCGAGATCGTAGTGCGGGTAAAGGCGTTCGCACAGTATGCGCACCAGCGCAGTCTTGCCCGAGCCGACCGGCCCGCCAATCCCTACGCGCAGAGCGGGTTTGCTACTCATGGTATTGCTCCTCATGATCGAAACAGTCGTGTGTATTGGTTTTCATGCCGGGCGCTGGCGAAGGCCAGGCCGGGGAGGCCGGCACCGAGATCGTTGTCTTCCAGTAGCGCCGCGGCGTCGACCACCGCTGGCAGGCAGGGCAGCAGCCGGTCGAGCAAACGCTGCGCGTCGGTCTGCCCCAGCGGGATCAGCTTGGTCGCGGCGCCGGTCTGGTTCTCCAGCCAGCTCCACAACACACCAAGCGCCAGCTGCCGGCTCCCGGTCTGCCAATGCCAGCCGGCCATGGCGAACGCTGTTGCCAGCGCTATGGGTTCGCCCCTGGGCCAGTCCAGTGCGACCGGCAATTCCAGCGAGCACAACAGCCGTAACAAGGCACCGCCCTGCTGGCTGTCTTCCAGGTACAGTTCGGCCGTCTCGCGGCTGGCCAGCAGCCAGTCGTTCCATTGCGCCAGCGCATCCATGTCGCCCTGTTCAAGCGCTGTGTACTGGCGCAGCAACAGCGGTACGTCGAGCCGGGACAATCCCTGCGACGCCAGACCCTCTAGCCAGTCGGCGGCCGAGTCCAGATCGCTCACCCAGCCTTGCTCGATGACATATTCCAGCCCTTGCGAATAGGCGTAGCCGCCGATCGGCAAGGCCGGGCTGGCCAGCTGCAGAACGCGCAACAGCGCTGTGTCGGCTGGCTCAGTGGCTGGCATGCTGGTCGCCGGTCAAACGCAGAAACGGCGCTGCCGGCGTGGCGACACTGTGGGTGTGGCCATGGTAGGCGCCAGGCTCGGGATTGAACGGCGCGACGATATCTTCCACGTCCAGCCCCAGACCCTTGAGCATGCCGTCCAGCACATGATCGCGCTGATAGCGCAGCTGACCCGGCTGGACCTCCAGCGCGACATGCCGGTTGCCCAGGTGGTAAGCAGCCCGCGCCAGCAGCAGCGTGTCGTCGCACAGCACTCGCGACAGTGGCTCGGGTTCGGCGTGGATGACGATGACCGTATCGTCGTTGGCGAGCAGGCGGTCGCCGTGCTGCAACACGCGCCCGCGCGGCAGGAACAGGCCTACCTCGACGCCGTCGCGTGTACGCGTGCGCAAGCGGCTGCGTGTACGCAGTTCATAGGTCAGCTCCAGCTCATGATGGGCCGGTCCCGGCCCGTCCAGCCATTGATGACATTCGAGCATGAGCTCTCCTCAAGAACAGTCAGAATAAAAAGTAACGCTGCGCCAGCGGCAGTACGTCCGCCGGATCGCAGAGCAAGGCCACACCATCCGCCTCGACCACGTAGGTCTGCGGATCGACGCTGATGGTCGGCATGTAATCGTTGAGTTTCATGTCCGTCTTGCCGATGTTGCGGGTGTTGCGCACGGCTTCGAGCCGGCGTGACAGACCCAGGCGTTCACCAATGCCAGCATCCAGCGCAGCCTGCGAGACGAAGCTGACACAGGTGTGGTTCATGGCCTTGCCCAGCGCACCGAACATCGGCCGGTAGTGCACCGGCTGTGGGGTGGGGATCGATGCATTGGGATCGCCCATCGGCGCCGCGGCGATCGCACCGCCCTTGAGAATCAGGCTCGGCTTGGCACCGAAGAAGGCAGGCTTCCACAACACCAGGTCCGCCAGTTTGCCGATCTCGATGGAGCCGACAACGTGGCCGACGCCCATGGTGATCGCCGGATTGATCGTGTACTTGGCCACGTAGCGACGCGCGCGGAAGTTATCCGACCAGTCGCTGTCTTCGGGTAGCGCGCCGCGCTGTACCTTCATCTTGTGCGCGGTCTGCCAGGTACGGGTGATGACCTCGCCAACCCGGCCCATGGCCTGCGAGTCAGAAGAAATCATGCAGAAGGCACCCAGGTCATGCAGGATGTCCTCGGCGGCGATGGTCTCGCGGCGGATGCGCGAATCGGCAAAGGCCACATCTTCGGCGATCGACGGGTCCAGATGATGGCAGACCATGAGCATGTCCAGATGCTCATCGACAGTGTTGATGGTGTAGGGTCGCGTCGGGTTGGTCGAAGACGGCAACACGTTCGGCTCGCCGCAGGCCTTGATGATGTCGGGCGCATGGCCACCGCCAGCGCCTTCGGTGTGATAGGTGTGGATCACCCGGCCCTTGATCGCGGCTAGCGTGTCTTCGACAAAGCCTGACTCATTGAGCGTGTCGGTATGAATCGCCACCTGCACGTCATAGGCGTCGGCCACGCTCAGGCAGCAGTCGATGGCCGCCGGCGTGGTGCCCCAGTCCTCATGCAGCTTGAGGCCGATGGCACCGGCTTCGATCTGCTCTTCCAGTGCATCCGGCAGGCTGGCATTGCCCTTGCCGAGAAAGCCCAGGTTCATCGGCAAGGCTTCGGCCGCCTCGAGCATGCGGGCGATATGCCAGGCGCCCGGAGTACAGGTCGTGGCGTTGGTTCCGGTCGCAGGACCGGTTCCGCCACCAAGCATGGTCGTAACCCCGGACATCAGCGCTTCTTCGACCTGCTGCGGGCAGATGAAGTGGATGTGTGCGTCGATGCCGCCCGCGGTGAGGATCATGCCTTCGCCGGCGATGATCTCGGTACCCGGCCCGATGACGATGTCCACGCCCGGCTGAATATCCGGATTCCCCGCCTTGCCCAAGTGTTGAATCAGACCATCCTTGATGGCCACGTCCGCCTTGACGATGCCCCACCAGTCGAGGATCAGCGCGTTGGTAATCACGGTGTCGGGCGTATCGGCCCGGCCACGCTGGCTCTGGCCCATGCCATCACGGATCACCTTGCCGCCGCCGAACTTCACCTCCTCGCCGTAACGGGTGTAATCCTTTTCGACGCTGATCCACAGCTCGGTATCGCCCAGTCTGACCCGGTCGCCTGTCGTGGGCCCGTACATCTCTGCGTACGCCTGCCTGTCTATTTCCATGTTCTCTCCCCGTTGCGACAGGTATTCAAAGGCTGCCCATGACCTGGCCGCGAAAGCCATAAACCTTGCGCTCGCCTGCCAGGGCGACCAATTCGATCTCGCGACTCTGGCCCGGCTCGAACCGTACTGCGGTGCCGGCGGCGATGTTCAGGCGAAAGCCGCGCGCCGCTTCACGGTCGAAGCGCAGCGCCGCGTTGGTTTCGGCGAAGTGATAATGCGAGCCGACCTGAATCGGCCGATCGCCGGTGTTCGCGACGCTGATGCGCTTCGTCTCGCGCCCCTCGTTGAGTGTCAGCGAGCCTTCAACGGTCTGGATTTCTCCGGGAATCATCGGGCTGGCCTCATACGATGGGGTTATGGACGGTGACCAGCTTGGTGCCGTCAGGGAAGGTCGCTTCAATCTGCACTTCGGCGAGCAGCTCGGGCACGCCGGGCATGACCTGCTCGCGCGTCAGTAGCGTTCGGCCGAAACTCATCATCTCCGCCACGCTACGGCCGTCGCGTGCGCCTTCCATGATCGCTGCGCTGATATAGGCCATGGCCTCCGGGTAGTTCAATATCACGCCGCGAGCCAGGCGGCGTTCGGCCACCAGCGCAGCGGTAAACAACATCAGCTTGTCTTTCTCACGGGGCGTAAGCTCCATGGGTGCACTCCGTTCAGGTGTTCCAGATTCGCGGCGCGCAGGCGGGCCGTCCGTTGATGCGCGGGCGCAGCTGTTGCCACAACCGCATGAAAGTCAGTCGGGCGTGCTCGGCCGAGTGGCCAAGGTAGCGTCCGATAAGCAGGCCGTGTCGCTGAGTGAGCGCCAGCTGGGGCGTGTCTGCATAGTCCTCGCGCAACGCGTCCAGCTCGGTGCGCTCCAGCGTAAGTGTCGCCAGCCAGGTACCGCTCACACTGCAGCCCCCAAGGCCCCAGCGAGCAGACAATAGCCGATCGCCGCCGTCGAAGCGGTTGCGCTCGATATATAGCGGACGACCATCGCGCCAGATGTCCAGATGTTGGTCGACACGGCCCGAGTCGAATCCTTCCGCCGCCGCCGGACGCCCCAGGCAAAGCAGATCCCACAGACACAGGCGCGCATCGCCCTCTAGGTCGACGCGGGTCGTCAGCCGGGCATTGCAGCCCTGATACGCGATGGTGTCCTGTGGCAGGTATTCGAGCGAGCCGCCAGCAGCGACCTGAAAACGATTGAGTTGCTGCTGCAGCGTGCCGTTGTCCCGGGCCCGGTAGCATTTGCCGGAGGAGGGTGTAGTCAGCAGTGCTGACGCCTGTGCCCCAACCTCGGTATTCAGGCGCAGGGTGTCGCCACTGACCAGCCCACCGGGCGGATGCAGAATGTAGATGTGTGGGCACCCCGGACCCTCCGGATGAAGAGGGCGCTGAACACGCAGCGGGCCGCGATGGGCGAGCCGATCGATAGTGCTTCTTCCGGCACGGTTAGCCACGCTGATGTCCAGACCCGCCTGCCAGCTCACTGCGCTATCGAGTTGCTCCAGATACCACGCTGCGGTCATCGTTTGCTCTTGTCGGTCGAAAGCGACATACAGGCATAAATCAAGCCAACGTTGCCATGTCGGTTTTGCCGAGTGCCGATGCGGAAGATTTCGAGAACGCGGATGCGAAGGGCACCGCAATGGTGCATCGTCGAGATCGCTGCACTGTGGTTGCGCACGGCTGTCTCGCCGTTGCCGCCAGGGCGGTGAAGAGCGAAGCCAGCCTGAGGACGACAGCGTTGTTTGTCACGCTGCGTTCAGCTATGACACCCTCAAGGGTACTGATGTGGCGGTAAACATCCGCAAGCTGCTCAATGAGCGGCAGGTGGTAGGGTCCGGCAATGCCGATTACTACAACCGGGGTCGAGAGATCGAGGCGATCTTAAGCTACCGCTGGTGAGTCATGTGCTGTGAGCTGCTTCGGTGGCGCATAAGCTGCAGCTCGGGCCACGGCTGATTGTGTCGCCGTTTGCATGGCTTGAGATCAAGGGGAGGTGCTCCGTTCCTTGATAGCTGCATGCTCGCCCAAGGCGGCACCTTTGTTCTGCTGTCGCCGCGCGCTTGCCAGGACGACCCTCAGCTATTTGCGAGACTCGGGTTGCTCATCTGGTTTGACCGAATCCCGGTTTTTGGAATTTCCAGGGTGAACGCACTGCCCTGGTGCGGCCCGTCGCTTGCGACCGCTATGCTGCCTCCATGAAGCTCGATCAGCTGTTTGACGAGCGCCAGGCCAATGCCGAGCCCGCCGTGCGCGTGCTGAAGGTGATCTGCGGCCTGCTCGAACATGCGGAATATCGCAGCTGAAGCGTCTTGCGTCAGACCCAGGCCGTTATCAGCGACAATTACCCGAACAGCACCAGCCGTGTCCGCGAGGGTGATGTCGATTCGTCCGCCCCGCGGGGTGTATTTCGCCGAGTTGTTGAGGAGATTGGCGATGCATTGCGTGATCCGCAACTGATCAGCCAATAGCTCGATGGGGTAGTCGGTAAGCTGTACCTCCAGAGCATGCTCCTGCGCCTCGATTGCCGGCCTGGCCATCTCGACCGCCGCCCGCACGGCATCTCGCAGGTCGAACACACTCGTACGCAGTTCGATTTTGCCTTGCGTGATGCGCGATGCGTCGAGGAGGTCATCAACGAGGCGCAAGAGATGCGTCATCTGCTCCTGCATCAGGCCGCTGATCCGTGCAGCTTTGGGTTCATCCGGCTTGCGCAGGAGCAGTTCCAGTCCGCTACGCAGCGCCGCCAGCGGATTGCGGAGCTCGTGTGCCAATACTGCGAGAAATTCATCCTTGCGCTTGTCGGCGAGCTGCAGTGCCTCCGCCTGCGCCTGAAGCAGATCGCGCTGCTCGGCGATCATCTGTCGTTGACGGTATATGTCGAAAAAGACCTCGGTCTTGCTGCGCAGGATGTCGGGCTCGATCGGCTTCTGAATAAAGTCGACTGCACCGGCTTCGTACCCCTGAAACCGGCGTTCGGCGCTGTGGGTTCCTGCGGTAACAAAGATGATCGGAATTCGCCGTGTACGTTCGTTGCCACGCATGAGTTCGGCAAGCTCGAAACCATTGAGCCCGGGCATCTGTACATCGATCAACGCCAGCGCTACATCATGCTCGAGCAGCAACTCCAGCGCTTCGTCTCCAGACTTCGCCATCAGTGACACCAGCCCGTCGCGGCGAAGAAGCGCGTCCAGGGAAAGCAGGTTCTCGGGCAGGTCATCCACCAGGAGGAACTTGACTGGGTTGTTCATTGCGAAATTCCGAGCAGATATGCGGATATCTCGGCAAGAGACATCACCTGTGCCTGCGGACATAGCGCTTTTGCGGCTTCGGGCATGGTCCTGGCGTAGGCTGTATCGGGATCCTGGACGATGGTGGTGCCGCCTGCTGCCGCAATGGCTCGAAGCCCCTGGGCACCATCCTGATTGGCGCCGGTCAGGATGATGCCGATAAGGCCGTCGCCCCAGACATCGGCGGCGCTTTCCAGCGTTACGTCGATAGAGGGCCGGGAAAACAGCACTGCTTCTTCGTTCGAGAGCGCGATGGTCAGCTTGTCCTCGAGCAGCATGTGGTAGTCGGGCGGGGCGAAGTATATGACGCCAGGCTCCACCGGTTCCTTGTCTTCCGCTTCGATCGCTTGCAGCCGGCACTTCGCACTGAAGATGTCGGCCAGCACGCTGGGCTTGTCCGCTGGTACATGGACGACGACGAATATCGGGAGCGGAAACGTGGCAGGCAGGATCGGCAACAGGAGCGACAGCGCCTCTAGCGCGCCTGCCGATGCTCCAATGACCACTGCACGCCTGGCCGGAAGGGTCATGAATCGTTCCTTTGATAGATTTTCTCTTTGCGCACGAAATCGCGAAATGCGTCGGCGTGCAGCGAGAACCTGAGGCTTTCCTTGGCGCCAAGCCCGAGGAAGCCGTTCCGTAGCAGGGAGTCCTTGAACAGGCCCACTGCGCGGTCCTGCAGGGCGCGGTCAAAATAGATCATGACGTTGCGGCAGGACACGAAATGCATTTCGCCGAATACCTGATCGGTAACCAGGCTGTGGTCCGAGAAAACCACGTTGCGGCGCAAGCTCTTGTCCAGAATGCAGCGGTTGTAGCTGCTGTGGTAATAATCGGACAGTGAGGTCTTGCCACCGGCCTCCCGGTAGTTCTCGGAAAACAGACGAACCCGCTCTGCATCGTAGATACCTGCTGTAGCCTGTTCCAGCGCTTCCGGATTGATATCGGTGGCATAGAATAGCGTTCGCTCTTCCAGCCCTTCCTCACGGAATAGGATGGCCAGAGAGTACAGTTCCTCACCAGTACTGCAACCTGCGATCCAGACTTTCAGCGAAGGGTAGGTACGCAGATGAGGAACCACTGCCTCCCGAATGGCCAGAAAGTAGCTGGGGTCGCGGAACATTTCGCTGACCTGCACTGTGAGATAGCGCAGCATTTGCGGCAGCATGCCAGGGTCATGCAGCACGCGCTCCTGCATCGCGGATATGGTCGCGAAGCCTAGATTTTCCCTGGCCTGACGCAGCCTGCGTCGCACCGATGCCATGGTGTAGTTGCGGAAATCATAGTGGTAGCGGTGATAAAGAGCCTCGAGAAGCAGGCGGATCTCGATGTCCTCTACCTTCTCATAGGTATCGGTCATTGCGGCATCCAGACCCGGACAAGGGACAGCAGCTTTTCCACATCGAGTGGCTTGGCCATGTAGTCGTTAGCGCCCGCGTCAATGCATCGCTGCTGATCGTCGGGCATGGCTTTGGCTGTCAGCGCGATGACCGGCAACTTCTTCCAGGTCGGGTCTTTGCGGATATGGCGGGTCGCCGTCAGACCGTCCATGACCGGCATCATGACATCCATCAGCACGAGATCGATGTGGTTCTCAGGCTCGCTAAGTGACTGCTCCAGTTTCTGCAGCGCCTCCTCCCCGTTGCGTGCGATCTCGATAATCGCACCGCGAGGCTCGAGGATATTGGTGAGCGCGTAGATATTCCGCACGTCGTCTTCCACTACCAGGATGCGCCGACCTTCAAGCAGAGCGTCACGATTGCGCGCCTTGCGAATCATCTTTTGCTGTTCGTCCGGCAGCTCGGATACCACCTGATGGAGAAACAGCGTCACTTCATCGAGAAGCCGCTCGGGCGACTTGGCGCCCTTGATGATGATCGACTTTGAATAGCCGCGCAGCATTTGTTCTTCTTCGCGGGTGAGCACTCGCCCGGTGTAGACAATGACCGGCGGGAACGAATGCGCAGGATCCTGACTCAGTGTTTCCAGAAGCTCGAATCCCGATGCGTCCGGGAGCGACAGGTCAAGCACCATGCAGTCGAACGTTTGCTGCGTGAGCAGTGCCAGACATTCGGCGGCCGTCCCGGCACCGACAGTTTCCACGTCGTGCGAGCCGATCAGGTTGCTCACCGCTTCTCGCTGAACCTCGTTATCCTCCACGATCAGGACGCGACGCAGATTCTGCGACACCTTTGCTTCGAGCGATTTGAGCACGTTAACCAATTGATCGCGCTGCACCGGCTTCAGCGCATAACCGATGGCGCCCATGGATAACGCACGTTCCGAGTAGTCGTCCGCAGAGATGATGTGGATCGGAATGTGGCGGGTTCGCACGTCGCGCTTGAGACGGTCAAGAACCGACAGACCGGACTGATCGGGTAATCCCACATCCAGCACGATCGCGCTTGGCATGCATTGACGGGCAAGTTCCAGCGCTT
>CAYZFU010000091.1:0-12406 GCA_964477725.1 uncultured Halopseudomonas sp.
CTGCAATGCAGCAGGAGGAGCAGCGTCGGGAAGAGCATATCGAGTTGATCGCATCCGAGAACTACACCAGCCCTGCGGTCATGCAGGCGCAGGGTTCGGCCCTGACCAACAAGTACGCCGAAGGCTACCCGGGCAAGCGCTACTACGGTGGTTGCGAATACGTCGACATCGCCGAGCAGCTGGCAATCGACCGCGCCAAGCAGCTGTTCGGTGCCGATTACGCCAACGTCCAGCCGCATGCCGGTTCGCAGGCAAACGCAGCCGTATTCCAGGCGCTGCTCACGCCCGGCGACACCGTGCTGGGCATGAGCCTGGCGCATGGCGGGCATCTGACCCATGGTGCTGGCGTCAACTTTTCCGGCAAGCACTACAACGCCGTGCAGTACGGCATCAACACCGAGACCGGCCTGATCGACTATGACGAACTCGAGGCCCTCGCTGTCGAGCACAAGCCGAAGATGATCATTGCCGGCTTCTCTGCCTACTCGCAGGTGCTGGACTTTGCCCGTTTCCGCGAGATCGCCGACAAGGTCGGTGCTTACCTGTTCGTCGACATGGCACACGTGGCAGGTCTGGTCGCGGCAGGCGTCTATCCGAACCCCGTGCCGTTCGCTGACGTGGTGACCACCACTACGCACAAGACTCTGCGCGGTCCGCGTGGTGGCCTGATTCTGGCGAAAAAGAACGAAGAGCTGGAGAAAAAGCTCAATTCGGCCGTATTCCCCGGTGGCCAGGGTGGCCCGCTGATGCATGTCATCGCGGCCAAGGCGATTTGCTTCAAGGAAGCAATGAGCCCGGACTTCAAGACCTACCAACAGCAGGTGGTCAAGAACGCCCAAGCCATGGCCGGTGTATTCATCGAGCGCGGCTTCGACGTGGTCTCCGGCGGCACGCAGAATCATTTGTTCCTGCTGTCGCTGATCAAGCAGGACATTACCGGCAAGGATGCGGATGCTGCGCTGGGTCGTGCGCACATCACCGTCAACAAGAATGCGGTACCGAATGATCCGCGTTCGCCGTTCGTGACCTCGGGCCTGCGCATCGGTACGCCGGCGGTGACAACCCGCGGATTCAACGAAACTGATTGCCGCGAATTGGCGGGCTGGATCTGCGATATTCTCGAGAACATGGGCGATGAGTCGGTTATCGAGCGCGTTCGAGGCCAGGTGCAGCAGATCTGCCAGCGCCTGCCGGTATACGCCGACTGATTTTACTCAGCTAGCTGCAAGAGTCCGTGCCGTCCCGGCTGGACTCTTTCGCTGTGGTACCGACCCCCTGCCAGGTTCTGTCAGGGGGTTTTTTGCATGTGGCAAATGGCCGCTTGGCATGCCGGCGCGGTGGGATTAGCATGGGCGAAAACAAGAACAGGAGCGCTCGGCATGAAGCGTCTCACGATTGCCCTCGTTGTGCTGATGGGCCTGACGGTGCTGCCCTCCAGAGCAGATGACCAAGCCCGCAAGCCGCTGGTACAGGTCGGCCTGATGCCGTTCCCCGGCTATTCGTTCGCCGATGACAAAGGCCTGCCTGCAGGCAAGACCGTCAAGCTGACCCGCCTGCTTCTGGATCAGGCCGGTTACCCCCATGAAATCCGCATAATGCCTCCGGCGCGAATCTGGCGCGGTCTCGAAGACGGCTCGGTGCATGTCTGGCCGGGTGTGATCAGCAAACCCGGGCTGGAGAACCACACGCAGCTCACTGACAGAACGCTAGGGCTGGTCGGGATAAACCTGTACGCGCCTCCGGGATCCTCGCTGCCTGACTGGCCGGACGGACTCTCCAACAAGCGCATCATCCTGATTACCAATTACACCTATACCAACGATCTGTTGCACACTTTGCATGACGTCAAGCTGGGCATGCGGCTTCACCGGGGAAGCTCGCATGCCGGCGCAGTCAACATGCTGTTACGTGGGCGGGGTGACTATCTGCTCGACTACCGCGCCCAGGTCGACCCCATCGTGGCTCGCCTCGGTATTGAACCCTTGCCGTTCGTTACGGTGGCGGAGCAGCCGATGCGTTTTGTAATGTCTCGCAAGAGTGGCTTTGCGGACCGGTTGAAAAACGATCTGGACCACGCATTCGACGAGCTGGCGGCGCAGGGTGTCGAGCTCGATGTGAGACGTCAGTGAGTTTGGTTGTCGGCTGGTTGCCGATGCTGCTCTCGGCGATCATGCGCCGGTTGGGAGCTGCTCTGGCAGCAGCGGAGAAGGGAGTGGCCTTGGGGTGTTTCTCTCGACGCATCCGGCGACGGAGGAGCGCAAACGACGCTTCGTTGAAGCGTCGGAACAACGCAGCGAATAGCACACCGGCGGGAGCCCCGCCGGCATTCACTTCACGACTTCACCAGACCCAGAGTACCTAGCGTGCGGCTGCGAACTTGCTTCAGCAGTTCGGCATCGTTGACCAGAGACTGACCGTAAGAAGGCACCAGATCCCGAATGCGCTCCTGCCATTCCGGCGTGGATAGTTTGTCCTTGAAGCAGCGCTGCAACACGTCCAGCATCGCCTGGACCGCAGTAGACGCACCGGGTGATGCGCCTAGCAAGGCGGCCAACGTGCCGTCCTTGGCCGCGACAATCTCGGTGCCGAACTCTAGCTTTCCGTGACCCTTGGCGTCCTTCTTGATGATCTGCACACGCATTCCGGCGTTCTGCAGTTTCCAGTCGTCCTCTCGCGCCTGCGGAAAATAGTTACGCAGCGAGGCGACCCTATCCTTGTGCGACTGGAACGATTCGGAAATCAGGTAGCGCGTCAGGTCCAGGTTGTCGCGTCCGACCGCCATCATCGGTGCCACGTTATACCGGCGGACCGAAGAGAAGAGATCGAACACCGAGCCCTTCTTCAGAAACTTGGTCGTGAAGCCGGCGAAGGGACCGAACAGCAGCGCCGGCTCGCCGTTGATGATGCGCGTATCCAGGTGAGGCACCGACATCGGCGGTGCGCCGACCGCTGCCTTGCCATACACCTTGGAGCGGTGCTGCTTGACGATCTCCGGCTTCTGGCACACCAGCCACTGACCGCTTACCGGGAAACCGCCGTAGCCCTGGCTTTCGTCGATATGCGATTTCTGCAGCAGCGGGAGCGAGCCGCCGCCGGCACCGAGGAAAACGAAACGCGCATTGAATTCCTTTTCGCCGCCATTGGCATCATCTTCGACCTTCACCCGCCAGGTGCCACGGCTCTTGCTCTTGCGCAGCGACTCGACCGAATGGCGCAGGTGCAGATCGAAGCCTTCCTGCTTTTTCAGCCAGTCGATCATGTTGCGGGTGAGCGAGCCGAAGTCGACATCGGAGCCGTACTCGACTCGAGTCGCTGCGACTTTGTCCGCCGGGTTGCGCTGGTCCATGACCAGCGGCATCCACTCGCGGATCTGCTCCGGCGAATCGCTGAATTTCATATCCGCGAACAGATGATGGGCGCTGAGCAGCTCCTGCCGCTTACGCAGAAACGCTACGTCTTTCTCGCTCCAGACGAAGCTCTGGTGCGGGGTAGGGTTGATAAACTTGTTGGGAGCGGGAAGGATATTCTGCTCGACCAGGTATGACCAGAACTGCAGCGATACCTCGAACGAAGCATTGATGCCCAGCGCCCTGTCGATGGTGATCGAACCATCGGGGCCTTGCGGTGTGTAGTTGAGCTCGCAGTAGCCGGCATGACCGGTGCCTGCGTTGTTCCAGCCGTCCGTGCTTTCGTGAGCCACGTGATCCAGACGCTCGACCAGGGTAATGGTCATAGCGGGATCGAGCTGTTTGAGCAACATTCCTAGTGTAGCGCTCATGACACCACCACCGACCAGCAAGACATCTACGTTTTTTGCTGTCATTAACATGTCGCCTCTTGCGTGAAACTGCGCCAATGATACCGGTTTCTCCGAGGCGGTAATACATACAAAACCTAGGCGAATAGTCTAAATCGCACGCCTTGCTGACACACCCGGCGAGCCGGCTCCTTGCTTCAGATCATAGCGATTCCTCCTGAGGGTAGTTTAAGCTCGGCGCCTGGCAATGAGGTTACAGAGAGAGCGGCATGCAAGAGGTCATCATCGTCGGCGGAGGTATCATGGGTTGTCTGACGGCACTCAATCTGCTCGAAGCCGGCATCCGGGTTACGTTGCTCGAACGACAACGCGCCGGGCGAGAGGCGTCCTGGGCCGGCGGTGGAATCGTCTCGCCGCTGTATCCCTGGCGCTACGGCGAGCCGGTGCAGGCGCTGGCGACCTGGTCTCAGGGCTACTACCCCCGTTTGGCCGAACAACTGGAACGACAGACCGGGATCGATCCCGAGGTAAGCAGCTGCGGTCTGATGTGGCTGGACCATGCCGAACAGGAGCAGGCGCTTGCCTGGGCGGCCGGTCGTGGGCAGCCGTTGCGCCGCGTCGACGCCAGCTTCATCTACCGCCAGGTTCCGGAGCTCGCGCCGGGCTACCAGTCGGCCCTGTGGCAGGACGACCTGGCCAACGTACGCAATCCGCGTCTGCTGGCCGCTTTACTGATGCGCTTGAATGCGGATTTGAATTTCTCCTTGGTTGAACAGTGTCCGGCTGATGAGCTGCTGGTTACCGGCGGGCGGGTGCATGGCGTACGGGCCGGCGGGCGGTCGTTTCATGCCGACAGGGTGATCATTGCCGCTGGCGCCTGGAGCGGGGATTGGCTTGCGACGCTGGGCTTGGAGCTGCCGGTTCAGCCAGTCAAGGGGCAGATGCAGCTCTACCGCTGCGCGCCAGGCTGGTTGCCGAGCATGGTGCTGTTCGATGGACGCTATGCGATTCCCAGGCAGGATGGACACGTCCTGATCGGCAGTACGCTCGAGCATACCGGCTTCGATGCGAGTACAACGGTCGAGGCCTTCGCTTCCTTGCGCCAGTCGGCCCTGGATCTGTTGCCAGGTCTGGCTGCGCAGGAGCCGGTCGGGCAGTGGGCCGGATTGCGGCCAGGCTCGCCCGATGGCGTGCCTTTCATCGGCGAGGTGCCCGGGTACAGTGGCCTGTGGCTGAACGCAGGGCACTACCGCAACGGGCTGGTACTGGCACCAGCGTCCTGTCGCTTGGTCGCCGATCTGATCTGCGGACGCCAACCAGCTATCGATCCAGCACCTTACGCGCCGGCGTTGCGGCTGGGTTCGATCGCCTGATCGTCAATCTTCCATGCCGAGTTTTTTCAGCCGATAGCGCAGGGAGCGGAAGGTGAGGCCCAGGCGTTTCGCTGCGGCAGTCTTGTTCCAGCGTGTTTCTTCCAGCGCCTGGGTAATCGCCCTGCGCTCGATATCGTCCAGATAGTCTTCGAGCGAGTCGATATCGCCCAGCGACAGGTTCTCTTCGCTGCTGCTGGCGATGCCGGAAAGCAGGATGTCCTCTGCGTCGATCAGATTGCCTTCGCACAGGGTGAAGGCGCGCTCCAGGGTGTTCTCCAGCTCACGAACGTTGCCCGGGAATCGATAATTGCAAAGCTGCTCCAGGCAGGCGTTGGTCAGTTTGGGTACCGGCAGACCGTTGCGGGCGGCCAGTTGAGCGAGGATATGCCGGGCCAGGAGCGGGATGTCTTCGCGGCGTTTGCGAAGCGGCGGTACGCTCAGTTCGATGACGTTGATCCGGTAGAACAGGTCCTGGCGGAAGCGGCCGGCGGCAACTTCCGCAGCCAGATCCTTGTGCGTGGCGCACAGCAGCCGCACGTCCACGGTTTCCTCCTGCTGCGTGCCAACCGGGCGTACGGCTTTCTCCTGAATGGCCCGCAGCAGCTTGACCTGCATGGCCATCGGCAGGTCAGCCACCTCGTCGAGAAACAGGGTGCCGCCCTTGGCTGCCTGGAACAGGCCAGGCTTGTCCGACACGGCGCCGGTGAAGCTGCCCTTGCGATGGCCGAAGAATTCGCTTTCCATCAGTTCCGAGGGAATAGCCCCGCAGTTGACCGGCACGAAGGGGTGATTGGCGCGCGGACCAAGGGCATGGATGCGGCGGGCGACCAGTTCCTTGCCGCTGCCCGATTCTCCGCTGATATATAGCGGCGCCTGGCTGCGCGCCAACTTGGCTATCTGTCCGCGCAACTGCTGGATCGGAGCGGATAGCCCGAGTATCGGGTCGTCGACCGCCGTGTCAGGTTCCGGCTCTGCCTTGCTGCTCAGCCGCAGCGCGCTGTTGACCAGTTCGCGCAACCGCTGCAGGTCGACCGGTTTGGTGAGAAAGTCGAAGGCACCTGCTTTCAGCGCGGTGATCGCCGTATCCAGGCTGCCGTAGGCGGTGATCATGGCGACTGGCAGCGAAGGGCAGTGCTGCTGCACATGTCTTACCACCATCATGCCGTCGCCGTCGGGAAGGCGCATGTCTGTCAGGCACAGGTCGAACCGTTCCTCGCGCAGCATGCCCAGCGCCGCAGTCAGGGTTGTTGCGCTGCGAGTGCGCATGTTCATGCGCCTGAGGGTCATATCGAGCAGCTCGAGAATGTCCGGCTCGTCGTCAATGATCAAAACCAGCGGGCTAGTCATGGGGATTGGATGTGCTCCTTGCTGTCCGGTTGGCGTGATCCATCATACCAAGCGTTTGGGGTGGGCGAACGTGATGCGCATACAACATCCGCGAGGCTCGAGTGGCTCGTACTCCAGTCGAGCCTGGTTGCTCTCGCACAGTTCGCGTGAAATATATAGGCCCAGGCCGGTACCCGATGCCTCGGTGGTGTAGAACGGCTCGAAAATGTGCGGGACGTGGTCGGGGTCGATGCCCGGTCCGTGGTCGATGACCTCGAGAACTGGCAGATCGGTCTCGCGGTTGATATACAGGCGGATCCAGATGGCGCGCGAGTCGCCTTCGCGGCCACTGTAGCGCAAGGCGTTCTGGCAGAGATTGCCGATTACCTGGCTGAGCTGGTTGGGGTCCATCCGCGTGAGAATCGCGTCGCCGTTGGACTGCTCCTCGCACTCCAGCTCGATCACGTCGCTGGGTAGCCTGGATGGTTCGAAGTCCCGAAGGAATTGCTCGACCCATAACCGAAGATCGACCAGCTGCGGCTCGCTCGGACGCCGGCGTGACAGCTCGAGCACCGTCTCGATAACTCGATTCATGCGCTTGGAATGCTGCTGAATGATTTCGCTGAGACGCTGATCCTGTTCGCTGAGCTGCGCCGATTCGCCGAGCAGTTGCGCCGCATGGCTGATCGCGCCCAGCGGGTTGCGGATCTCATGGGCAATACTGGCCGTCAGGCGGCCCAGGGAGGCGAGCTTGAGTTGCTGTGCCTGCTGGGCGACCTGCGCGTTGTCATCCAGAAAAATCAGCACCGCCTCCTCGCCAGTCTGGGTGAGCGGCTTGAAGTTGGCCATGAGCTCGGCACCGCCGCTGTGATTCTGGAAGGGCAGGGTGCGGATCGACGGGTATTGCTGCCATTGTTGTAACCGCTGCGCGAGCGAGGGCGACAAGCCTTCGAGCTCCATTTCACGCATGATCGGCTTGCCAAGCATCTGTGCGGCCGCTTCGTTGGCCAGCAGCACCTGATGGCGGGCATTGGCCACGACAATTCCGGTGCGCATGCGTTGAATGATCAGCTTGTTGAGCTTTTCCAGCGATGCCAGGCTGACTGCCTGCTGCTGAGCCAATGACTCCGACTGCTGCAATTTGCGACTGAGCCGCTGCACGAAAAGCGCGACGGCAAAGAAAATGCAGCCAAGCACGCCGACCTGCAGATAATTCTGCGGCAGGGCCGGCATCGACAGGCTGAGAAAAAACGTCAGATACATCAGCGCGAGACTGGCCAGCGCTGCGAGCAGCAGACCGATCCGGCCGTGCAGCAGAATGTTGCCGGTGGCCACCGGAATCAACAAAAGATTGCCGAATCCGCTGCCGGCACCGCCGGCTGCGTAGAACAGCAGGCTGAGCAGGAAAATATCCAGCACGGCCATCGCGAACAGATGCAGATCGTGGCGGCCCTGATGAAGCATCAGCGCAATGGCCACGTTGACCAGCAGATAAACCCAGCTCGCCGCTTCGTACAGCTCGGGATTGGCAAGGTCGAGCACTCCCTCGCGCAGCGAGGTGCTCAACAATGCAAGCAGAAATCCCAGGATTACTCGGTAGACGTTATAGATCCGGACAATCCGAGCGCGCTGCGAATCCACCTGCCTAGCCATTGCGGTCCGCTTCGAGATGCTCGACGCTGCAGTACCAGTTCTGGTCCTCGCGTATCGCCTGTCCCTCCGGCAAATGCACGCCGCAGTGTACACAACGCACCATCAGCGGCGGCTTGTCGGCGGTCGGGGGTGGTTTGCGCTTGCTGGTCTGCCACGCCTGCCATTGACGCCAGAACGTGAATGCTGCGAACAGGACGATCAACAGCAGAATGAACTTGATGAGGCCCATCGTCATCCCTGTAGTGAAAATCGGAGAGGCGCCAGTGTAGCCGAAGCAGCCGAAGGGCCATAGCTCGGTACGTCACCGGTGACAGCTTTGCCGCGCCGGGTAACGATGAAATCGTCATTCAGCCCTTTAGACTGGGATGGCGACGACGAGGTGCCGGGGTAAGTCGCCGGATGTACAGCCGAGACTGCACACCCGGGATCGATATCAGTCGAACAGACCGAAGGTGAGGCGGTTGAACCAGGAGCGTCCGCGTTCCTGTTCCTCTACTGGCGTACGGATGTCGCTGGGGATTGCCGAGCGAGCGTCCTGATACTGCCGTTCCATTTCGCGCTCGGCTACGGTAGTGCCACCCACACGGGGCGGAGTCAGCAGTCTATCGAGCGCGCCTACGGTCATCGATTCGACCCAGCCTGCGTCGCGCTGTGCCGGTTCGACGTGGTGGCGGAACTCACCGTCTTCCAGGCTCGGGTGATCTGGATAGTTGGCTCGCAGCACGGTCAATGATTTGTTGGCCAGCTCTTCCAGCGCCAGTCGGTTGTAAGCTTCGACCATCAGCGCCAGGCCATCCGGCACGGCAGGCGTCTGCTGGAAGTTCTCGACCACATAACGGCCGCGGTTGGCTGCGGCCACCAATGCGCCGCGCTTGAGGTAATAGTGTCCGATATGGACGTCGGAGGCGGCCAGCAGATTGCGCAGGTACACCATGCGCAGGCGTGCGTCCGCAGCGTAGCGGCTGTCGGGGAAACGGGCGACCAACTGGGCGAACTCGTTGAAGGAGTCGCGCGCCGCTCCTGGATCGCGACGGGTCATGTCCAGAGGCAGGAAGCGCTCGAAAATGCCACGGTCGCGGGTGAAGGAAGCCATGCCGCGCATGTAATAGGCGTAGTCGACGTTCGGATGCTGCGGATGCAGGCGGATGAAGCGATCGGCCGACGAGCGAGCCGCTTCCGGCTCCATGTTCTGGTAGTAAGCGTAGATCTGTTCCAGTTGCGCCTGATCAGCGAAGCGGCCGAACGGGTAGCGCGATTCCAGCGCGCGCAGCTTTTCGATCGCCGGGCCGAAATTGCGGGCATCCAGATCTTCCTGCGCCATGCTGTACAGCTCGGACTCGCTGAGTGCCTCGTCAAGCGTCTTGGTGTTGGAAGAACAGGCCGCCAACAGGGCGAACAAACCGACCAGCAACAGGTGTTTCATCGACATATGTGACATCCGGATGGACGACCGCAAGCTGTTGCCTGGGTGGGCGTCCTGTTATAGTTGGACCTCGTTTCCTGGCACGCCGCCTGCTCGGCAGGTGCCTCGAAGAAGCCGTATTTAACCACAGCGCAGAGGCGAAAACCAAAACGGTATTCGGCCTGTGCGTCCGGCGCCTTTTGTGCGCTTTACGTGAGTTCTCATGTCAGATCGCATCCGCTTGTCCGCCCAGGTTGCCCCCGAGTCAGGAGGCCAGCGCCTCGACCAGGTCGCTGCCCAGTTATTCCCCGATTTTTCGCGCTCGCGCCTGCAGACTTGGATAAAGGACGGCAGTCTGACCATGGACGGCAAGACCGTTCGCACCCGCGATACCGTGTATGGGGGCGAGTTGCTTGAGCTCGACGCCGAACGCGAGACGCAGGGTGACTGGCAGCCCGAGGCGATCGAGCTGGATATCGTTTATGAAGACCATGCGCTGCTGGTGATCAACAAACCGGCCGGCCTGGTGGTGCATCCGGCTGCAGGGCATCAGGACGGTACCTTGCTCAATGCTCTGCTGCATCACGCACCCGAGCTGGCCAAGGTGCCTCGAGCCGGTATCGTTCACCGTCTGGACAAGGACACTACCGGACTGATGGTGGTGGCCAAGACCCTGGAATCGCAGAACGATCTGGTCAACCAGCTGCAGGCTCGCACGGTCACGCGCGAATATGAATGTGTGGTGGTGGGCGTGATGACCGCCGGCGGCAAGGTCGACCAGCCGATTGCCCGGCACGGCACCAACCGGCAGAAGATGGCGGTAGTCGCCGGCGGCAAGGAGGCGGTCAGTCACTACCGTGTGATCAATCGTTTCCGTGCGCACACCCATGTAAAGGTGAAACTCGAGACCGGGCGCACCCACCAGATTCGGGTGCATATGAGCCACATTCATTACCCGTTGGTGGGTGATCAGACCTATGGCGGCCGACTGCGTATTCCGCCGGGAGCCAGCCAGGCGCTGATCAGGATGCTCCGCGAGTTCCCGCGTCAGGCGCTGCACGCTCGCCGGCTGGAGCTGCAACATCCGGATGACGGCCGCACCATGCGCTGGGAAAGACCGCTGCCTGAAGACATGCAACAGCTTCTGGCGATGCTGCGCGATGACGGCGAGATCGAGGAATGAATAGCGACTGGCTCCGTGCGGACTGGCCAGCGCCGCCGGGTGTACGTACCTGTATCACCACGCGCCGCGGCGGGGTGAGCCAGGCACCGTGGGCCGGTCTGAATCTTGGCACCCACGTTGGGGATGATGCCTGCGCCGTTGCGGCCAATCGCCAGCGGCTGGTCGAAGCGCTGGGCTGCGAGCCGGCCTGGCTGGAGCAGACCCATAGCGTAGAAGTGGTGCGTGCCGATGCCTCCCGGGTGGTCGATGCTGATGCCAGCTGGACGGATCAGCCGGGTATTGCCTGCACCATCATGACGGCGGACTGCCTGCCGATTCTGTTCTGCGATCGGGCCGGCACGCGGGTAGCCGCGGCGCATGCAGGCTGGCGTGGGCTGGCTGCCGGCATTATCGAGCAGACGATGAGGGCCCTGCAGGTACCTTCCGAAGACCTCCTGGTCTGGCTGGGACCGGCGATCGGGCCGGATGCGTTCGAAGTGGGGGAAGAGGTCCGTCAGGCCTTTGTCGATCACGATCCGGTAGCCTTGCAGGCCTTCAAACCCTCTGTCCGCCCCGGCCATTATCTGGCAGACATCTATCGTCTGGCACGCCAGCGCCTGGAGCTGGCAGGCGTCGAGGCGGTTTACGGGGGCGGGCTTTGCACCGTCTCGGATGCCGAACGCTTCTATTCCTATCGCCTCGACGGTCAGACGGGCCGCTTCGCCTCGCTGATCTGGCTCGCGCACTGAGCATCATCGGTATCCGACAAAATTTTGACTCCCGTCAATGCGAAAGGGCTTGAAAGGCCCATAATCGACCCTATCTAAAGTCCATCAATCATTGAACCTGCCGGACTGACCGGCCTTCAAGACAGGACAAGATCCATGCGCATTGACCGTTTAACCAGCAAACTACAGGTGGCCCTGTCCGACGCCCAGTCGTTGGCGGTTGGCCGTGACCATAATCAGATCGAACCCGCCCACCTGATGCTGGCGCTCCTCGACCAGCAGCAAGGCTCGATCAAGCCGCTGCTGCGTCAGGTCGGCTTCGATATAAACGCCCTGCGTGCGGCACTGGTCGATGCAGTCGACAGGCTGCCGACCGTTTCCAACCCCACGGGTGACGTAAACCTCTCTCAGGACCTGGCGCGTCTTCTGAACAAGGCTGACGGCCTGGCGCAAAAGCGCGGTGATCAGTTCATTTCCAGTGAGCTGGTGTTGTTGGCGGTGATGGATGAGTCCACTGCGCTGGGCAAGATCCTGCTGGGGCAGGGCGTATCGAAAAAGGCGCTGGAGACCGCCATCGAAAACCTGCGCGGCGGCGAATCGGTCAACGATGCCAACGCCGAGGAATCACGCCAGGCGCTGGACAAATACACCGTCGACCTGACCAAGAAAGCCGAAGACGGCAAGCTCGACCCGGTCATCGGCCGTGACGATGAAATTCGCCGTACCGTTCAGGTGTTGCAGCGCCGCACCAAGAACAACCCGGTGCTGATCGGCGAGCCCGGCGTGGGCAAGACTGCCATTGTCGAAGGCCTTGCCCAGCGCATCGTCAACGGCGAGGTGCCGGATGGTCTGAAGGACAAGCGGCTGCTGTCGCTGGATATGGGCTCGCTGATTGCCGGCGCCAAGTTCCGCGGTGAGTTCGAAGAGCGCCTCAAGGCAGTTCTCAATGAGCTGGGCAAGCAGGAAGGCCGGGTCATTTTGTTTATCGATGAACTGCATACAATG
>CAYZFU010000092.1:0-9951 GCA_964477725.1 uncultured Halopseudomonas sp.
AATTCTTCCAGTCGATGAAGCGCAAGTAACACGCAAACTACAAGCTTGAAGCTGCAAGCGGTTCTGCCCTGCTTGCAGCTTGTTTCATTTTACGACTGCCAACATGCCACTTTGCCGGCATAATGTGCTTGCGCACCAGACACCCAGGCTGCCGCATTCCTCGTACTGCTCGCAGCTTGTCGCTTGAGGCTCGAAGCTGCCATGCAATACTCCGATCTACGCGACTTCATCAAGGGCCTCGAGCAACGGGGCGAGCTGAAACGCATTCAGACCCCTGTCTCGCCGGTTCTGGAAATGACCGAAATCTGCGACCGCACCCTGCGGAAGGGTGGGCCGGCCCTGCTGTTCGAAAAGCCCACCGGTTTTGATATGCCGGTGCTCGGCAACCTGTTCGGCACGCCGGAACGCGTTGCCTTGGGCATGGGTGCCGATGACGTCGGCGAACTGCGTGAGATCGGTAAACTGCTGGCGTTCCTCAAGGAGCCCGATCCGCCGAAGGGCTTGAAGGACGCCTGGTCCAAACTGCCGATCTTCAAAAAGGTCATCTCCATGGCGCCCAAGGTAGTGCGTGATGCGCCCTGCCAGGCCAGCGTATTCGAAGGGGATGACGTCGACCTCGGTCGCATCCCGGTGCAGACCTGCTGGCCAGGCGATGCCGGCCCGCTGATCACCTGGGGGCTGGTCGTCACCAAAGGCCCCAACAAGGAGCGGCAGAACCTCGGCATCTATCGACAGCAGGTGATCGGCCGTAACAAGGTCATCATGCGCTGGCTCAGTCATCGCGGCGGCGCCCTGGATTTCAAGGAGTGGTGTGACAAGCACCCGGGCCAGCCGTTTCCTGTGGCCGTTGCGCTGGGCGCCGACCCGGCCACCATTCTCGGCGCGGTTACACCGGTACCGGATTCGCTGTCCGAATATGCGTTTGCCGGCCTGCTGCGCGGTCAGCGCACCGAGCTGGTGAAATGCCGAGGGTCGGAGCTGCAGGTTCCGGCAAGTGCCGAAATCGTCCTCGAAGGCGTCATTCATCCTGGCGAAATGGCTGACGAAGGCCCGTTCGGCGATCACACCGGCTACTACAACGAGGTGGACCGCTTCCCGGTGTTCACCATCGAACGCATCACCCAGCGCGAAAAGCCTATCTATCACAGCACCTACACGGGCCGGCCACCGGATGAACCGGCGATTCTCGGCGTGGCGCTCAACGAGGTGTTCGTACCGATCCTGCAAAAGCAGTTTCCCGAGATTACCGACTTCTATCTGCCGCCTGAGGGCTGCTCGTACCGCATGGCGGTCGTCTCGATGAAGAAACAGTACCCTGGGCACGCCAAGCGCGTCATGCTCGGTGTCTGGTCCTTCCTGCGCCAGTTCATGTACACCAAGTTCGTCATCGTTACCGATGACGATGTGAACGTGCGCGACTGGAACGACGTGATCTGGGCGATTACCACACGCATGGACCCCAAGCGCGACACCGTTTTGATCGACAATACGCCGATCGATTACCTCGACTTCGCCTCGCCAGTGTCCGGTCTCGGCAGCAAGATGGGGCTCGACGCGACGAACAAGTGGCCGGGGGAAACAACGCGCGAGTGGGGCGTGGCGATCAAACAGGACACAGCGGTAACAGAGCGCATCGACGCCATCTGGAACGAGTTGGGTATCGAATGACCAGAGTCAAGTTGCAACCGTCCGGCCACGAAATCGAGCTGCTTGCGGGCGAAACCATTCTGGCTGCGGCGCAACGCCTTGGCTTCGACGTTCCGCAAAGCTGCCGCAACGGTAACTGTCACATCTGCGCTGCCCACCTGATCAGCGGCAGCGCCCGCCAGGGTGATGCGGTGATTGACCGAGGCGAGCTTTACACCTGTATTTCCCGACCGCTGGATGATTGCGAATTGAACTGGGAAAACGTGCTCGGCCCCAATGAGCTGCCGATGCGCAGCCTGGCCTGTCAGGTTATCGACTGTACCGACCTCGGCGCAGGCGTATGGCGAGTCTTGCTGCGCACACCTGCCGGCAAGCCTTTGCGGTACCACGCCGGACAATACCTGCTGCTCGAGCGCGACGATGGCGAGTCTTCAGCATTCTCCATCGCATCAGCACCGAACGATGATCGGGAACTGGAACTCCAGATTCTTGCACGCGAGCAATCGACTATCGCTCTGGTGGAACATCTGCGCCGCAATCGCATCGCGCGGGTAAAAGTGCCACTGGGAGACTGTCATGTCGGCCAGCTGCCTGAAAAACCACTGATTCTGATTGCTGCCGGGACCGGCCTGGCACAAATGCAGAGCATCATCGAGGATTGTCTGGCTAGAGGTTTCGAGCGGGCCATCCACCTGTACTGGGGCGTACGTGAGGCAGCGGATTTTTACCAGGCGCCATTCTGGAACAGCTGGGCCAGCCAGCCCAACCTGTACCTGCACCAGGTGGTGAGTGATGACGCAGCCTGGCCAGGCCGTCAGGGCCTGCTGCCGCAGGCCGTGAGCGCCGACCTGGCGAGCCTCGGTGATTACGAGGTTTTCGTAAGCGGTTCCCCGCCGATGGTCTATGCAACGCTGGACACGTTGGTCGCCGCCGGCATGCCTGAGCAGAATATGCATGCCGACGTTTTCGCCTATGCCCCCCGGGCTGCTTTAGGCGAGTAACCCACCAGATACAGCGAGCCCCGAGGGGCCCAGCCACGGCTCAACGCTTGTCAGGCATGGGCAGTGCGGGCAGATCATGCACCATCAGGGCGAAGCCCTGGCGCAGCATGTCTTCGCTAGCCTGATGCTCGCCCATGTGCTCGAGCAGTCGGACCAGTTCGGCACACGTCTGAATATCTCGCTTGCTGGCGAAGCTCGCCTCGAAATATTCCCGCGCCTTTCCCCACAGACTGTTGCGCAGACTCAACCGCCCCAGCGCCAGCAGCAGTGCCGCATCATGGGGGTGCTCGCCCAACCACTGTTCAGCCGTGCTCAACTGTTTGGCCGGATCCTTGCCCTGCACCAATCCGTAGTGGTGTATCAGGCGGTCGTTGAACTGCTGCTTCAGCTCCGCGCGCAAGGTCTGTTCGGCAAGCTCCTGCGCACCCATACCGCGTAGCTGCAGGCAATAGGCTTCGACCAGGGTCGGATCGTGCCGCATTGCCTTGGGCACGTGGTTCCAGACACCGTTGATGGGATCCGGCTGCGGCGGGTCGAATTGCAAGGCCCGCTGGCCAGCCTGAGCGAGCAGCGCCAGATACACCTGATGCTCGAGCACCTGCTGTTCCGCTTCGCCCAGCACCTTGTGCTTGCGCAGCTCAGGCAGCATCTGTTGCAGGCGCGGCCAGTCCTCCAGCCGCACATACAACTGACTCATCAGCTTCAACGCATAGAGATGCTTCGGATGATCCTTGCGCAGCCGGGTCAGTGTAGCCAGCGCCTGCTCGTTCTGACCCCGGGCGATCTGCAATTGGGCCTGAGTCACGGCAATTGCGACATCGGCCCTGGGCGTATTGTCATAGGCCTCGCGCAACAAACCATCCGATTCGGCGTAGTCTTCCAGTTCGTGGGCTGCCCTGGCTGCCGCAAGGTAATTGATCAGGGGTTGTTCAGCATGAGGTGCCGAGCGTTTCAGCAGGCGCAGCGCCTGGCTCCAGTGTCCTTCGGCGAACTCCAGCAGACCACGGGTAGCTGCCGAACTGGCGCGGCGGCCACGGTTGTGCCGCGACCAGGGATTAACCTTCCGTCCCGAAACGCGAAGCAGGCGAATCAGCCCTCGAACAAGCATGAACAACAGCCACAGGCCGATCAGAAAGGCGAGACCGACCCAGATACTGGTCTCGATTGACATGTTGCGCCAGGCGATCAGCAGATAGCCGGGGTCCTCTGCTATGGCCATCCCCAATAGAGCGGAGGCCAGCAGAACGATGAGGATGGCGATATAGCTTTTATTCATTCGCCGCCTCCTGGTCCTGCCCATCCCCGCCGGAAGACTGGCCTCTGTCCTGCATGTAGTCGTTCAGCGCACGCTGGACCGGTGCCAGGTCCGGCGGTGTCGCGCTTACCTGACGCTCGGCAAGCGCGGACAACTGTTCGCGCATCGCCTGTGCCTGCTGGTTATCCCGTTCGAAGAAGCGCTCGAGAACTTCGTTGGCCCGCTCCAGACTGCTGCGATAGACCTCTTGCTCTCCGCGCAGCGCGGCCCACTGCGCCTGCTCGATAGTCAGCTGGAGAGTACGGTGGATTCGCTGCATTTCTGCTTCGCCCATCAACGGAGTGATTATCTCGCCCCGTTTGAAATCAACCCGGACATAGCGCTCCAGGCGCGCCAATACGCGTTCGGCCCAGGTGCTATCCGGCGCGGCTTCGTCCTCGGCACCGGCCGAGCCGGGCTCGAACTCCGGGACAGGCAGTGCAACCAGGCGGTCAACGCGGTCGTTCAAAGCAGCCAGACGCAGGTATATGCCTGCACGATCGATATTGGGTAGGGCGTTGAGCTCCGACTGGACGCGCGCCAAGGCCTCACGTACCGGAAACACGCCGCTGTCGGGCTGGTCGCGCATGATCTGATCGACCGCTTCGAGCATCTCGCTGGCGGAGCGGATATCCTGAGCTGCCATCAACCTGAGCGACGCAAGCCGCAGGAGATACTCGGCCTCGGCGAGCTTCCAATCGGTGCGATTATCGCCCTGCTCTTCCAGGCGGTTGCGTAGCTGCTGCTGACTACGCTGCAGGTCGTTGACCAACCGACGGGTTTCTTCCAGCTGCTCGGCGCGTGGCAGGCTTTCCAGACGCTGTGCCTGTGTTTCGCTGGCCTGACGCTGGTCCTGCTCCAGCTGCTCGAGGCGCTCCTGCAAGGCCACATCAGGGCCGTCTTCAGCCGCCTGACCCTTGTACCATTGCCAGAGACTGAGCCCCCCGGCCGCCAGAGCTATGAGCAAAGCCAGCGAGGCGAGCCCGCGCCCGCCGGACGAAGAAGACTTGGCTGGCCGACTGGGGGGCTTGGTCCCGCCGGAGCCAGCACCGGCAGCAGTTCCGGTTCCGGTTCCGGTTCCGGCTTTGGATGCCGAGGCGTCTTTGGGATCGGTGGCAGTGGTTCGACTTGTGCCGCTTCCTGCGTCCTTAGTCGCCGCGGCTGAGTCGGTCGATTTAACCGGGCTGTCAGCAGCCGAACCCTTATCCGAGGACGCGCTGGCTCCTGCGAGCTTGGCCGCCCTGGCATCCTTGTCGCTTCCAGGCTGCTCGGAGCCGCCCAGCTCTGCAACCGGATCAGTACCGGCCTTGGCAGTTGCCGGATCGCTGGCGGCGTCGATGTCGTCCTTCGGCTTATTCTTGTCAGTCGGTTCCACGCTGTTCCCCTTGTTGCGTCAACGGATGCGCGGCGATGGCAGCCAGTACCGCTGCGTCGTCCGCTCCATCACAAACCACAATGTCAGTGCAGCCCAGCTCTGCGGCGCGACTAGCGACCCGCTGGCTGGGTACCAGGCACCGCCAATGTCGCTGGGCGGTCCATTGCTGCGCAGCGGCCTCATACCAGTGTTCGAGTGCCTGGCCGCTGCTGACGAGAATACCCTGCACCCCTTGTTCGGCTGCGGCCTCGAGTTGTTCGGCCAGCCGCGCCGGCTGCTTACGCCTGTACAGTTCAAGATAGTCGACCTGGCCGCCAGCACCGCGCACGTGCTCGGCAATATGCTCGCGCCCGCCTACTCCGCGCCAGATCAGGACCTTGAGGTGCGGCGCAGCAAGCAGCTCTCGCCAGATCGGCAGGCGCAGCAATGCTTCGCTGTCCTGACCGTCCTCAGGTCTGCACACAGGCAGTCCATAGTCGGACAACACCGAAGCCGTAGTAGCCCCTACGGCCAGCCACTCGATACCTAGTGGCGCCTGGGGCCAGTACCGGTCCAGCCGCTGAAGCCCTTGCCGCGCCGCAACCGGGCTCACCACCACGACCGCCTGATAGCGATCCAGATCGAGCATCTGTTGACGCTGGGCCTGGGTTTCCTCGCATGGCTCGATATCGATCAGCGGCATGCTCAGCGTTTCAATGCCCATTGCCGCCAGTTTGCCCGTCAGCCGCTGGTTATCCTCCGCCGAACGCGTCAGCAGCAGCCGACCGCTCATCGGGCACCGCCCTCCTCCTGATAGACCGCATCGAGTATGTCCTGCGCGCCTTGCGACAGCAGGTCCTCGGCCACCGCGATACCCAGCTTCTCCGGATCGTCTTCCGGCCCGCGGGCCTCGGCAGTGATCAGGCGACTGCCGTCGGGCTGCCCAACCAGCCCGCGCAACCAGAGCTGTCCGGCTTCGCGCTCGGCATAACAGGCAATCGGCACCTGGCATCCGCCGTTGAGCCGGTGGTTCAATGCGCGCTCGGCGCGCACCCGCAGGCCGCTATCGATATCGTTCAGTGGAGCGAGCAATTCGTGCAGCTCGGTGTCGTCGGTCCGGCATTCGATGCCCACCGCGCCCTGGCCACCCGCAGGAAGGCTTTCTTCGGGAGCCATGGCGTAACCGATGCGCTCGTGGAAGCCGAGGCGCATGAGCCCGGCGGCAGCCAGAATGATCGCGTCGTACTCGCCGGCATCGAGTTTGGCCAGGCGGGTATTCACGTTGCCACGCAGAAAGTGCACGGTCAGATCCGGTCGACGGGCCATCAGCTGGGCCTGCCTGCGCAGGCTGGATGTCCCGACGATGCTGCCGGCCGGCATGCTGGCAACGGTTTCGTAGCGATTGGAAACGAACGCATCGCGAGGATCCTCGCGTTCACAGATGACATACAGTCCCAGACCATCGGGGAAATGCATCGGTACATCTTTCATCGAATGCACCGCAAGGTCGGCCTCGTCATTCATCATCGCCGATTCGAGCTCTTTGACGAACAAGCCTTTGCCGCCAATCTTCGCCAGTGGCGAGTCGAGCAGCTTGTCGCCGCGGCTGACCATGGGAACCAGACTTACGGTAATATGCGGGTGAAGTTCTTCCAGGCGCGCCTTGACGTACTCGGCCTGCCACAGGGCCAGCGCGCTCTTGCGGGTGGCAATACGCAGATGTCGACTCATGGGATTCTCTTTCAGGACCAGCCCGCATGATACGTCATGCCCTGACAGGCATCCACGCGGGCGGCCGTCGCGGCGCGGATCACAACTGATCCATCAGCTTGCGAACCCCAGGCACATGGCGTCGGCTGACCGTTAGCGTTTCTTCCGGCAAGCCTTTCAGGTGCAAATGAAAATGCCCCATGGCGCTGCGCTGCAAGCGCTCTATCCGACTGCGAGCAACCAGTGCATTGCGGTGGATCCGGACGAAGTAGTCGCCAAACTCGTCTTCCAGCGCCTTGAGCGGCTCATCCAGCAGCACCTCGCCTTCGCAGTGCCGCAAGGTGACGTATTTGTGGTCCGCGATGAAATACAGCACCTCTTCAATCGGCACCAACTCCACACCCCGACGAGTGCGGGCACTGATGTGACTGCGGGCCTGGTTGGTCTCGCTGGTCACACCAGCCTTGCCCAGGTTGGCCAGCTGCATGCGATTGGGTCGCTGCGCCTTGGCCAGGGCTTCGGCCAGATCTTCGCTGCGAACCGGCTTGAGCAGGTAGCCGACCGCGGCCACGGAAAAGGCTTCGAGCGCATACTCGCCGTGGGCCGTACAGAACACCACCGCGGGCGCCTCGCTCATTTCGCTGAGCTTGGCGGCAGCCTGCAGACCGTCCATGCCGGGCATGCGAATATCCAGCAGGACAATGTCGGGGTGTTGCTCGGCTACGATATCGAGTACTTCCTGGCCGTTGCTGGCCGTCTCCGGTAATGCTGTGTAGCCCGAAAGCGCGGAGACCAGTCGGGCCAGGCGTTCGCGAGCGAGTGGTTCATCATCGGCGATCAGTACTTTCATGCCTTAATGACTTCCTGCGGTTATGGACGTTTGCTACAAGGATAGACCAGCTTGCTGAAGTAGCGCGGGCCGTCGCGCCATGCTTCGACGCTTGCCTGCGGCCCGAACAAGGCGGCCAGACGCGCCCGGATATTCTGCAATGCCATGCGCGCCCCCTGGTGGCTATGTACCACGTCTGGACAACTGTTGGAGACTTCCAGTTCAACCACCCCGCTTCGATAGACTCCGTGAATCCGGATATCGCCACCACTCAGGCTGGGTTGCAGACCGTGCAGAATGGCGTTTTCGAGAAGCGGCTGCAGCGTAAGCAACGGCATCGGCGTGTCCGCCGGCAGCGCATCGGTGTCCCACTCCACACGCAGCCGGTCACCGAGGCGATACTGCTCGATACGCAGGTATCCCTCGCACAATCGATGCTCCTCGGCCCAGGTGGCTACGCCTTCGGCTTCTCCCAGGTTGGCGCGAAACAGGTCAGCGAGATCCAGCACGGCATTTTCCGCCTTGTCCGGAGCCGACCCGATCAGACTAACGATGCTGTTGAGACTGTTGAACAGAAAATGCGGACGGATGCGCGATTGCAGCGACTGCAGCCGCGCCTTCAGCTCGGCCTGGGTCTGCCGTTGCCACTGTTGCTGAAGATAGAAGTAGCGCAACAGGAGACTGGTCATGATCGCGGCGATCATCCCATGGCGGAGCAGCAGTTCACCGTCCAGCCGCGGTACGCCGAGCATGCCCTGATGCAAGACCCACTCGCCGAGAACGGTGAATATCAACACCAGGGAAATCACCACCGCATAGCAGGCTGCGATGGCCAGACCCAGCGGTCGACGCTGCATCCATGGACGGAGGCGGCACAGCAGCGCGGCCGAGAGCAGCACGATCCACTGCACGAACAGCGATGCCATCGCCAGCTGCAACCAGTCGAACCCTCCAGCTACCGGCTGCGCCAGAACCCACAGCAGGACCACCAGTTCGGCGAGCACCACCAGTGTGAATACCGCGACGGAAGAGCAGAGATCGGGCAGGAAGAAATCTTCCCCCGGGTAGGGTTTTTTCAGCAGCGTCCAGAATCCGTTCTTCATCGGCGCAGTGTCGATCAGCCAGCCGTCGTCGCGCAAGCGGGAAATGGTATGCTATGCGGCTTTCAGCGAGTGGTCAGGCTGCTTAGAATTCATGCGCCGCCGGTGGACAAGCTCCGCGTTGTCCACCCTACGTATACCTTTACCGTAGGGTGGAAAACCGCAAAGCGTTTTCCACCACGACACGGACCGGCCTGCATTCGCCCACCCAGCGCAAACGGATCCACCGACATGAGCCAAGACAAGACTACCAATCAATCCTGGGGCGGACGGTTCAGCGAACCGGTCGACGCCTTCGTTGCCCGCTTCACCGCCTCGGTGGATTTCGACAAGCGCCTGTACAAGCACGACATTCAGGGTTCGATCGCCCACGCCACCATGCTGGCCAAGGTCGGCGTGCTCAGCGATGCCGAGCGCGAGCAGATCGTCGAGGGGCTCAAACAGATCCAGGCCGAGATTGAAGCGGGCGAGTTCGACTGGCGCGTGGACCTGGAAGACGTGCACATGAATATCGAAGCACGGCTGACCGATCGCATTGGCATTACCGGCAAGAAGCTGCACACGGGCCGTTCGCGCAACGATCAGGTCGCCACCGATATTCGCCTGTGGTTGCGCGAGGAGATCGACATCATCCTGGGCGAACTCAAGCGTTTGCAGAGCGGGTTGCTGGATCAGGCGGACAAGCATGCCGATGTGATCATGCCCGGCTTCACTCACCTGCAAACCGCGCAACCGGTCACTTTCGGACACCATCTGCTGGCCTGGTTCGAAATGCTCGCGCGGGACGCGGAGCGCCTGGCCGACTGCCGCAAGCGGGTCAACCGCATGCCGCTGGGCAGCGCGGCGCTGGCAGGTACCACCTACCCGATCGACCGCAGCGTTACCTGCGAATTGCTGGGCTTCGAAGCTATCTCCGGGAATTCGCTGGACGGCGTATCGGATCGGGATTTCGCCATCGAATTCTGCGCCGCTGCGGCGCTTTCGATGATGCACCTGCCACGCTTTTCCGAAGAGCT
>CAYZFU010000092.1:9961-12390 GCA_964477725.1 uncultured Halopseudomonas sp.
GTGGACCAGCTCGCAGTTCAACTTCATCGACCTGCCGGATCGTTTCTGCACCGGCTCCTCGATCATGCCGCAAAAGAAGAATCCGGACGTGCCAGAGCTGGTGCGCGGCAAGAGCGGTCGGGTATACGGTCACCTGATGGGTCTGCTGACCCTGATGAAGAGTCAACCGCTGGCCTATAACAAGGACAACCAGGAAGACAAGGAGCCGCTGTTCGACGCGGTCGACACCTTGCGTGACAGCCTGCGCGCCTTCGCCGACATGATCCCGGCGATCCAGCCCAAGGTCGAGGCCATGCGCGAAGCGGCACGGCGTGGTTTTTCCACCGCCACCGACCTCGCCGACTACCTGGTACGCAAGGGCCTGCCATTTCGTGACTGCCACGAGATCGTCGGCCATGCGGTAAAGCACGGCGTGGATAGCGGCAAGGATCTGGCCGACATGAGCCTGGATGAACTGCGCCAGTTCAGCGATCAGATCGAGCAGGACGTGTTCGAAGTGCTGACGCTGGAAGGCTCGGTGAATGCGCGCGACCATATCGGCGGCACAGCGCCAGCTCAGGTGCGTGCAGCGGTTGCACGGGGCAGGGAATTGCTGGGCGGCTAACAGGGTCCAACCGGATATACCCCAGCGGAGCCGCTCCAGATGAGCGAAGACCGACCACGTTATCGCGTCAGCGCCGACCGGCACTCAGCCAGCCGGCGCGTGCGCTATGTCGAGACGATCCGGCCGGAATACGGACAGTGTACAGTCTGCGAGCTGGACGAGCTCGCGGACCTGGAGGCGATACGCGAAGGCCAGCGTCCGCAGGAGCCGAGCGACTCGAAGCCACCAGATACGAAATTTACTTCAGAACCGTGACGCGTCCGTAAAATACGTTCTTGCCCAGTACTGCTATGCTTCGCCGCATTCCTGATCGCTTCTCTGTAGGAGCGGGCATGACCGCGAACAGGAATGCACTCAGTCATGCCTTATGTTCGGCATCCTCGCGGACCTACCAGCGCCCCCTTACCCTCAGCTTGATTCCTACGCCGCCGGCTGCTGCTGCGTAATGCAGTGGATGTTTCCCCCACCTAGCAGAATCTCCCTGCCGGGCACCATCACCACCCGGCGATCCGGAAACAGCTGCTGCAAAATCTCCCTCGCCTCGTCGTCCTTCGGATCATCGAAGGCCGGCGCGATGATGCCGCCATTGACGATGAGGAAATTGACATACGAGCTAGCCAGGCGAATCGACGGATCGCGCGGCTGGCTGCCGGCCACCTTGTCTACGCCGGTGCACTCGTCAGCCGTCGCATGGATCGGGCCGGGAATCGGCATCTTGTGAATGATGAACTCTCTGCCCTGGGCGTCCCGGCTGGCCTGCAACACGCGGATGGCAGCCTGGCAGCGGAAGTAGTTGGGATCGTCTTCATCGTCCGTCCAGGCAAGCAATACCTCAGCGGGTCGGACGAAGCAGCAGAAATTATCGACGTGGCCATCGGTTTCGTCATTGAACAGGCCACTCGGCAGCCAGATGACCTTGTCGATGCCCAGGTAGTCGCCCAGTTTTAGTTCGATTTCCTCGCGCATCATGTGCGGGTTGCGATTCGGGTTGAGCAGGCACTCCTCGGTGGTGATGACCGTGCCCTCGCCATCGACATGGATCGCCCCGCCTTCCAGCACGAAGCCCTCGGTACGGTAGCGCGGGCAGCGCTCCAGACTGAGAATCTTGTCGGCGACCTGATCGTCGCGCTGCCAGGGCCAGTAAAGCCCGCCATCGAAGCCACCCCAGGCGTTGAACATCCAGTCGACACCGCGCAGACCACCTTGCCCGTTGATCACGAAGGTCGGACCGGTATCGCGAACCCAGGCATCGTCGCTGCTCAACTCGACGACGCGGATCGCCGGGTGGTCGAGCTGAGCGCTGGCATTCGAATACTGTGCCGGTGACACACCGATGGTCACCGGCTCGAAGCTGGCGATGGCGCGGGCCACCTCGGCGAACGCGGCTTGCGCCGGCTTGCCACCGAGACGCCAGTTATCCGGACGCTCCGGCCAGACCATCCAGGTCTGGCCGTGCTGCTCCCATTCGGCAGGCATGCGGTAGCCATCGGCGCGCGGCGTACTATGCAGTGTATACATCAGGACTCCAGGCTGCCGTCGAGGGTCTTGATCGGTGCGTACAGGTTCGGACGTCGGTCGCGGAAGACGCCCCAGGCGCTGCGGATGTGCTCCATGCGATCCAGGTCGAATTCCTGGACCAGTACGGTTTCTTCGGTCTCGCCGGCTTCCTGCACCTTGGCACCAAACTGGTCGGCGATGAAGGAAGAGCCGTAGAAGGTGATGTCGTAGCCGTCCTGCTCCTCGCGGCCGATGCGGTTGCTGGCGATCAGCGGCATCAGGTTGGCGCCGGCATGGCCCTGCTTCACGCGCTGCCAGTGGTCGCGGG
>CAYZFU010000093.1:0-12098 GCA_964477725.1 uncultured Halopseudomonas sp.
CGCATCTTGCGCACGCCCAGGTCGCGCAGGATCTGCGAGCCGGCACCGACCGTGTTGTAGGTCGCCGGGCGACGCACCGGCGGCTCCTCGCCAGCCAGCTGCTTGACGTGATGCAGCAGTTCGTCGCCTTCCATATGGCCACCGAGCAGCAATACCACGCCTTGTCCTTCCTCGTTGAGTCGCGCCATCGCTGCGTGCAGCGTCCAGCGGCCTTCCTGGCGAACCATGAACAGGTCGCGAAGCGGATCCATGTTATGCACCCGAACCAGCGTCGGCTCCTCCGGCTGAATCTCGCCGAGGGTCAGCGCCATGTGGATGGTGCTGTCGAGCGTGTCACGGAAGGTCACCAGATTGAAGCTGCCGAGTTCGGTATCCAGCGGCTGCTCGGCAACGCGCTGAACGGTGCGCTCGTTGAGCAGACGGTAGTGAATCATGTCGGCAATGGTCCCGATCTTCAGCCCGTGCTGTTCGGCGAAAGCCTCCAGCTCGGGACGCCGTGACATGCTGCCGTCCTCGTTCATGATCTCGCAAATCACGCCCGACTCGCCAAATCCGGCCATGCGTGCCAGATCACACGCCGCTTCGGTATGTCCGGCGCGCGCCAGCACCCCACCAGGTTGCGCCATCAGCGGAAAGATGTGACCGGGGCTGACGATATCCTCGGCTACCGCGTTGTGCGCAGCGGCGGCCTGAACCGTCCGCGCTCGGTCAGCGGCAGAGATCCCGGTGGTCACGCCTTCGGCGGCCTCGATCGACACGGTAAACTTGGTGCCGAAGCCCGAACCGTTGCGCTGAACCATCAATGGCAGGCGCAGGCGCTCGCAGCGCTCCAGGCTCATGGGCATGCAGATCAGACCGCGACCGTGGCGCGCCATGAAGTTGATATGCTCGGCACGGCAGGCCTCGGCAGCCATGATCAGGTCGCCTTCGTTCTCCCGGTCTTCGTCATCCATGAGAATGACCATCTTCCCGGCGCGGATGTCTTCGATCAGTTCTTCTACGGTATTGAGTTTCATCTGGCCCTCCCCGGGCACATGAATCAGGGCTTGAGGAAGCCATTCTCGGCGAGAAAGGCCAGACTTATATCGGATTTGCGACCAGGCTCGGCCGCCTTGTCGCCAAGCAGCAGACGTTCCAGGTAGCGGGCAATCACATCGACTTCAAGATTCACTGCACACCCGGGCTGATACCCGCCCATGATGGTTTCCTGCATGGTATGCGGCACGATGTTCAAGTGGAAAATCGCGCCGTCCACCGCGTTGACCGTAAGGCTGGTACCGTCGACGGTGATCGATCCCTTCTCGGCGATGTAGCGTGCCAACGCTGCCGGCGCTTCGATGCGAAAATGCCAGGAACGCGCATCCTCTTCCATCGAAACGACCTTGCCCACGCCATCGACGTGTCCGCTGACCAGATGACCGCCCAGCCGCGAAGCCGGCGTCAAGGCTTTTTCCAGGTTGACGCGGCTGCCTGGCTTGAGCCCCGCCAACGCGCTGCGACGCAGCGTCTCCTGGCTAACGTCGGCCCAGAAGCCATCGCCTGGCAGCTCGACCGCCGTCAGGCAAACGCCATTGACCGCAATGCTGTCACCCAGCTTCACATCAGCCAGATCGAGCTTACCGGTTTTTACATACAGACGAACGTCGCCACCCTTGGGTTGCATGGTCTGGATCTGACCGACCGCCTCGATGATGCCCGTGAACATAGAATGCCTCTTCTCAGATGGACGCCTAGCCGACGAGCAGGCCGACGCCGTATACCGCCAGGAAGCCGAAGGCAAAGGCCATCAGCAGCAACCCGAAGCTGCGCAGGTATGTCATGAAGGTCAGGCCGGGCACCTTGCTCATCGCCACGATGCCGGCCGCGGAGCCGATTATAAGCAATGAACCGCCCACACCGACAGCATAAGTCAGACCCATCCACTCGGCAGTGCTCATTTCCAGATCGGACTTGAGCAATGCGGCAGTCAGCGGAACGTTGTCGATCAGGGCCGAAAGCAGGCCCATCAGGAAGTTCGCCCCCAGGGTCGGCATTACGTCGTATAGCGCAGTGAGGCCCTGCAGTACACCGATGAACTGCAGCATCCCCACCAGCAACAGCACACCCAGAAAAAACAGCAGCGTTTCGAATTCGATGGCGCGGATGTATTCGAGAATCGGGTCGTTATCGATGTCTTCGTTGAAAAAGCGCGCCACCAGAAACATGACCGCCAGACCGGTGAGAAAGCTCAGTACCGGCGGGATGGCGAACAGCAAACTGCCGACAATCGTACCGAGGATGGTCAGCAGGAAAATGCCGGCGATAACCTTGTCCACACCGCGAATCGGCTTGAGTTCGCTTTTCTGGACCATGACCTCGCCACTTAGACCGACCGACAGCAGCCCGGCCAGCAACAACACAGCCAGCAAAGCCGGAAAGGCAAGCAGCAGGAGATTGGTGATCTCTACCTTGTTGGCCAGAAAGATCATCAGCGTGGTGACGTCACCAGTGATCATCGCCACGCCGCCGGAATTGACCGCGAATACCACCAGCGTGGCGAAGCGCAGCGTTTTGCGCAGCTCCAGGTTCAGGCTGACAACCAGCGCAATGGATACCAGGGTGGCGGTAATGTTGTCGGCGATCGACGAAAAGACGAAGCAGAACAGACCAGTCAGAAACAGCAGCTTGCGCTCGGTTATGTGCGCCGGAAGGATCGAGTAGATGATGTTCTCGATCAGCCCTTTCTTGTTGAGATAGGCCACGAACGTCATGGTCGCCAACAGGAACAGCCACAGGCTGGCGATATCGGTGATGTTGTGGTTGAGCGCTGCCTGAACCTGCTCGCGGAAGGCCAGGTCAGGCGCAGCAACGAATAGCACCATCCAGGCGAGCGCGCCGAAGAACAGCACCACCTTGGCCTTGTTTACATGTATGACTTCTTCGAACACGACACCCAGAAACGCTGCGATCGCCATCAGGATCAACAGGACCTGCACACCGCTATGCATGATGAAACACTCTCAGGAAGGAAAAATCGGTCGCGCCGTGATACGCCAGTCCCGGCCGATAGCCCGCATGTCGGTTATTTCGAGATCCATGGCACCAGCCATGTTATCGATCGGCAACTCCAACAGCGGTCGCGCCCGGCTACCCAGCAGCCGTGGCGCCATGTAAACGATGACTTCGTCGACCAGGCCTGCCTGGAAGAAGGCTCCGGCCAGACCGGCACCGGATTCGACGAGCACTTCGTTGCATTGCCGTGCGCCGAGCTCAGCCAGGAGCTGCGGCAGGCCCACCCGTTCGCCGGCATCATCCGGCAGGGTCAATAGTTCGGCGCCAGCGAACCCGTAATCCTGTTCGCGGCCCCGCACACCGCGACACACCACCAGTATGGGGCCGGGCTCACGGAACAGGCGACTGTCCAGCGGAACACGCATGCGACCGTCGATCAGCACACGCAGTGGTGGTCGGGCCGCTGCCGCTTCGGCCTGAGCGGGCGGCAGGCCCAGCTCGGCGGCGCGTACCGTCAGGGCCGAATCATCCTGCAGTACGCTATCGGCACCGCTGATGATTGCTCCACTACGCGCGCGCAGCCGCTGCACATCGGCGCGCGCCTGCGGCCCGGTAATCCACTTGCTCTCGCCGCTGGCCATGGCGGTGCGGCCGTCGACGCTCATTGCCAGCTTCACTCGCACGTAAGGCCGGCCGGTTTGCATGCGCTTGATGAAGCCCGGATTGAGGGCGGCAGCTTCGACCCCGAGCAGGCCGCAATCGGTTTCGATACCGGTCTCGCGCAATCGAGCCAGGCCGCGTCCGGCAACCTGCGGATTAGGGTCCTGCATCGCAGCGACCACGCGCGCGACGCCCGCCCCGATCAGCCCATCGGCACAGGGCGGCGTCTTGCCAAAGTGGCTGCAGGGCTCGAGCGTAACGTAAGCTGTCGCCCCCCTGGCTCGGTCACCGGCCTCGCGCAGTGCATTGACCTCGGCGTGCCCCTCGCCAGCACGCACGTGCCAGCCCTCTCCGACAACCTGACCGCCATTGACCAACACGCAGCCGACCCGCGGGTTCGGCTCGGTGGTGTACAAGCCACGCGCGGCCAGCTCCAGCGCACGGGCCATGTGCGAGCGATCCAGACGATCCTGCTCAGGCGTCTTCATCGCGCTCGCGCCGGGAAAGTCGTTCGATTTCCTCGCGGAACTGATTGAGATCCTGGAAGCGCCGGTAAACCGAGGCGAAACGAATATAGGCAACTTCATCGAGCTGCTTGAGCTCGTTCATGACCATCTCACCGACCACCATGGCTTTCACTTCGCGCTCGCCAGTGGCGCGCAGACGGTGCTTGATATGGCTGATTGCCGCCTCGATCTGCTCGACGCTGACCGGACGCTTTTCCAAAGCCCTGAGCAAACCGGCACGCAGCTTGTCCTCATCGAACGGCTGACGGCGGCCGTCCTGCTTGATCACTCGCGGCAGAACCAGCTCGGCGGTTTCGAAGGTGGTGAAGCGCTCCTGACAGGCCAGGCATTCCCGGCGTCGCCGAACCTGGTCGCCATCGGCCACCAATCGTGAGTCGATCACCTTGGTGTCATGCGCACTACAGAACGGACAATGCATGGGTGGGAAATCCTGGTCACGGGAGATAAGCGCTGCACATGTTACTCGCTTGTCCGCTGCGAATAAATCGGGCCAAGGGTACAATGCACGCTTTTGCACAGAGGCCGAGCGATGCTGCGAGCGAACCTGGAAGCGCAACTGCACAGGGTGCTCGGTGAGGCGCGCCTGCGCGAATCCGCATTGCCTGGCGTGCCCGAACTGCGGCTGTGGTTGCTGGACCCACAGAACCTGGCGCGAGCCTTCGCAGCCGAAGAAACCCGCAGACTACTCGATGCCCCGCCCTACTGGGGTTTCTGCTGGGGCAGCGGCCTGGCGCTGGCGCGCTGGGTACTCGATCATCCCGAGGAAATTCGTGGCAAACGGATTCTGGACTTTGGCAGCGGCTCGGGCGTGGTCGCGCTTGCCTGCCAACTCGCCGGGGCAGCCCAGAGTATCGCCTGCGATCTGGATGCGTCGGCACGTCAGGCGTGCGAGCTGAATGCCCAGCTGAACGGAGTCGAGCTGCACTATGCCGCCGATTATTTTGCCGTTGGAGGCGATCTTGATCTGATCATTGCCGCCGACGTGCTCTATGACAGTGACAACCGGCCATTTCTGGATCACTTCCGTCAGCGCGCCGACCGGGTATTGATTGCCGACAGCCGGGTGCGCAACCTGCAACACTCCGGCTATGTGAAACTGGCCATGCTGACCGGGGAAACGGTTCCCGATCTTGGCGAGCCCCTGGAGTTTCGTCAGGTAGCGCTGTACCTGGCTACACCTTGATTCGCGGCAAGCCTGCCACCATATAGTTATTCATCACACAACTGCCGGACCCGACCCATGAGTCAATCGCCCTATATTTTCGACGTGACAGCTGATGACTTCGACCGTTTCGTCATCGAAAACTCCTTTCACAAGGCAGTGCTGGTAGATTTCTGGGCCGACTGGTGCGCGCCCTGCAAGGCGCTGATGCCGGTGCTGGCCAAAATCGTCGAAAGCTTGCAGGGCGAGCTTCTGCTGGCCAAGGTCAATTGCGACGAACAGGCCGCCCTCACCGAACGTTTTGGCATTCGCAGCCTGCCTACCGTCGTGCTGTTCAAGGACGGCCAACCGGTCGATGGCTTCGCCGGCGTGCAGCCTGAAAGCGCCATCCGAGCCATGGTCGAACCCTATGCGACGGCCGCAGAACCCGCGCCTGCGCCCGGAGCGGATGTCATCGAGCAGGCCACTGCGCTGTTGGAAGCAGGGCAGTCCGAGCAAGCGATCTCCGCGCTGGAGGCTGCCGACCAGGACGCGCGCGACGAAGCGTTCCTGTTACTGCTGGCGCGTGCCTTGATCGCCGCGAAGCGTCCCGACGAGGCCCAGCAGGTCATCGATTCGGTCCCGGCCAGTGACCAGAACAAGCAGGCGCTTGCCGGGTTGCGGGCGCAGCTGACGTTTGCCCGCGAGGGCGAGGCGCTTGCGCCGCGCGAGCAGCTGGAGTCACGTTTGGCTAGCGATACGAAGGACACCGAGGCGCTGTATCAGATGGCGCTGCGGGATCTGGCGGATGGCCGTTACGAACCGGCCCTGGACGCACTGCTCAGGCTTTTTCAGACGGATCGGGATTATGCCGACAACAGCCCGCAGCGCACCTTGCTGCAGGTATTCGATGCGCTTGGCAGCAGTCATCCCCTGACCATTCAATATCGCCGGCGTATGTACCAGGCGCTGTACTGAGCAGTAGCCGGCAAGCACGGCTGCTGCATTCGCCAAGCAGGGAGTTATAAGATAACATCCGATTTTTTCCATCGGAGGCTTATCATGGTTTCGATCCGCCCTGCTTTCGCGTTCTGTTGTCTCGCGCTTCCTGTCCTGGCCGTCGGACAGCAGCACCACGGTCACGGTCACGATCACGTTCATCAGCCCGGCGTCCACCAACACGGCGTAGGTGCGCTTAACCTGGCGCTGGACGGAAGCACCCTGGAAATTGAACTAACCGGCCCGGCCGACAACTTCCTGGGTTTCGAACACCAGCCGAGCAGCGACGCGGAGCGTGAGCGGGCGCAACGGGCGCTGGATAACCTGCGACAGCCTGGCAGTCTGTTCATTCTGCCTGCCGAGGCGCGTTGCATTCCCCAAGCGGTAAGTATTCAGAGTGCGTTGCTGGAGGGCATTGGCTCCGACGGGGCGGAGCATGAGCACCACGAACATGAACATGAGCATGCCGAGTCGACCGACGTCCATCAGGACATTACGGCGCACTATCGATTCCGCTGCGAGAATCCCGGTGCCATCGAGCAGATCGAACTGGCGGTGTTCAGGGTATTTCCCCATACCGAAAGGCTTCTGCTTCAGAGCGTCGGTACGCGGGGGCAGCTCGGCGGCGAGGCGACCGCTAGTCAGCCGGTGGTGAAACTGTAAGATGGGCGCAGCTCGTGTCTAACCCTGGGGAGCCAAAGACATGGCAGCCGAGATCATCCATATCGAATCATTGCGCTATGCCTGGCCGGGTCAACCGCTGCTGCTGGCGATCGACGAGTTTCGCCTCGATCGCGGGGAGCGTCTCTTCCTGAAAGGCCCCTCCGGCAGCGGAAAAACCACCTTGCTCGGTTTGATCGGCGGCGTGAATCGACCCGATTCCGGCACCGTTCGCCTGCTGACCGAAGACCTCTACACCCTATCATCGTCCCGCCGGGATCGCTTTCGCTCCGATCACATCGGCTACATCTTCCAGATGTTCAACCTGCTGCCGTACCTGTCGGTTATCGACAACGTCACGCTGGCCTGCAGCTTTTCGCCGGTGCGCCGCCAGCGGGCGCTGGCCGACCACCAAAACCTGGCAGCCGCCGCCAGGAGTCTGCTGAGCGGTCTCGGCCTGCAGGGCAGCTATCTGCAGCGCCGCGTCAGCGAGCTTTCCGTAGGACAGCAACAGCGGGTAGCAGCCGCTCGTGCGCTGATCGGCAAACCCGAACTGATCATTGCCGACGAGCCGACATCCGCGCTGGATGCCGACACGCGCCAGGCCTTCATCGGCCTGCTGTTCGACGAGTGCGCCCGGGCCGGCACCAGCCTGCTGTTCGTCAGCCATGACGCTTCGTTGGAAACGCACTTCGACCGCAGCCTTTCGCTCGGCGAGCTGAACCTGGCCCACGTGCGGGGAGACCTTTGATGTACCTGCTGCGCCTGTCATTCGGAAGCCTGGCCAACCGACGCTTCTCTGCACTCCTGACCATGCTGGCGATCGCCCTGAGCGTCGCGCTGTTGCTCGGCGTCGAGCGTATCCGTACCGAGGCCCGCGCCAGCTTTGCCAATACCATCTCCGGCACGGATCTGATCGTGGGTGCGCGTTCCGGCTCGGTGCAACTATTGCTGTACTCGGTATTTCGCATCGGCAACGCCACCAACAACATCAGCTGGGAGAGCTACCAACGTATCAGCAACCACCCCCGGGTGGATTGGGCGATTCCCGTGTCGCTGGGCGACTCTCACCGCGGGTTCAAAGTGATGGGCACCGACGCGCGCTACTTCGAGCATTTCCGCTTCGGCCGCGGCCAGTCCCTGGGCTTCGCCGAAGGCACCGTGTTCGACGATCTCTACCAGGCTGTGGTCGGTGCCGACGTAGCGCGTGACCTTGGCTACAAACCGGGAGACGAGATTGTGCTCTCACACGGTACCGGGTCGGTCAGCTTTGTCGATCATGCGGACAAGCCGTTTCGAGTCAGCGGGATTCTCGCCCGAACCGGAACGCCGGTCGATCGCACGGTGCACATCAGCCTGGCGGGCATGCAGGCGATTCATCTGGGCTGGGATAGTGGCATGCCAGCACGTGGCGGTCGCCAGGTCAGCGCTGACGACGCCCGGAAGGTGGATCTGACGCCCGGCTCGGTGACCGCGGTCCTGCTCGGTCTGGACAGTCGCATCGCCACCTTTGCCGTGCAACGGGACATCAACCAGTACAGGGCTGAACCACTGCTGGCGATTTTGCCCGGCGTCGCGCTTCAGGAGCTGTGGAGCTTGCTGGGCACGGCGGAGAAAGCCTTGTTGCTGGTTTCCAGCTGCGTGGTCCTGACCGGGTTGATCGGCATGCTCACCGCCGTACTCGCCGGGCTCAATGAGCGCCGACGGGAAATGGCGATTCTGCGCTCGGTGGGCGCGCGACCAATGCATGTCTTCGGACTGTTGCTCAGCGAAGCGCTGGTGCTGACGGTGGCCGGCATCGCCTGCGGTCTATTGATTCTCTACGCTGCGCTTGGGCTTGCCAGGCCATGGCTGCTGGACCACTATGGCTTGTTCATTGCCATACAGGCGCCGGCATCGAGAGAGTGGCTGCTACTCGGCGCGATTCTGCTGGCAAGCGTCCTTATGGGCTGCATCCCGGCCTGGCGCGCTTACCGGCTTTCGCTCAATGACGGGCTAACGATACGGATCTGAACCATGCGCGTACTGACCGCCCTTGTTTTTACCCTGGCATGGCTAAGCTGCACGATCGCGCTCGCTGCAGAGGAGCTGAGTTGGGACGATCTCATCCCGCCTGGCTACGAAGAGCCCATGCCGGCCCCGCAGACCGCGCACGCACTCTCCGGCATGGGCGAGATGATCGATGAGTCCGGCGATCCTGCCGTGCAGCTGAACCCGGCCGCACCGGTCGTTGCAGAGCTGGACGGCCGCGACGTCCGCCTGCCTGGCTACGTGGTGCCGCTCGATCTCAGCGAAGGACGGGTGGTCGAATTTCTGCTGGTGCCCTACTTCGGCGCGTGCATCCATGTACCACCGCCGCCCTCGAACCAGATTGTCCATGTCATCAGTAGCGAAGGGATCGAGCTGGACACCCTGTATCAACCGTTCTGGATCAGCGGCCCGATGCGCGTTCAGAGCGTGGAGAGCGAGCTGGCCACAGCCGGTTACCGGATCAGCGCCAGCCGGATCGAGCCTTACGTTTATTGAGCTGCAGCTTCCTCGGCCCGTAGCACTTCAACGTAATTGCGCCATTGTCTGATCGTCACCAGTTGCTCGGCACTGGCGCCGGCTTCTGCCCGCGTCAGCGTGCGGAGCAAGGCTGGCCATTGCTGGTTTTCCAGCTGTAGCCTGGCCACCTGCAGCCAGTCGGAGGTTGCACCGCTTTTTCCGGCCAAAGTGCTCCACGCGGCCTCCGCTCGCTCGCGATCACGGGCCTGCGACCACAGCTGCGCCAAAAGCCGCTGACGCTCGGGGTTTAGCGACAGCAGCTTCTCGTCGAGCAGTGCCTGCAGCAGCCGGGCGGCCTGCCAGGGCGCACCCGCCTGGACATGCACGGCCACCAGATTATGCAGATCCTGATCGCTCAAGGATACGCCGCCCTCGTGGGCCAGTCTGAGGGTGGCCGCAGCCTCGACCTGGCGCCCATCGAGACTCTGCATGCCCGCCAGCTGTCGCCAATGCTCAGGCTGGTCCGGCTGCCTGCGCACCAGCACCTTGAGCCAGCGCTCGGCCTGCGGGTAGCGTTCGAGCCGGTGATTCATGCCGGCCAGCAGGCGGTACCACACCATGTCTGCCTGTGGATCGGCAGCCACCACCTGTTCGGCCAGGGGAATGGCTTTGTCGTACTGCTCCAGCTCGCTATAGGCCTGCACCAACACTCTTTTTAGCGGGGTCGAAAGCTCGCCTCGCTGTCGCTCCTGCTCGAGCAGCCCCACCGCCTCGGCGTGCTGTCCGGCGCCCAGCAGCAACTGCGCCAGGTTGCGCCGGTCCTGCGCCGCAGCCTGCTCATCCAGCGCCCCGCTATTCAGGCCCAGACGCAGCCATTTGATAGCTTCGGCCGGCCGGTCCTGCTCGACCGCCAGATAGCCCAGACGCTGATGAACAAGCGCCAACTCCAACGAACCTTCGCGCAGGTCCTCACGGACGGTCTCCAGGCGCGCCCGGGCTTCGGCCTGATTGCCCGCTTGTTGGAGGCGCTGCGCCTCGGCGATAGCCTCGAAAACCGGTCGGGAAATCTGCTGCTGCGCCTGCACGCCACTGCAGCACGTCATCAAGGACAGCAGGCAGGCAGATACGATGCGCGCTCTCATCGGCCGCGCCCCTGCAGCCGGAAGTACAAGGTCTTGGTCGCCTCGCGGGCGACCGGCTGGCCATTTTCACGCCGCGGGGCGAAGCGCCAGCGGCTTGCAGCGCGCCGCGCTTCACGATCGAAGACGCCGGGCGGCTCTGCCTCGGTTACCCGCAGATTGTCCACCTTCCCTTCGGCGGTGATGGTGAAGCGCAACACAACCTTGCCCTCGATCCCGGCAGCACTTGCCCGCGGCGGGTAGTTCGGCGGTATGTCGACCAGCGGGGTCACGTCTTCATCGATACCCAGCTCGCCCGTCTCCGCCGGGGCTGTGGCGTCCGGTTCGGCAGGCTGAGGCGCCGGCGCAGCCGGAGCCGGAGCCGGAGCCGCGACGGGCTCCGGGGTCGGTTGTGCCACGGCGAGGTTATCGAGACTCGGCGCAGCAGTGATACTGATCTGCGCGGGCAGGTCGGGAATGCTCAGATCCAGCGCCACTTCCGGCTGCGCCGGTGTGTCTGGCGCAGCGTCGGGTGTGGGCGGTGGCTCGGGCAGATCAGGGGGTTGCGGACGCTCCGGCAACTCGCGCCGCTGGCGCTCTTCGCTGGCGGTATCGCTTACGCTGCGCACGAAGCCGACGCGCGCGATCTCTTCATCGGGCAAACGATCGTCGCGCGGAGGCATGACCAATAGAATCATCAGGCCGAACAGAGCCAGAGCAACCAAAACGGCCGCTCCCAGGCTGAGCAGCAGCCGCATCAGCGCGCTCCGCCCGAGCCCGACGCGGTGGCGGCTAGCGCGACGTCTCCTACCCCGGCCAGGCGAACCTGATCCATGATGCGGATCACCAGACCACTGCGTGCGTCACGATCAGCCTGCACCACCACCGAGCTGTCCGGCTGATCAACCCGCATGCGCTCGACCGCGGCACGCACCGAACGAATGTCGACCTGCTGACCGTCGATCCAGATCTCGCCGGTGGCATCCACGGCGATGAGGATGTTGCCCCTGGGCTGGTTCTCGGCGGTGTCCGCAGACGGCGTCTGCACCTCGATCCCGGCTTCCTTGATGAAGGAGCTGGTGACGATAAAGAAAATCAGCATGATGAAAACGATATCGAGCATCGGCGTCAGATCGATGCCGGCTTCGTCGTCACTGCTTGCTTGATGCCTGCGCATGCGCATGGTCGATTCCTAGTCGTGGTGCAGCTTGTCGGTGAGCATCTGCAGGGCGCGACGCGCCTGCTGGTCCAGTCGTGCCAGGCAGAACAGTCCGCTGATGGCGATGACCATGCCCGCCATCGTCGGGACCGTGGCGCGGGAGACGCCGGCGGCCATCTCGCGCGGATTGCCGTTGCCGCTCAGTGCCATGACATCGAACACCTGAACCATGCCTGTCACCGTCCCGAGCAGACCGAGCAGGGGGCACAGGGCGATCAGTACGCGCACCAGCGGGAGGTATCGGTTGAGGCGCAGTTGCGCCTGTGACAGCCAGGCATGACGGATGCAGCGAGCTG
>CAYZFU010000094.1:0-11815 GCA_964477725.1 uncultured Halopseudomonas sp.
ACGCCGGTATCGAAGCCATCGGTATTTTCGGTCACGAAATTGGCGGCGTTCCACAGCTTGTTGCAGAAGTTGCGATAGCCTTCGACCCGGCCCATGTCGAATTTGATGTCGCGGCCGGTGGAGGCCAGCGAGCAGTTGGTGAAGCGCAGGGCGTCGGTGCCGTAGGCGGCGATGCCGTCGGGGAACTCGGCGCGGGTCTGCTTCTCGATCTTAGCCGCCAGCTTGGGCTGCATCATGCCGCTGGTGCGCTTTTGCACCAGCGATTCCAGATCGATGCCGTCGATGATATCCAGTGGATCGAGCACGTTGCCCTTGGATTTGGACATTTTCTGGCCTTGGCCATCGCGCACCAGACCGTGCACGTACACGGTCTTGAACGGCACCTGCGGGCTGCCGTCCTCGTGCTTCATCAGGTGCATGGTCAGCATGACCATGCGCGCCACCCAGAAGAAGATGATGTCGAAGCCGGTGACCAGCACATCGGTCGGGTGAAAGGTCTTCAGCGCATCGGTCTGCTCCGGCCAGCCGAGCGTCGAGAAAGTCCACAGGCCCGAGCTGAACCAGGTATCGAGTACGTCTTCGTCCTGGCGCAGGGCGGTATCGCCGAGATCGTGCTTGCTGCGCACTTCGGCTTCGTCGCGGCCTACATAGACATTGCCAGCCTCGTCATACCAGGCCGGGATGCGATGGCCCCACCATAGCTGGCGCGAGATGCACCAGTCCTGAATGTCACGCATCCAGGAGAAATACATGTTCTCGTATTGCTTGGGCACGAACTGGATGCGGCCGTCTTCCACGGCGGCAATGGCCGGCTCGGCCAGCGGCTTGGTCGATACGTACCACTGGTCGGTCAGCCAGGGCTCGATCACCACACCCGAGCGGTCACCTTTGGGCACCTTCAGTGCGTGCGGCTCGATCTTTTCCAGCAAGCCGGCGGCCTCGAAGTCCTCGACGATCTTCTTGCGCGCCTCGAACCGGTCGAGGCCGGCATAGGCGGCGGGCAGGCTGGCGTCGACTTCGTTGTTGACGCTGCCGTCGATATTGAACACCTGGGCGCGGGCGAGAATCGCCGCGTTCTGGTCGAGCACGTTGATCAGCGGCAGATTGTGCCGCTTGCCGACCTCGTAATCGTTGAAGTCGTGCGCCGGGGTCATCTTCACGCAGCCGGTGCCGAACTCGGGGTCGCAATACTCATCGGCGATGATCGGAATGCGCCGGCCGACCAGTGGCAGCTCGACAAACTTGCCGATCAGCGCTTGATAACGCTCGTCGCTCGGGTTCACGGCAACGGCGGTATCGCCCAGCATGGTTTCAGGGCGGGTGGTGGCGACGATCAGATAAGTCTGACCGTCGGCGGTGGTAGCGCCATCGGCCAGCGGATAACGCAGATTCCACAATGAACCGGTTTCGTCGTGGTTCTCGACCTCGAGGTCGGAAATCGCCGTGTGCAGCTTCGGGTCCCAGTTGACCAGGCGCTTGCCGCGGTAAATCAGGCCATCTTCGTGCAGGCGAACGAAGGCTTCACGCACCGCGTTGGACAAGCCCTCGTCCATGGTGAAGCGCTCGCGGCTCCAGTCCACCGAGCTGCCGAGGCGGCGGATCTGTCGGGTAATATTACCGCCGGATTCTTCCTTCCACTCCCAGACCTTTTCCAGGAATTTGTCGCGGCCCAGATCATGGCGGGACTGACCCTGCGCAGCCAGCTGGCGCTCGACCACCATCTGCGTGGCGATACCGGCGTGATCGGTGCCCGGCTGCCACAGCGTGTTGCGACCTTGCATGCGACGGAAACGGATCAGCGCGTCCATGATCGAGTTGTTGAAGCCGTGCCCCATGTGCAGGCTGCCCGTCACATTCGGCGGCGGCAGGGCAATGGTATAGGACTCGCCTGAGCCCTGCGGAGCGAAATAGTTATTCTGCTCCCAGGTCTGGTACCAGGAGGTTTCGATGGCGTGGGGCTGGTAGGTCTTGTCCATGTGGTTCTGGATGTCCCGAATAGGCGGTGGCAATGCACGCGGCGCACGACGGAGCGCGCGGCGGTGTCACGGAAAACGGCCATTATAGCGACGCGGGTGGCGAGCGTCCCAGCCCGTCGGGCTTAATTGAGCTATTTGAGCTGTTCGCGCACGATCTGCTCGAGCTTGGCCTTGAGGCGGTTGCGCAGCTCGGCTTCGATGGTGGGAATCATGTCGTCGATCAGATCTTGCAGGATCAGCTGGGCTTCGGCCTGCAGACGAGCCTCTAAGCGCACTTCGCGCGCGCCGGTGTGAGCGCTGTCTCTCTCGTCAGTTACCGGAGTGCCCAGCAGACGATCGAGCTGCACCCGTTCCCTGGCCAGGCGGGCAAGCGAGTCATAGGGGAGAAACGGATTGGACGACTCGGTCGCCGCCGGAGACGCCTCCGGTCGGGCAGGTCGGGAGTCTGCGAGCTTGGTGTCAATCGGCTCGGTAATAATGTCCTGCAGCAGCGGAATGTCCATCTGGCTCTGTTCGTCGAGCAGATTGTCCGGATCATGCTCGTCGAGCAGGGTACGTATGGACTCCAGGTCTTCCAGTAACCGTGAAGGCTCCGAGGGATCGCGATGCGTCATGGCTCATCCTGCCGTGCGAATCTGGTGAGATTTAAGAGGATAGCCCCGATCGCGATAGAAGCGGAAGCGTTCACGTGCGGGAACCCGTACATCATCGTGCTCGACGACGATCTCTGCCAACCGTGTGAAGCGGCTGAAGAAGCCGGGAGTGGTCTGGGCCAGATTGATCAGCAAATCGTTGTGCGGCGCCGGATCGTCGCCTGTACCGCAGACCACTACCTCGTCCGGGTGCTCGCTGTGCAAGGCGTGCGGCAGGAAAGCGTCGGGCTTGAACGACCATAACAACCGGTCCAGCTCTTCCGCCTGCGCTGAGTCGGCGCAATGCAGATAGACCCGGTGACCCTGCGCCCAGGCCTTGTGCGCGAGCCGGCAGGCATAGGTCAGCCGCATCTGCGGCTGGTCATTGGCGAGCAGGTAGAAGTCGATACGCGTCATGAAATCAGCCTCGAGCTGCGAGCTTGAAGTACGAACAAGCCGGCTGTTGCGACCGGCTTGGCGCTTGTTGCTTGCAGTATGATGCTCTCACTGCGCCTGGTTGATCAGGTACTGCGTCAGCAGCGGCACCGGCCGACCCGTTGCACCCTTGTCCTTGCCGCCGCTGGTCCAGGCGGTACCGGCGATGTCCAGGTGTGCCCAGGGATACGCCTTGGTGAAGCGCGACAGGAAGCAGGCAGCCGTGATCGTCCCTGCCTTGGGACCGCCAATGTTGGCGATGTCCGCAAAGGGGCTGTCGAGCTGCTCCTGATACTCGTCGAACAGGGGCAGCTGCCAGGCACGGTCGTCGGCCTGTTGGCCGGCGGTGAGCAACTGCTGCATGAGTTCTTCGTTGTTGCCCAGCAAGCCGGTGGTATGCGCACCGAGCGCGACCACGCAGGCACCGGTCAACGTGGCGATGTCTACCACGCTGGCGGGGTTGAAGCGCTCGGCGTAAGTCAGCGCATCACATAGCACCAGGCGACCCTCTGCGTCGGTATTGAGCACCTCGATGGTCATGCCCGACATGCTGGTGACAATGTCGCCAGGCTTGGTGGCCGTACCGCTGGGCATGTTTTCCGCAGCCGCGACCAGGCACACCAGGTTCACCGGCAGCTGCATGCCGACGACCGCCTTGAGCACGCCGAACACGGTAGCCGCACCGCACATGTCGTACTTCATCTCGTCCATGCCGGCGCCCGGCTTTAGGCTGATCCCGCCCGTGTCGAAGGTAATGCCTTTGCCGACCAGCATGTGCGGTTTGTCCTTCGATTTGCCGCCGTTATAGCTGAAGCGGATCAGCTTGGCCGGTTCCGCGCTGCCGGCGCTGACCGAGAGCAGCGAGCCCATGCCCAGTGCCTTCATGTCCTTTTCGTCGAGCACCTCGATCTCGATTTCCTCGTGCTGCTTGGCGAGCGCCTTGGCTTCCTTGGCCAGATAGCTCGGCGTGCATACGTTGCCGGGCAGGTTGCCCAGATTACGGGTCAGCTCCGCGCCGTCACTGATTGCCTGCCCGTGCCGGGCGCCCAGCTCCACCGCGGCGCCTTCGGCCTTGTCGTCAGTCCACAGCTGGCACTTCTTCAGGCGCGCGGCTGTAGCTTTCTTGCTTTTGAACTGGTCGAAGGCGTAGAGAGCGTCACGCGCGGTCTCGACCAGCAAGCGGGTGCGGGCGTAGGCATCACGACCCTTGACCGAGAGCGCCGGCAAGGTGATGACAGCGTCCGTCGCGCCACCGTCCTTCAGCGTGGCGAAGACCTTCTGCACCAGTTTGCGATAGGCTCTATCGCCGCGATCTTCTTCCTTGCCTGCACCGACCAGCAGCAGGCGCTGTGCGGTGATGCCTGGCAAACCGAAAAGCATCAGCGTGTGGCCGGCCTTGCCGCTGATGTCGCCATGCTTGAGCGCAGCGGCTATCTGTCCGCCGCAGGCCCTGTCCAGGTCGGCGGCGGGGCCGCTAAGGGTTTTGGCTTCGTTGACCGCTACAACCAGGCAGCCGGTTTTGATGGTTTCCAAGGTACCGTGCTTAACGCTGAACTCCATGGTGCTCCCCAAGACAAATCATGTGGATTGACTGATAATGCTGCCCTTTGAACGACGTGCGCCCAGTCCGGCGGCGTTGCAACCAGGTGTGCTTGTCTGCATTCTGGCCTATTCCCGGGTGCCCATAAAGCCCTGGAGCCAAAGGAACCGACTAGTGATTGTCTTTCGTTATCTGAGTCGCGAAGTGCTGATGGCCCTCACCGCAGTGAGCGGCGTCCTCCTGCTGATCATCATGAGCGGCCGCTTCATCAAATATCTTGCGCAAGCCGCAGCAGGCCAGCTGGACCCGGGCGTACTGTTCATCATCATGGGATACCGGCTGCCAAGCTTCATGGTGTTGATCGTGCCGCTGGGCCTGTTTCTCGGCATCTTGCTGGCGTACGGGCGCATGCACTTGGACAGCGAGATGACCGTGCTCTCCGCGACCGGCATGAGCGATAGACGCATCCTTGGTTATACCCAGGGGCCGGCATTGCTGGTGGCATTGCTTGTCGGCTGGCTGAGCCTGTGGGTCGCGCCCGCTGGGATCGTCAAGACCCAGCAGCTATTCAACGAACAGGATGCGATGACCGAGTTCGATACGCTGAGCGCCGGACGCTTCCAGTCCATAGGGCGTCAGGCTCAGCGTGTCACCTACGCCGGAGCGTTATCGCAGGACCGGACCGAGTTGCAGGAGGTCTTCATCGCCGAGCGGAGCGACCCGGGCGATCCGGCCAGCCTCAGCGTGCTGATCGCCGAGAGTGGTCGCCAGCAGATGAATCCTGACGGTAGCCGCTATCTGGTGCTGGAGAATGGCTACCGGTATGACGGCAATCCGGGCGCGGCGGACTTTCGCACCATCGAATACGAAGTCTACGGCGTGCTCCTACCGAAGCCGGAAGTCGTCACCGAAATAACCGATCGCGAGGCGATGCCTACCCGGGAGCTGCTCGGCCAGGACAACCTGCGGCTGCAGGCAGAGCTGCACTGGCGCATGGCGCTGCCCCTGCTGGTACCGATCGTGGCGTTCTTCGCTGTGCCATTGGCGCGGGTCAATCCGCGTCAGGGGCGTTTCCTCAAGTTACTGCCGGCAGTGTTGCTGTATATGGCCTATCTGGCTTTATTGATCAGTGCACGAGGCTGGATGGAAGCAGGGCGCACGCCGGCCTGGCTTGGCCTGTGGTGGGTGCACGTGCTGTTTCTTGCGGTTGGTGTGGCGCTGAATCTGCGGACTTTGACTGCGCCATCTGCACCAAGGGGAGGTACTCATGCGCCAGCTTGATCGCTATATCGGCAAGTCGGTGCTGTCGAGCGTCCTGATCGTTTCGATGATCGTGCTCGGGTTGGACATGTTGTTTGCCTACATAGGCGAACTCGAAGATCTCGCCGGCGGATACGACGCGATACAGGCGCTGGTCTATGTGGCGCTTACTTCGCCACGGCGACTGTATGATCTGTTGCCGGTGGCGGTGCTGGTGGGTTGCCTGGTCGGCCTGGGTACGCTGGCGAGCAATTCCGAGTTGACCATCATGCGTGCTGCCGGCGTCTCGGTGGCGCGCATCATTGGCGCGGTAATGAAGCCGCTGGTAGTGCTGATGGTCGCCGGGGTGCTGTTGGGTGAGTACGCGGCGCCTTACGCGGAAAACATGGCTGAAAGCCGCCGGGCTATGGCCCTGGGCAGCGAAGAGGCGATGACATCCCGCGGGCTCTGGCATCGAGAAGGCAATGAGTTCATTCATATCAATGCCGTGCAGTCCGACGGGGTTTTGCGTGGCGTAACGCGCTACCGCTTCGATGAAGAACGTCGTCTGATGGAGGCAAGTTTCGCCGAACGCGCGACGGTTCAACAGGACGACTGGCTGCTGGGGAACGTCCGGCTGACCCGGTTTCTCGACAACGGGCACAGCGAAGTCGAGGTGATCCCCAGTTCACGCTGGAATGTCGATCTATCGCCGCAATTGTTGCGGATTCTGCTGCTCGATCCGGATGTGTTGCCGCTGACCGGGCTATGGCGTTATCAGGGTTACCTGGCCGAGCAGGAGCTGGACAACAGTGCTTACTGGCTGTCGTTCTGGAAGAAGCTGCTGCAACCGCTGACCACGGCTACCCTGGTCTTCGTGGCGATATCCTTCATCTTTGGTCCGCTGCGCTCGGTCACGCTCGGTCAGCGCATATTTACCGGCGTACTGGTCGGCTTCAGCTTCCGCATCGTGCAGGATCTGCTGGGCCCGTCGAGTTTGGTGTTCGGCTTCCCGCCGTTGGTTGCCGTGCTGGCGCCGATCGTGATCCTGCTGTTGATGGGTATCGTGCTGATGCGCCGCGCCGGTTAATCCTTGCGGTAGGCGTTTTTCGGCAGGGTCACCAGTCGGCTACCGGAAGCGATGTCCTGCCAGGTGCGGGACTGGCTATCCCATAGCTGCCAGAGAAAACCCAGTCCGCCGCAGAGCCAGGCAGCCTGGGCGACAGCGAAGCGAACCGTCGCCTGTCTGATAGTAATTGACTGGCCTTCGGGTTGTTGAACGCGCACCCGCCATACCTGCATCCCCAGCGTCTGGCCCTTCTTGGCCCAGAACATGGCGTAAAATCCCCAGGTCACCGCCAGCAATATCAGCGACAGCCAGATGTCTCCGACGAACGCGCCGGCCTCTGCCTGCTGCTGCGTGAGCTCTTGCCCTGCCGCAGCGATATGCGCGCCCAGATAGACGAAGGTGGTGATCATCCACAGGGCGATCAACAGGAACAGGTCGTACGCGGCGGCAGCCAGACGACGGAGGAGGCCGGTCGCAGGGAATTCACCTGCAGGTTGCAGTTGCTTGATAGCCATGGGTTGTCCGCTGCTCTCTGCCCGCGACCTAGCGGCGCGACAGGGGAAAAGTCTGGAAACGGACACCATCGAGACCGGTACGCATGAGGGCGCGTATGTTACCGTGGGCGGTTCCGTCAGGATCGTCGCAGACTGCCTGGTAATGCTCGGCAAAACACTGCAGGGTCTGCTGGTCGGTCAGGCCGAGGTCGATGGCCATCGCCAGAACCTTGCAGGATCCCTGATTTTCCGTTTCGGAGTTATGCAGCGAGCCATTGTCGAAGGCGCTTGGCCGAGAAATGTAATGCTCGTCAATGAATGCCAGGGTTTCGGCGAAGCGGTGCTCTGGTGCACCGAGGCGTTGAACAAGCTCTTCCCGGGTCATGCCTTGCCCTGCTTTTGCGCCTGGTCGAAGGCGGCCTGTTGTTCGGGACTGGCATCCTTCTGATATTTGGCTTTCCACTCGGAATAGGGCATGCCATAGACCGCTTCTCGCGCTTCATCGAGCGTCAGGGCGATGTCCATGTCGTCAGCGGACGCCTTGTACCATTTCGCAAGACAGTTGCGGCAAAAGCCGGCAAGCGTCATCAGGTCGATATTCTGCACATCCTTGCGGCTGCGCAGATGACTCACCAGGCTGCGAAAGGCAGCCGCTTCCAGCTCGATGCGCTCTTGCTTGGTCATGATCAGCTCCAGAAAAGGCAGGACTCGATGGCTCGGATGATACTGGCCCAATATGTCAGCGGCAATCATTGCTACCGGCCGATCGCCATGAGAAAACGGCCTAGTCGCGCGATTGACTCAGAGTGATGGATACCGAGTCGGCGAAACGCAACGCGTGTGGCTTGTCGACCTCTACTTCGGCGTAGCGTACCGGCGGGTGCTGCATGACGATGTCCAGCAACTCCTGGGTCAGGCGTTCGAGCAGGGCAAAGCGATTGTCTTCGATGTGCTGCAGCAAGGCCTTGGTGATGGTGCGGTAGTTCAGCGCATGATCGATGTCGTTCACCTGCACCGCGTCACCGGCCGGGTAGAGAATCGTCACGTTGACCACCACATCCTGGCGGTTGCGAATCTCGTCTTCCTTGATGCCGATGTACGTGCGCGCTCGCAGATTCTTGATCCGGATACGCGCCAGGCCGGGAGCGAGACTGTTCATCGGGCGATCAGCTGCAAAAACTCCTGGCGCGTGGTACCGGAGTTACGAAAGGCACCGAGCATCACCGAGGTGTGCATCGACGAGTTCTGCTTCTCAACACCGCGCATCATCATGCACATGTGCTTGGCTTCGATCACCACCGCGACACCCTTGGCATGCGTGACCGATTGCAGCGCTTCGGCGATCTGCCGGGTCAGGTTCTCCTGAATCTGCAGGCGGCGCGCATACATGTCGACGATCCGCGCCACCTTCGATAGACCGATGACCCTTCCAGTAGGGATGTAAGCGACATGCGCCTTGCCGATGAAAGGCAGCATATGATGCTCGCACATCGAATACAGCTCGATGTCCTTGACGATCACCATCTCGTCGTTGTCCGACTCGAACAGGGCGCCGTTGACGATGTCGTCCAGCGATTCGTTGTAGCCTCGGCAGAGAAACTGCATGGCCTTTGCCGCGCGCAGCGGTGTGCCGAGCAGACCCTCTCGTTCCGGGTTCTCGCCGAGGTCGGAAAGAATCTCGTGGTAATGGCGGGTGAGGTTTTCGAGGCTCATCGTTCGTTCCGTCTCTTCATTTGAGGTTCCGGCCGCCATTCAGGTCCAGGCAGGTACCGGTTACATAGGGATTGTCCATCAGATAGCGGATGGATTGATAGACCACGTCTGGCCCTGGCTCGATGCCTAGCGCCGACTTGGCCAGGGTGCGCTCACGGTACTCGTCGGTATCCTCCGCGTTGAACATGATCAAAGCCGGAGCGATGGTGTTCACCTTGATATGCGGGGCCAGGCGGGCGGCAAACGACAGCGATAACGCTTCCAGTCCCGCCTTGCTGGCACAATACGCCGCGTGTCGACGGCTTCCTCGCCGGGCAACATGATCGGAAAGGTGGATGATGTCACCTGTCGAGCCCGGATCAAAAAGCTGATCGCTGGCGAGGTTGAGCAGATAGGGCGCCTGCATGTGGACCATGAACATCTGCTGGAAGCCCTCGGCTCCCGTTTCGTCCCCCAGCCACAACGAGGCGTTGTGGATCATTGCCCTGAGCCGAATGCCACGATTGACCAGCTCGGCAATCAGTGCCTCGATGCCTGTGACCGTGGAAAAATCCGCCTGAATGACCTCTATGTCTTCGAGCGGGTGGCTTATCCAGTCTTCACGCTGCTGGCGGCAGGTTATCACCACGCGATAGCCATCTTCGACCAGGCGTCTGGCGCAGTGAAACCCGATTCGCTGGGCCGCTCCGGTAACGAGAATGGTGCCGTTTGCTTTCATGGATGGACTCGTACGAACCAGGCGGCGCATCGGGCTGACGATCCGGACCAGCCGACCTGAGAAGACCGAAAGTTATATTTTTCCAGTGAAATGTACAATGAAAACTTAGGCGCCGTTGTTGGCTTGTATAGAAAAAATAGCGATGTACGTTACCGGGATTGGCCTGGCCCCACATTCGCTGTGCTCAGCTCATGAGGCCGCTCCGGAATCGTCCGGTACAGCCGGCAATGGTACCACGTGTGACACGCCGATGGTGCCCGGCTAGTCGCAGAGAGCTCCGGTCGGTCCCGGTGCGAGCCTAGCGAGGGGGCGTCGGGTAAGCCAACGCCCTGGTAGAGGAGCCCGGCGACAGATCAACAAGCTATACAACACCCGTACAAATCGATCGATGAAGGGAGTAAGCTGACCGCATTTAGGCGCACCTGCGCTGTGTGGACGAGCGACCCCTATGAATGATGAGACCTTGAGCAGCGCTTCGCTGGTACGGATGGATCTGGATTCCGAGGAGCTGTACCCGATTCGCGAAGTATCCCGGCTGACCGGCGTCAATCCGGTCACCTTGCGTGCCTGGGAGCGACGCTATGGTCTGCTCGTTCCTCATCGTACGGAAAGTGGGCACCGCCTCTATTCGATGGCTGACATCGAACGGGTGCGAGCGGTCACGGCATGGATCGAGCGGGGCGTAGCGGTGAGCAAGGTCGGGTCGATCATCGATCGCCAGGCTCCGCCTCCACAAGCTCGACGCTCGCCGCGACCGGTGCAGCTGGTCGATACGCCTGTACCGGACGATATGCAACCCTGGCAGGAGCGTTTCATTGATGCGGTAGCCCAATTCAATGTCGGGGCGCTGGATCGGATATATGGTCAGGTTTTTGCCGGCTACCCGCTACCTGTGGTCATTAATAGCGTGCTGTTGCCGGTATGGCGCCGTTTGCATGGTCAGTCTGCCTCCGGCGCCTCGCCGCAGTGGGCTTTCTTTGACAGCTTTGTGCGGATGCGGCTGTCGCAGCGGGTGGGCTATGTCGCGGACGGCGCCCCGACGGTTCTGGTGACTTGTCTGCCCGGCCCGCTACGTGAACTTGATGTGCTGCTAGTGTCAGCCTGTGTCGCCGAGGCTGGTTGCAACGTGAGCGTCCTGCCGATCGCTGCGTCCTTTCCGGACATTCATCTTGCTGCGCAACGTTCCTCGGTGGCGGCAGTGGTGTTGATCGGCAGTCGCTCACTGGACGCCGAGGTCTTGAAAAAACGTTTGCCGAGGCTTGAGCGCGCGCTCGATTGTCCGCTAGCTATTGCCGGTGCCGTCTGCCAGCTGCATCAGCAGGAAATGGAGCGCAGCGGCATTGCATGCCTGGGCGACCCGGGGCAGGCGCTACTCGGTAAGGTGCGGTCGCTTCTGGCGGGAAGGTTGGACGTGCGATAAAGACGATAAAAAGCTGGTTTTGGTTGTACAAATATATGGTATTCGTATAGCATCTGTACATATAAACCGCTGCGCACTCCGATAGCCGCTTTCCCCACTTCAGGCTATCGGAGTTTTTTATTTCGCTATCCGCCTTTTGTCGCCTTTGCCCTTTCCGTCACCTCGCCTGATTGCGTTAATGTAGTCATGACGATTTCAGTGGCGTCGGGCATCTCTACCATCTGCATGGCTGCTTGCCATAGCCGGGAGCCTGCGCGTCCTGTAATTCAAGGGAACTATGTCGATTTCGCTAGTCAAAATACCTTGGTACCCCTAGCGTTCACGGATGGCCCGATGGTGTTCATGATGTCCCAGTCGATTCAACAGCTGCAAACAGTGAAGATGCCGAGCTCACAGCTTCAGCTGGGGATGTATGTTTCCGAGCTGGACTGCGACTGGCTGGATACACCGTTTCTGTTTCAGGGCTTCATGCTGGAGGATCCGGACGATCTGTTTGCCTTGAAAAACCTGTGTGACTACGTGTTCATCGACGTGGTGAAAACGCGCAGCATGACGAGCGATCTTTTGCTTACTGCGTCC
>CAYZFU010000095.1:0-11593 GCA_964477725.1 uncultured Halopseudomonas sp.
GTTTTGCCGATATACGCAGCTAGCACCACTGCAAGTAACCCCTTGACTATGAACGCGTCGCTGTCGGCATCGAAGTACAGTCGGTCGCCCTCTCGCCTGCTCACCAACCAGACCTGGCTTTGACAGCCGCGAACGATGTTCACATCGGTGCGTTGACTGTCGTCCAGCGGAGGAAGCTCTCGCCCCAGATCGATTATGTATTTGTAGCGGTCTTCCCAGGAGTCGAAAAAAGACAGCGAGTCGATGATGTCCTCGCTGGTGATATCAATACCAAACTGGCTCATGCAGACCTCTCAGAAAAACATTCCGGTTTCGAGCTGAGCCTCTTCGCTCATCATTTCACGACTCCAGGGCGGATCGAACACGAGGTCGACGTCTACCTTTTCCACGTTCGGAACACGTTTGACCCGATACTCGACGTCGCCTACCAGAACCGGACCCATCCCACAGGCTGGTGCGGTCAAGGTCATCTTGATGTCCACCCGCCTGGCCTGCTGGTCTATCGCCACGCTATAGATCAAGCCAAGATTGACCAGATCGACCGGGATCTCGGGATCATAGACCGTACCCAGCGCCTCCCATACCTGCTCTTCGCGGATCTGGTCGTCTTCCGCTGGCGGGAAACTCAGCAATTCCGGCTCCAGGCCCAGGCTTGCTGCGTCTGTACCATCCACTCGAACCATCTGCCCGTGATATGTCACGGTGTAGTTACCACCGAGCGCCTGCGTGACGGTGACGAAAGTGTCCTTGGGAATAGTCAGAGGCGTACCATCCGGAACGCGGCGCGCAGGACAATCAGCCTGCGCCACTACCATGCGTCTTTCCATCTCGGGACCTAGCTCCTTTGGGCCGGCAGACCCGAGCAGCCTGTCCGGATTACTGTGTACACGACGGCTTCGACCTTAGCTGACACTGAAGCTCTCGCCGCAGCCGCACTCGTCCTTCACGTTCGGATTGTGAAACTTGATCTGGCGGTTGATGCCTTCCTTGACCAGGTCGATCTCGGTGCCGCTGACGATGGGCAGCGCATCACGCGCAACTCGCAGCTCGACAAGCTCATCCAGCTGGTATTGCACGTCGTCCGCCGAGCCCTGCTCGACAAGATCGATGACGTACATGAAGCCCGTGCAACCGCTTTTCTTGATGCTCAAGCGGACGGACTTCCCGCTATGGCTAGCCAGTTGGCGGCGAAAGTGCGCCAAAGCCGCTGGCGTGACGGTCACCGCCGGGCTGCCGACGGCTGCCGCGTGCGGATCAAACGATTCTACGCTCATGCTTCGACTCCTATAGGAGAAACTGTCGAGCCTTGTCGAGCGCTTCGAAGAGGCGATCGACGTCAGCCCGAGTATTGTAAAAACTGAAGCTGGCCCGGACGGTTCCCGGAATGCGGAACTGATCCATGATCGGCTGGGCACAATGGTTGCCGGTGCGTACGGCCACGCCCTGCTGATCAAGCAGCATGCCGACATCGTGCGGATGCGTACCCTCGAGCAGGAAGCTCATGACGCTCGCTTTCCGCACCGCGGTCCCGATCAGCTTTATGCCAGGTGTTTCGCTGGCGCGCTGTTCGGCATATTCGAGCAGATCCTGCTCGTGGCGTGCCGCCGCTTCACGGTCGATGGCCTGCAAATAATCCACCGCCGCCCCGAAGCCGACCACGCCAGCGATGTCTGGCGTACCCGCTTCGAATTTATACGGCAGTTGATTGTAGGTCGTCCCTTCGAAACTGACCGTTTCGATCATCTCACCGCCGCCCTGGTAAGGCGGCATGGCGTTGAGGAGTTCAACCTTGCCGTAGAGCACACCCAGCCCGGTGGGCCCGAACATCTTGTGTGCCGAAAAAACATAGAAGTCGCAATCCAGCGCCTGAACATCGACAGCCCAATGACTGATTGCCTGGGCACCGTCGATCAGGCACAGCGCGCCAACCGAGTGCGCGAGCCGCACGATGTCCTCGACCGGATTGATCGTACCCAGCGCGTTCGACACATGACCGCAAGCAACCATGCGAACTCGCTCATCGAGCATCGAGCGCAACGCGTCCAGATCCAGCGTGCCGGACTCGTCAACGGGAATGGCTTCGACTGTCGCGCCCTTCTCCGCTGCCACCATCTGCCAGGGAACGATGTTCGAGTGATGTTCCATCGCCGAGACAAGGATGCGATCGCCGGCCTTCAACTGGCTGCGACCCCAGCTAGCCGCCACCAGATTGATCGATTCGGACGTTCCCCGAGTCCAGATGACCTGCCGTGGCTCCGCGGCGTTAATCAGGCCCGCCACCTTGACCCGGGCCGCCTCGAACTTTTCCGTCGCGCGGTCTGCCAAGGTATGCGCACCGCGGTGCACATTGCTGTTGTCCTGGCGGTAATAGTCGACAATGGCCTGAATCACCGCCTCCGGCTTCTGCGTCGTCGCCGCGTTATCCAGGTAAACCAGCGGATGACCGTTGACCTCCTGATGCAGGATTGGAAAGTCACGCCGCACCTGGTCGGCGTCGAACGGCATCGGCTGGTTCATCGCATCACTCATAGGCCAGGTGCCCCACCTGCTCGTTGCCTTCGCCGAACAATGCCGTCAGCCGCGGGCGCAGGTAATCGCGAACCGCCGCCTCGGGAGCCTGATTGATCACTTCGTTGATGAAGCCGAAGCTGAGCATGGTCACAGCGTCGGCACGCGTCACACCGCGACTCATCAAATAAAACAGCGACGTTTCGTCGAGCTGACTGATCGTTGCCCCGTGGGCACAGCGTACGTCATCGGCGTAGATTTCCAGCTCAGGCTTGGTATCGATCTCAGCGGTGCGAGAGGTCAGCAGGTTCCGGTTGCTCAGCTCGGCGAGCGTCTTTTGCGCCTGCGGATGGATGTGAATCCGGCCGTTGAACACTGCACGGGCGGAATCGCCGACAATGCCGCGGAATACTTCGTTCGTCGTGCAACAGGGCACACAGTGCTCGACGGTTGTGTGATAGTCGATCAGCTGTCGGTTACGCGGCAGATACACACCGTTCAGATCAAGATGTGCGCCCTGGCCTCGATGATATACGTGGTAATCGATGCGCTTGAGGCGACTGCCCTGTGCAAGGGTAAAACCGTGGAATCGCGCGTCGCGCTGCAATGCCACATGCACTCCGCCCACGTGTAGCAGATCTTCCTGCTCGAGGTTCAAGCGATAGTGTTGTACCTGCGCATTGGCGCCGATCACGACCTCAGTCAGGCTGTTCACGAAGCCGTTTTGCTGACGGCTGCTCGATACGTAATGCTCGATCACCTCTGCCTGCGCACCCTCTTCCGTGACGACCAGCAAGCGCTGGTTGCTCGCAGCAGGCTGTTCTTCAGGTACCGAGACATTCAGCACATAGACCGGCTTGGCCAATTTGGCGTTGCGCGGTACATGTACCAGCACGCCATCTGCCGCCCAGGCATTGCTCAACGCGGCGAATAGGTGCCGCTCGGTATCGACGACGGAGCCGAGGTGCTGGCGAATCAGGTCCTGCTGAGCCGCGTCGGCATCAGCGAAGCGCACGATTTCAGCGGGCAACGGGCTGGAGTCGGCAGGTGAAAACTGTCCATTGATGAAGACCAGCCGAGTGCAGTCGAGATGCGGGGTCTCGATTTCACTTTGCCAGGCCGAATCAATGGCCGCGGCCCAGCGAACCGGATTGTCATTTTGCAGCGGGGCAAGCGAGGTGTACTTCCACGCCTCGGTCTTGCGGCCCGGCCATTTGGCTGCCGACCAGCGCGAAGCACCCAGCTGGCGCACCTCGGCGAGCCAATCGGGGCTGTTCTGCTGAGCGGCCAGCTGCAAGGCACTCTGTTTGAAGTCCGTCATGCGTCAGGCTACCTCGTTTTCGATCCAGCCATAGCCCTTGGCTTCGAGTTCCAAAGCCAGGCTCTTGTCACCAGACTTGACGATTCGGCCGCCCGCCAGCACATGGACATAATCGGGCACGATGTAGTCCAGCAGGCGCTGGTAGTGAGTGACGACGATGAAGCTGCGCTGACCATCGCGCATCGCATTCACACCGTCCGCGACGACTTGCAACGCGTCGATGTCGAGACCAGAGTCGGTCTCGTCCAGAATGCACAGCTGCGGTTCGAGCAGCATCATCTGCATGATTTCGTTGCGCTTCTTCTCGCCGCCGGAGAATCCCTCGTTAACGCCACGCTTGAGGAAGCTTGCATCGAGATTCACACGCTTGCTGGTTTCACGGGCGAGCTTCATGAAATCGACCGACGACAGCTCCGGCAGGCCCTGGTGCTTGCGCCTTGCGTCCACGGAAGCTTTGAGAAATTCCATGTTGCTGACGCCAGGAATTTCCACCGGATACTGGAACGCCAGGAAAAGACCCTCGCGGGCGCGCTCTTCGGTATCCATCTCCAACAGGTCATGCTCGTTGAACGTAACGCTACCGGCGGTGGCCTCGTATCCGGGGCGACCCGAGAGGATGTTGCCCAGGGTACTCTTGCCCGAGCCGTTCGGCCCCATGATGGCATGGACCTCGCCCGGCTTGATCTCCAGGCTCAGCCCCTTGAGGATATCCTTCTCTTCAACTTTCGCGCACAAACCTTTGATAGATAACATAATTTACGCCTGATACTGTGTATTCGAATAGATCGCCAAAAGGAGGACGTACTCAGCCCACCGAGCCTTCCAGGCTCACTTCAAGGAGCTTGCCCGCCTCGACGGCGAACTCCATCGGCAGCTCCTTGAACACCTCGCGACAGAATCCGTTGACGATCATGGAGATGGCTTTCTCCGCATCCAACCCGCGCTGCTGACAGAGGAACAGCTGGTCATCGCTCACTTTTGAGGTCGTCGCCTCGTGCTCGATCACCGCACTCGGGTTCTTGCTCTCGATGTACGGGAACGTGTGTGCGCCACAGCGATCACCAATCAACAGCGAATCGCACTGGGTATAGTTCCTGGCACCATCTGCACCGGGATTGATCCGCACCAGGCCGCGGTAGGCGCTATCGCTCCGCCCTGCCGAGATTCCCTTGGCCACGATGGTAGAACGGGTGTTCTTGCCAAGGTGGATCATTTTGGTGCCGGTGTCGGCCTGCTGGAAGTTGTTGGTCAGCGCGACCGAATAGAACTCACCGACGCTGTTGTCGCCCTTGAGGATGCAGCTGGGGTATTTCCAGGTTACCGCCGAGCCGGTTTCAACCTGGGTCCAGGAGATTTTCGCGTCGGTATGGGCGACCCCGCGCTTGGTAACGAAGTTATAGATACCGCCCTTTCCTTCGGCGTTACCTGGGTACCAGTTCTGTACAGTCGAATACTTGATCTGCGCACCGTCCAGCGCAACCAGTTCAACCACGGCTGCGTGCAGCTGATTTTCATCGCGCATGGGTGCCGTACAGCCTTCCAGATAACTCACGTAGGACCCTTCGTCCGCAATGATGAGTGTGCGTTCGAACTGTCCGGTATTCATCTCGTTGATGCGGAAATAGGTCGACAGCTCCATCGGGCAGCGCACGCCCTTGGGGATATAAACGAACGAGCCATCGGAGAACACTGCACAATTCAACGCTGCGTAATAGTTGTCGCGCTGCGGCACCACGCTGCCAATGTACTTTTGTACAAGGTCCGGATACTTGTGTACGGCTTCGCTGATCGGACAGAAAATCACACCAGCTTCTTCAAGTTTGGCGCGGAAAGTGGTGACCACTGATACCGAGTCGAACACGGCATCAACCGCCACGCCGGCCAGCATCTCCTGTTCATGCAGGGGAATGCCCAGCTTTTCGTATGTGGCGAGCAACTCGGGGTCGACCTCGTCCAGGCTTTGCGGCTTGTCCGCCATGCTCTTGGGCGCTGAGTAGTAGGACACCGACTGGAAGTCGATCTCGGGGTAATGCACGTGGGCCCAGGTGGGTTCTTCCATTTCCAGCCAGGCGTGATACGCCTTCAGGCGCCATTCGAGCATCCATTCCGGCTCACCTTTTTTGCCGGAAATGAAGCGAATGACATTTTCGTTCAGGCCTGGCGGAAGCGTGTCGGACTCGATGGTCGAATGAAATCCGGCCGCGTAGTCTTTCCTGATCAGACTTTCGACTTGCTCGCTCACGGTATCACCTCTTTCTGCGGGCATGTCATTCCCGACATCCCGCGATTTGTCTCAGGCTAGCGGCAACCTCCTTGGGTCACCACACTATTCGGACGGCTCTGGGGCCGCTTAGATGATGCGTTCCAGCTCGGCTACAGCCTGCCCGGCGCTGGAGCAACCACGATTATCCTGGCGGGTACGAACCCGTTGAATGTCGTCACGGGAAACCAGCTCTGCAAGCGTGATTTCATTAAGAAACTGCCGCAATCGGTTGCTGAGGTCTGACCACAAATAGTGGGTCAGGCACACCTCGCCGTGCTGACAATCACCCTTGCCGAGACAGCGGGTCGCATCCATGGAGTCATTTACCGCCTCGACGATCTGCGCCACGCTGATCGAATCGGCGCCGCCGGCAAGGCGATACCCGCCGCCCGGGCCCCGAACGCTTTGAACCAGCTTGCCGCGACGCAGCTTGGCGAACAGCTGCTCGAGGTAAGAAATGGAAACGCCCTGGCGTGCAGAAATATCGGCCAGGGTGATTGGTCCCTGTTCCTGATGAAGAGCCAGGTCCAGCATGGCCGTAACGGCGTAGCGACCCTTCGTGGTAAGACGCATAGATGCTCCCGGAACCGGTTTTACATGGCCGAAACTATGCAATATCCAAGCAATTTAGTCAACTATTACGCCGGTGATCACGCACATAGTATAAGGCTACCGGTGATCGGCTTGAAGCCGGCGCAATGCCGGAGAATCACCAAAGCTGATCGAAAACAAAACGGATGATACAAAACGGTAGAGAGTGCTATCGTTTCGCCTATTACTCGAACGGTACGATAGGAGCCTAGTAGCTATGAGCCATCACAGACAATTTTACATCAACGGCCAATGGGTGGAACCCAAAGGCCAGGGAACCGTTGATGTGGTCAACCCCGCTACCGAAGAAGCGGTAGCCACTATCGCGCTCGGCAATCACGAAGATGTCGACCTGGCCGTCTCTGCGGCGCGCAAGGCGTTCGAAAGCTATGCTCAGACCAGCCGCGAAGAGCGTATCGCACTGCTGGAAAAGATCATCGCTGTGTTTCAGAAGCGAATGGGCGACGTTGCCGAAGCCATCTCGCAGGAAATGGGTGCCCCGGCCAAACTCTCGAAGATGGCACAGGCACCGTCCGGCCTGGGTCATTTCGCCGTCGCGCTCGAAGTGCTCAAGGATTATCAGTTCGAAGAACAGATCGGCAATACCCTGGTAGTCAAGGAGCCCATCGGTGTTTGTGGTCTGATTACACCCTGGAACTGGCCGATGAACCAGCTGACCTGCAAGGTAGCACCGGCGATCGCCACAGGCTGCACCATGGTACTCAAGCCCTCGGAAGTTGCTCCCCTCTCCGCGCTGCTCCTGGCCGAGATTCTCGACGAAGCCGGCGTACCCGCCGGTGTCTTCAACCTGGTGAACGGTGACGGTCCTACCGTTGGGGCGGCCATGTCCGGCCATCGCGGCATCGACATGATGTCCTTTACCGGCTCGACCAATGCGGGTCGTCACGTCATGCAAAATGGTGCTGGCACCATCAAGCGCGTGGCACTCGAGCTCGGCGGCAAATCAGCGAATATTCTGCTTGATGACGTCAATTTCGAAAAAATGGTCGCACACGGTGTGATGTCCTGCATGAACAACAGCGGCCAGTCGTGCAATGCACCGACCCGCATGCTGGTGCCGAGCAGCCGCATGGACGAAGTGGTCGCCATTGCTCAAACTGTCGCAGCCAAGGTCAAGCCAGGCGATCCGAATGCCGAAGACACCGTTATCGGTCCGGTCGCTTCCAAGGCGCAGTGGACCAAGATTCAGGACCTGATCGCTCAGGGCATAGAAGAAGGCGCCAAGGTCATCGCCGGTGGGCCAGGTCGCCCGGAAGGTGTCAGCAAGGGCTACTACGTCAAGCCGACCGTGTTCGCCAACGTCACCAATGACATGACAATCGCCCGCGAAGAGATCTTCGGCCCGGTCCTGTCGATCATTGGTTATGAAAACGAAGATGACGCTGTCCGCATTGCCAACGACACCCAGTACGGTTTGTCGGGCTATGTATCGTCCGGAGACATCGACCGCGCGCGGAACGTCGCTCGTCGCATCCGTACCGGCATGGTTCACCTCAACGGAGCGCCGCTGGATAACCGCGCACCGTTCGGCGGTTACAAGGAATCAGGTAATGGCCGCGAGTGGGGTCACCACGGCTTTGAGGATTTCCTCGAAATGAAGTCGATCTTCGGTTACGTGCCGAAGAGCTGAGCGCTTCGCAGCGGCAGGCTGATAGCTGTAAGCTGTAAGCTGTAAGCTGTAAGCTGTAAGCAGCAAAGCTTCAAGCAAAAAACCGGCGAAAGCCGGGTTTTTTGTTGCTGCGGTCGGCGTCCCTGCCTGAGGATTTTCAGGCGTGGTTGCGCTCGCAGACAAAAAAGCCCCGACATCACTGCCGGGGCTTGTTGCTTTCAGCTTGAAGCTATCAGCTAACGGCTGCCCGCTGGGGCTCAGCCCAGGGACTTGACCGCCTCGATCATCTGCACCATGACCTTTTGTGCATCGCCGTAAACCATCGAAGTGTTCTCAGCGAAGAACAGTTCGTTCTCTACGCCGGAGTAACCCTTGCCCTGGCCACGCTTGACCACATATGCCTGCTGCGCATAGTCGACGTTAAGAATCGGCATACCGTAGATCGGGCTCGACTTGCGATGACGAGCTGCCGGGTTCACCACGTCGTTGGCGCCAAGGACGATCGCCACGTCAGCCTGACCGAAGTCCTCGTTGATGTCTTCGAGATCGAAGATGATGTCGTAGGGTACGCCCGCCTCGGCAAGCAGCACGTTCATGTGGCCAGGCATCCGTCCGGCAACCGGGTGGATGGCAAAACGCACGTCGACGCCCTGCTTCTGCAGCAGTTTCACGAACTCGAACAGTTTGTGCTGAGCCTGGGCGACCGCCAGACCATAACCCGGAACGATGATCACCTTGCTCGCATAATACATGGCGATCGCCGCATCGGACGCTTCGGCAGACTTCATGGAGCCTTCGATGTCCCCGTCGTCACCGTCGCCGCCTTCGCCAAACTGGCTGAAGATCACGTTGGAGACAGGGCGGTTCATCGCTTTGGCCATCATCAGCGTCAGCAGCGTACCGGCCGAGCCGACCACGGTACCAGCGATGATCATTGCCGGGTTCTGCAGCACGAAGCCTTCGAAGGCCACCGCCAGACCGGTAAAGGCGTTATACAGCGAGATCACCACCGGCATATCGGCACCGCCGATCGGAGTGGTCAGCAGCACGCCGAGAATCAGCGCAAGAATGAAGAACACAGCGATCAACAGCATGGGTACGCCAGCCTCGGCGCCCATGGCGGTAATCGCAGCGCCCAGAGCCAGCGAGCCGAGGAACAGACCGGCGTTGATCCATTGCTGAGCGGGCAGACGCAATGTCTTGTTCATCCGACCGTCCAGCTTGGCCCAGGCGATCAGCGAGCCGGATAGCGCGACCGAACCGATCAGACCGCCAAGGACAGCCAGGACGGTGACAACCAGACCGTGCGCCTGAGCGTTGCCCGAGAACAGTTCACTGGCAGCGATAGCCGCAGCTGCGCCGCCGCCCATGCCGTTATACAGCGCGACCATCTGCGGCATGTCGGTCATGGCGACCTTCTTGCCGCTGAACCAGGCCCAGCCGATACCCAGCGCCAGAGCAACGATCACCAGGATGATGTTGACGGTCAGGTGCTCTTCGGCCCGAGGATTGACGTCCAGGCCATAGAGAAACGCGGCGACGACCGCAATGACCATACCCCAACCGGCAACAACGATACCGGAGCGCGCAGTGACCGGGCTGGCCATACGCTTGAGACCATAGATAAACAGTAGCGCGGCGATGAAGTAAGCCGCCTCGATAATGAAGTTCGCGTACATTGATTATTCCTTGTCGGCGGTCGCGTCTGGCTTGCGCTTGTCGCTCGCCTTGAACATTTCCAGCATGCGTTCGGTTACCACGTAGCCACCGGCTGCGTTACCGGCGCCCAGCAGCACGCCGAAGAAACCGATCGCCTGCTCGAGCGGTGTGGCTGCATTGAGCAGCGCCCACATCGCACCGACTACCACGATTCCGTGAACGAAGTTCGAGCCTGACATCAGCGGAGTGTGAAGGATCGCCGGTACACGTCCGATAATCTCGTAACCGGTAAAGGCGGCGAGCATGAAAATGTATAGCGCTACGAAACCTGTAATGGCTGTAGTGACGTCCATGGGTGCTCCTCAGCTCAGCTCGGCGGCTTTGCGAGCCGTTTCGTTCTTGATTTCACCGGCGTGGGTTAGTACCGCTCCGGCCAGAATATCGTCCTCCCAGTCGAGCGTAAGCTCGCCGTCCTTGACCATCAGCCCAACCAGATTCAGCAGGTTGCGTGCATACAGCTCGGAGGCGTGCTCGGCCAGGTGACTGGGGACGTTCAGTGGCGCGACTATGGTCGCAGGACCGACTTCGACGGTTTCGCCAGGTTGAGTCAGCGGCGTGTTACCGCCACCTTCGGCGGCCAGGTCGATGATCACCGCGCCAGGCTTCATACCGCGGATCTGCTCTTCGCTGATAATCTTCGGGCTGGGACGACCAGGAATCGATGCGGTAGTAATAACCGCATCCGCGTTCTGGATGTGTCTGGTCAGCACTTCAGCTACCTTGGCCTGCTCTTCGGCAGTCAGCTCACGGGCATAGCCGCCTGCACCGGCAGCCGAAACGCCGGTGTCGACGAACTTGCCACCGACCGACTCGACCTGCTCTTTCACTTCCGGACGCACGTCATAACCTTCGACCATCGCGCCCAGGCGCTTGGCTGTGGCCAGTGCCTGGAGACCGGCTACACCAGCGCCCATCACCAGAATCTTGGCGGGACGCAGCGAACCGACGGCAGTGGTCATCATCGGCAGGATGCGGTTGAGGCTGGAAGCGGCCAGCAACGCGGCGTAGTAGCCGGCAAGCGCAGCCTGAGATGACAGCGCGTCCATGGCTTGTGCGCGAGTGGTACGCGGCACCAGCTCCATGGCGAAGCAGGTAATGTTGCGATCGCGCAGCGCGCGGACGATGTCCGGCTCGCGATGGGCATATACAAAGCAGCACAGTACGGTGCCAGGCTGCATTTGCTGAATCTGCTCTAACGATGGTGGCTGAACACTGAAGATCAGCTTCGCGGAGGCGTCGTTACCGACAACCGCCCCTGCATCGACGAAGGCGCTATCAGGGATGCGAGCAGCCTCGCCGGCACCCGGCTGAAGGCTGGGTTCGATACCCAACTTGATCAATTTGGCAGCAACAGAAGGAACCAGGGCAACGCGTTTTTCGTGTAGCCGCGTTTCCCGGGGGACGTACAGTTTTACCGGCATGGAGACTCCTGGGCAATGACTAGCCGTTTTTTTGCGCTACAGCATAGCCGAAGCGAGACAGAAGCTCAGCATGGATTCGTTACGGACAACATAAAATTACTTATCGATACGAGACAGCGTCGCGATTGCGCAACACTGTC
>CAYZFU010000096.1:0-11481 GCA_964477725.1 uncultured Halopseudomonas sp.
AGCGCTGCTCGATCGCATCGGCAAGAAGCGGCGGGTTGAAACGGTCAACGTCGGCAGCTCGCTGAAGTTCTGCCAGATCGCCGCTGGCGAGGCCGACCTCTACCCTCGCTTCGGCCCCACCAGCCAGTGGGACACCGCTGCGGCCCAGGCAATTGTGGAAGGCGCCGGCGGGCGAGTCATCGGCCTGAGCGGCGAGCGGTTCGACTATCCGACCCGCGAGACCTGGCTCAATCCCTACTTCATCGCGCTAGGCGACCTTGACGAAACCACGTTGAGCATCGTGCTCGAGCAGCCAGCCACATCCGGTGACAGCTGAGCGTCCGCAACGCCCCGAGGCGCTGCCTTGGCCAGCGCTGGCGTCGGCCGGAGTAAGCCCTACACTGAGTCCAAGTGTTTTTTTGATCATCAGGAGTCCGCCATGTTTTTTCAGCGCGTCCCCGAATACAAACTTCGCCTGCCTAGTCCCGAGGAAGCATTGCCCGGGCGTAACGAGCCACTTCCTACGTCCAATACCCATACCGTACTGGGCACACCGATCAAGCCACCGTTCCCGGACGGTATGCAGCAGATCATATTCGGCATGGGCTGTTTCTGGGGTGCCGAGCGGCGCTTCTGGGAAGTGCCCGGTGTTTACACCACAGCGGTAGGCTATTGCGGCGGGCTGACACCGAACCCGACTTACGAAGAGGTGTGCTCCGGTCGGACCGGACACAACGAAGTCGTGCTGGTGGTATTCGACCCGGACGAGGTGTCGCTGGGCCAGTTGCTGACAGTGTTCTGGGAAGCGCACGATCCAACCCAGGGCATGCGTCAGGGTAATGACATGGGAACCCAGTATCGCTCCGGCATCTATTTCTTCGGACCCATGCAACACGCCCATGCCGAAGCGAGCAAGGCGCAGTTTGCCGACGCGCTACAGCAAGCCGGTCTCAATCCGATCACCACTGAGGTCTTGCCCGCGCCGACCTTCTACTACGCCGAGGCCTATCACCAGCAATATCTGGACAAGAATCCAGGCGGCTATTGCGGTCTCGGCGGAACCGGCGTATGCATGCCGCGCGGATGATCAGGTGCGCCGGCTCAATGCGTTGAGGCAGGCACCAGTCAGCTCGGTGAAACGCTTGAACGCAGCGAACTGACTCTGGCTCAGCGCGCGGCCGGAAATCCGCATGTCGCCATAGAGCACACCGATCTGTCGGTTCCCTGCCAGGATCGGGGCAATGAAGAACATGCCTTCACCCAGCCAGTCGCGCATCTGCTGAGGCACCATGCTGCTCAGGGCTGCGGTCTTGGCAGTGCCGACCCAGAGCGCCTCGCGCTGTTCCAGCGCGTACCTGAAAATATTGGAGTCAGTCTTCGAACACAGCAGGTTGAAGTCCTGTGTCCAGTGCTGGGTCCCTTTGCCGATTACCCGCCGCGCCTTGAAGCGTGACTGGTTGTCGGTAAGCACCGCAAGCATCACGCGCTCCAGCCCGCCTCCCAGATGCAGACCATTCATCAGCGTACTGAGTGTGGTGTCGACGTTGATCGGGCTTTTGGTCATCAGCGCCATGTTCTGCAGCGACAGTTTGAGCATATCCAGGTTTGGCTGCAGCAGCGGTTCCTGGACAACACTGCGCGCCTGCTGCGCCGGCTCGGCATCTATCGCCAGCAATGCCGAGAGATCCAGCGGTAGTTCGCTGGTACGCGGTATCCAGGCCCCCAGATCACCATTGGCGCATGTTCCCGCCACATGAATGGCTTCATCGGTGCTGGCCAGAATCTGTTGCATCGCTTCGTCAGGAGCCACGCCGATCAGGCCGGCGACCTGGTGAGCCACATCCTGCATGGCATCGGTAGCCCAGCCGCGTTCTGCCGTTTCGGCAATCGCCGAGCCCAGCGCCACGGTGCGCGCCGCAGGACCATTGGCGGTTCGGCTGGCCTGTACCAGTTGACCGATCTCGCCGAGGTTCCAGTTTTTCAGCAGCCCCAGGGTCAGTTGGTCAAAGCTCGTACCAAGCACTTGCTTGGATGCACGTTCCCGATCATCTGACGAAGCCTCAAGCGCGGCGACCATGCGTTCAGCCTCGTCGGTGTTGGCGTGGCTCCAGAACGCGAGCTCACCGAGATGCCGCAGCAAAGTGGCGATGAAGATTTCTTCTTTCTCCGCCAGCGATATGTACTGCGCCAGATTGCGCGCCTGCATGGCTCCGTGAAATGAGCGCGCCAGCAACGACTGCAGCTGATCGCGCGGCGAGCCCTTGAGCAGGCCATCGAGCAGGCTGACCGAGAGGCCGATCATGCGCACCTGATCGAAGCCGATGACCACCACCGCACGTGAGATTGTCTTGACCACTTCCCGGCCCGGGTTGCAATACACGCTATTGCTGACGCGCAGCACCTTGGAGGTTAACGATGCATCGCGCAGCAGTACGTCCGCGAGCTGCCTGACCGATGCGGTTTCCGACTGCGACAGGCGCAGCAGATCGTGAACCACCACCGACATGGCCGGCAGTTCCGCCTTGTGCAGGCGGCTAATCCATTGCTGCAATCCTCGGGTTCCAGCGTCGCTCAAAAAGTCTCTCCAAACTGATGTGGCATGTTGCTATTACGCTATCGGTTATTCTATCGCGAGCTTGAGCGCCAGGACGAATCGACCGGACGAAGCGCGACCGCTAGACTATGCCGCTTCGACAATATCCGCCCCGCCGGGGCACAGGTGCAGGCTCGAGGTGAATATCCTTTCCATGACGCACGGCCGCGCGCTGGCAAGCATGCATGTGGCGGCGCTGATGTTCGGCCTGACCGGCATATTCGGCAAGCTCGCCCAGGCCGGGCCAGGCGCCATCGTTCTCGGGCGCGCCCTGTTCGCGGTCATCGCCCTCGGGATGTTCGCCCAGCTGTTCCGTCAACCGTTGCTACGCGGCCTGACACGCATCCGGCTGCTGCAATTGGCCGCCTGCGGGCTGCTTCTGGGCACACATTGGCTGACCTTTTTTCACTCGGTAAAGATCGCCGGGGTCGGCATCGCCACCCTCGGCTTCGCCAGCTTTCCCGCATTCGTGGTGCTGCTGGAATGGATCGGCTGGCGAGAACGGCCGAGTGGCCGTGATCTGCTGAAGGTGGGGCTGATCGTCGTCGGCCTGATTCTGGTCACCCCGCACTTTGAACTTGGCGCCGAGGCTACGACCGGCCTGCTATGGGCGATACTTTCGGGGCTGTGTTTCGCGGCGGTATCGGTAGGTAATCGACTGACCAGCCTCGACCTGTCACCGGTACAGGTCGCCTGCTGGCAGAACCTGACGATCCTGGTTTGCCTGCTGCCGGTGAGCGGCGCCTCATTGCTGAACATGCCGCCTCTGGACTGGCTATGGATAGGTCTGCTCGGCCTGCTTTGTACCGGCCTCGCTCACGGGCTCTTCGTCGCCAGCCTGAGCGTACTCAAAGCACGCGTAGCTTCGCTCTTCTTCGCCCTGGAGCCGGTTTACGGGATCCTGTTCGCCTGGTATCTGTTCGGCGAACAGCCGACGCTGCGCATGGTGCTGGGCGGCGCCTTGATCATCGGAGCGCTATTTCTGGTCAGACGTCCGCCTGAGCCGGCCTGAGCGAGGCCTGCGTCTCGATCAGACGCACCCAGGTGGGGAACACATTCAGCTGTCCCGCTATGAGCTTCACACACACCAGCAATGGGACCGCCAGCAGCACCCCGACGGCACCCCAGAGCCAGCCCCAGATGATCAGCCAGACCATGATAACCAGTGGATTGAGTCGCATGTGCATGCCCAGCACGGTCGGTGTGACGAACTGTGCTTCGATCAGATTGATCCCGAAGTAGACCAGCGCCGGAAGCAATGCGGCCCACTCCAGACCGTATTGGGCCAGGCCCGCGAAACAAAGAATGAGGACACCGATCAATGGCCCTACGTACGGGGCGTAGTTGGCCAGACCGACCAGAACCCCCCAAAGCAGTGCGTCCTGGACGCCCATCAGCCACAGCGCAGTCCCGGTCACCAGACCCAAACACGCATTGATGACCGTGACGGTAACGATGTAGCGCGACAATTCCTTCTGTATCGTTCGTACGAGGATGACACTGATGCGCTTGTTCTTCACCTCGGGACAGATCTGAATGAAGTTGGCAAACAGACTCGGACCAAAGATCAGCAGAAACAGGATCAGGATGATCGCCGTGAGGAACTGAGCGATAACCAGCGGCGTCGCACTCAGAACCGAGAGCAAGACCTCGATGCTGCCCTGCTTGATGCGTGCGGTTACCTCGCCGCCCTCCTCCCCGGCATCCCTGACCGGTGCGGGCTCGGCCAGTACCGGCTCGTCCCGGCGCAGAAAGCCGAACAGGCGAAAGCCACTCTGTTCCGCCTCTGGCTTGGGCGGCACTTCGATGGTTGGTTCAGTCAGCTCGAACGCGTCGGTGAACGAGTCCACTCGCTCGGCCAGCGTCGCTGATATTTCCGGGAGACGTTTAGCCCACTTCTGGGCGGGCTCGGAGAGCTGAACGGCGAGGAAGGTAAATGGGCCGAGCAGCATGGCGAGCAGTACCACCGCAGAAAGCGTGCGTGGCACGTACAAACGCTTGAGCCCGCTCACCACCGGGCTGAGCAGTAGCGCGAACAGCAAAGCCACGACCATGGGCATGATCAGCGATTTGGCAAAATAGAGGGTGTAAAGCAGGGCGAGCCCCAGCAGCCAGACCAATGCTATCGAAGGTCTGGACTGGGGCTGCTCATCGTCTGGCAGGCTCGGCGTTTCGGGGAGTTGGCCGAGCGGCTCCATGCCGCTCTCGTCGCTCATGCATCAATTTCCGGATCCATGCCCGAGCCGCCAGAGAAAGCGTGCGCCAGGTGCCAGATGCGCAACCCCTTGAAGGCCGTGCCGAACAGCCCGGCTTGCGTACTGCCTTTCAACGCTCCGATGAACACGCCCAACGCGAGACCACCACCAACCAGCCACCACGGAGAGACATTGTTGCGTATCGACTCCCAATGCTTCTGGCCCTCAAGCTTTACCAGGCTGTGCTCCATCTTCAGACGATCGTCCAGATCCTGAATCTTCTGTAGCTGATCCTTCCGTTTTTTCGCCATTCTGATAGCCCTCCTTGAAGGCTTGAATCTGCCGGCTGGTAGCTGGCAATGACAGGCTCTTGCTGTACTTCTTGATCATGCCAAGCATGACCAGTATCGGCACGACCTGCACGGCGATAAATACAACAATCCCCAACGCTACCGACTCGCTGGGCACGTAAGCCAACCAGGCGAGCAACACCGACACACCAATCCAGGCCAACAGGCCCAGCGGAAGCATGGCCAAACCCAGCACCGCGATGCGCTTGGCATCGGAGATGGCCAGGCCCAACTCGGCGAACATCAGCTTGAAGAAATCTCCGCCGGTGGTCGCCGCCTGCTTCGCCCATTCCAGCCACTCGCTAGGACCGGTATGGCTGTCTGGATCGGCACTTGCCGGATCACCGCTCCCCGGGCGGTTGTCGTCCGGGACCGTACTCATTTCTTGGAAGACGTGCAGAGCTTGGAAACGACGAAACCGGCAGCGAATGCGATGCCGACAGCGGCCAGGGGACGCTCGCGGATAAAGCTGTTCGCCTGTTCGTTCCACTCACCGGCCTTGACCTTGCCCTGAGAGTACCGGCTGTTGGCTTCGTTCTTCAGATCGAGGCCAGCAGTGCCGGCGGCGCGCTTGAAGTGCTCCTTGGCTTCCAGCAGGTTGTCGTAAGCCGACATCACGGCGTCACGTCCGGTGTTCGCTTCCTGCTCGGTGTCCTTGCTGACTTTGCTCATGGGGCTTTCGTTGTTTGCAGCGGCCATAGGTACGCTCCTGATTTGTTCGGATGAAATGTCAGGCTGAATGCCTCACACATTAACTTGACCATCCCGCCGCCGCTGTGTTCCCTTGCCTGAGCAATCGCGGGCCTCGCCGGCGCTACCGTATGCCGGGTCGAGCCGATCATGAGCCACTTGCCGCCCCAAACAGGAGAACTCAGTCATGCCGCATAAAGCCGAATTCGACGTCGTAGTCTATGGAGCGTCCGGGTATACCGGGCGCCTGGTTGCCGAATATCTCAACCAAGAATATGGCGACGACTCCAACCTGCGCTGGGCCATGGCTGGTCGCAACGAAACCAAGCTTGCCGAGGTACGCGACGAAATCGGCGCGCCCGCCGACACCCCTCTGCTGATTGCCGACACGGAAGATCCGGCGAGCCTGGACGAGCTGGTCAAGCGCACGCGCGTAATCATCACCACAGTGGGGCCTTATCAGTTGTACGGCTCCGCATTGGTCGCCGCTTGCGCCAGGGCCGGAACCGACTATGTCGATCTGTGCGGCGAACCGGCCTGGATGCGTCAGATGATCGACGCGCATGAGCAAACCGCCCGCGATTCGGGCGCGCGCATCGTGTTTTCCTGCGGCTTCGACTCGATTCCGTTCGATCTGGGAGTGTTCTTCCTGCAGGAGGCGGCCAGGGAACGCTTCGGCGCGACTGTGCCGCGGGTGAAAGGCCGGGTGCGCAAGATGAAAGGAACCTTTTCAGGCGGAACGGCTGCCAGTCTGAAGGCGACCATGCAGGCCGCGAAGGAAAACCCGGAGATTCTCAAGCTGCTGGGTAATCCGTTCGCTCTGGCGCCCGGATTTCAGGGGCCGACGCAGCCTCCAGCCAACAAGCCCGAGTTCGATGAAGGTCTCGACAGTTGGGCCGCTCCGTTCATCATGGCAGCGATCAACACACGCAACGTGCACCGCTCCAATGCGTTGATGAACCATGCCTACGGGACTGATTTCGTCTACGACGAGATGCTGCTCACCGGACCCGGGGATCAGGGCAAGGCGACCGCCGAGGCGGTCGCCGGGGACCGTTCGCTGTCCAGCGACAAGGCGCCCAAGCCGGGCGAGGGTCCTACCGCGGAGGAGCGAGAAAACGGGTTTTATGACGTACTGTTCATTGGCGAAGCGAACGATGGCAGAAGCCTTAGCGCCAGCGTCGCCGGGCAGCGCGATCCCGGCTATGGCTCGACCTCACGCATGATTGCCGAAAGCGCGATGTGCCTGTTGCGCGATGCCACCGACACCCCTGGCGGCATCTGGACGACCGCACCGGCCATGGGTCACAAGCTCATCAACCGTCTGACCGAACATGCAGGCCTGACTTTCAAGCTGGAAGACGCCTGAGCAGCGCTCGCCGGGCGACTGATTACGGTTGCCCGGCGAGCCAGTCCATACGCCAGCCACCCTCACCTGACTGGGCCAGCAGGCCAGCCAGCCATGGCAACGCCACCGCTAGCTCTTCCCACAGCGGCCAGGGCGGATTCACCAGCATCAGCCCCGAACCGTTCAGACCCAGGCGCGTGTCCGTCGGTCGCACGCCCAGTTCGACGCGCAGCACCTTGGGCAGACCTGCCTCGCTCATGTTGCGGTAAAAGCCCTTCAAAAGCCGTTCGTCCTTGATTGGATACCAAAGCGCAATCACCGTTTGACGCATGCGCTGAATCGCCATTTGCACCGCTTCAACGCATCGGTCGAGCTCGTCGGTCTTCTCAAATGGCGGATCGAGTAGCCAGAGCGCACGTTTTTCGGCCACAGGCAGGAAAGCCTTGGGTAACTGGTAACCGTCGCGCTCGTGTACGGCGATCGACGACTCAGCAGCAAACTGGCTCTTGAGCGTTGCCGCATCCTCGGGATGCAGTTCACTGAGAATCATCCGGTCCTGTTCGCGCAGGGCATCGGCAACGATCTGCGGCGACCCGGGGTACAGGCGCAGCGCACCATTGGGATTATGGCGGGCGACGGCATCGCGGTAGTCCGCAAACAGCTCGGGCAGATCGTCGCGGTCGAACAACCGGCCGATACCGTCCACATATTCGCCAGTTTTGCTGGCCGCCTCGCCTAGCAAGTCGTACAGAGCCGTACCCGCGTGACTATCGAGATAGCAGAACGCAGCATCCTTGCGCTGCAGCAGGCGAACCATGCGCAGCACAATGGCGTGCTTGAATACATCAGCGTGGTTGCCGGCGTGGTAGCTGTGGCGGTAGTTCATCGTCGATCCAGTGGTGGCCTGGGTAGGGCGGCATTCTAGCGGCGCATCGCCCAATGAACCAGCCGACCGGTCAATCAGTGCTGACTGGTCGGGGTGACGCGCAACACTTCCTCGATGGTGGTAAGCCCCGCTCCGACCTTTTGCGCGCCGGACAGGCGCAGACTGTGCATGCCTTCCTTGTAGGCCTGCCGCCGCAGGACGTTCAGATCGGTATCGACGTGAATGCTTGCGCGAATCGAATCGGTCAGTGGCATCAGTTCGTAAACCCCTGCACGCCCGCGGTAACCCGTCTCGCGGCATTCCGGACAACCGACCGGGCGATGCGCATTGGTCGGTAAAGCCGCGTTCCACGGCCGGGTCAGCTCACGCCAGGCTTCGGCATCGACTTCGGTCGGCTCCCTGCAATGACGACAGAGCGTCCGTACCAGGCGCTGGGCCATGACGCCGAGCACGGTGGCCTTGATCAGATAGGCCGGGACGCCCAGTTCGATCAGGCGACTGACGGCGCTGGGCGCATCGTTGGTATGCAGCGTGGACAGCACCAGGTGACCGGTAAGGGCCGCCTGGATGGCCATTTCCGCGGTTTCCAGATCGCGTATTTCACCGATCATGATGATATCCGGATCCTGGCGCATCAGCGCTCGCACACCACTGGCGAAGCTCAGCTCGATATTGTGCTGCACCTGCATCTGATTGAAGCTGTCTTCGACCATCTCTATCGGGTCTTCGATGGTGCAGACATTAACCTCAGGCGTAGCGAGCTGCTTGAGTGTGGTGTACAGCGTGGTGGTCTTGCCCGAGCCGGTCGGCCCGGTGACCAGCACGATGCCGTTGGGTTGCTGCACCATGCTCTGCCAGCGCCGCTGGTCTTCACTGGAAAACCCGAGCTTGTCGAAGCTGCGCAGCAGCACGTCCGGATCGAAAATCCGCATCACCATCTTTTCACCGAAGGCGGTCGGCAGCGTGGACAGACGCAGTTCCACCTCGTTGCCCTGGGGTGACTTGGTCTTGACCCGGCCGTCCTGCGGTTTGCGCTTTTCCGCCACGTTCATCCGGCCGAGTGTTTTCAAGCGAGCAACTACCGCAACAGTGACCTGCAACGGAAAGGTGTAGACCGTGTGTAGCACACCATCGATACGCAGCCGTACGCTGCCGGTCTCGCGTCGTGGCTCAATGTGGATATCGCTGGCGCGCTGCTCGAAGGCATACTGGAACAGCCAGTCGACGATGTTCACCACGTGGGCATCGTTGGCATCCGGCTCCTGACCCATGCTGCCCAGGTTCAGCAATTGCTCGAAGTTGCCGATGACGCTGTTCTTCTGGTCACTGGCGTTGGCGCCGCTGACCGACCGGGCCAGCCGATAGAACTCCACCGAATAGCGCTGCAGGTCGGCCGGGTTGGCGACGACGCGGCGGATCTCGCGCTTGAGTACGTGCACCAGGTTGGCTTCCCAGCCGCTGACGAACGGCTGCGCGCTGGCAATGGTCACTTCGCGATCGTTGACCTCGACCGCAAGGATCCTGTGTCGCTGGGCGAAGGCAAAGGACATGAGCGGGGTGACCGCAGCGACATTGATTTTCAGCGGATCGATGCGATAGAACGGCTGGTCAGCCTCGCTTGCCAGCCAGCGGCTGAGGATGTCGATATCCAGTGTTTTGCCGGGACGTGCCTTGTCCGCCGGCGCCTGGGTAGCGATAAATTCCAGGGGATGCGTCCGGGCGCCGTCGCCGGTGGCAGCACGCCGCAGCACGCTGAGTTGCTCGGCTGTTTCCAGCTCCAGTCGCCCCTGGGCGACCAGAGCGTTGAGGATATCGGACAGGTCCAGCGGCCGATCGCTTCCGGGCAGGGCCAGGTCGCGCAGGTGGTTCATCCCTGTTCTCCTTCGATCGCCACGGTCAACTGTTGAGGTCACGCCAGGCGTTGAGTTTGCGCAGGCGCTGACCTTGCTTGCGCAACGCGGCCAGCAACGCAGGCTGTTGGTCTGCGTCGACCAGCGGGTACTGTTCGAGCAGCGCCTGTAGCTTGTTCAGCTCAACGTACAGACGATCCGGCTCCGGTACATCGAGCCATTGACGGAAATGAGCAAGCAGAAAGTGCAGGCGACCGAGCCGGGGCGTCTGGTCCATCCATTCGCTGACAGCCGCGTCCGATTCGTTGTGATGCGGCACCAGCAACTCCTGGATTTCACGGGCGGTAGCGCCGAGCAGCCAGCGCGGCAGAGGCAGAGCACCCACCCGGTCGCCGCGCGGAGGGCGGTCGAGAGCCCAGGCTGCGGTATGCAGCCAAAGCCCCAGGCCGATGAACAACTGCCCCCAGGCGGGGTTGCCGACCGCAGCGGCAAACGCCTGCGGCGCCAGGTCCCGTGCTGCCTGGCCAGCCTCATCGTCGGCCCAGCCTGCCAGTACCAGCGGCCGGAAGGTCGCCAGCAGCTCATCGAGCGTGGGAAGAAACGGCTGCGCCGCTGAACGCGGCAGACCAAGATCGAAAACCCCGAACATCGCCCTCAACTCACCAAGCGCTCCGGTCATATCGCGGAACAGCTTGAACTGGCCGGAATGGCGAAACTGTTCGGCCAGACGCTGGATCTGCCCCAGCAGCTGCCAGCCGGCGCCGCGGATTATCTCGTCGACGCTGCTTTCGGCGTGCCAAACCGGCGATTCCGGGCGTAGAGAATAGCTCGCCGGATCGAGCAGACGGTAGCCACGCTCGGCCTTGCTGATATCACAGGGCATCAGCGGCAGGTCCTGAGCCAGCTGCACGGCCAGCTCCAGCACCGCGGTTGCCGGACCTTCACGGACCTCCAGTTCGAGCTCGCAAATCACTTCCTGACCGCCCTGTGCCTCGACAGTACCCGAGTCCAGCGCCGCCTCGACCTGCACCTGCTGCCCTTCCCGCTCCCAGCCGAGCAATACCTTGGTGCGTTCAAAATGCGTGGTGAACAGCGGCCGGATGGCGGCACGGTCGAGATCGGCGAGACTGGCCGGCCAGCACTCGTCGTCGAGGAGCGACAGGTCCAGGTTGTCGCTGTCGACGTACCAGTCCCACTCGTTGCGTTCCGAAAGGCCGGCAACGCTCTGGCCCCGGCTCTTCAGCGTCTGGATGTAAGTGTCGCCGTCACGACGGATACGCAGCGCCACCTTGGCTCGGGCCAGATCACGATCTAAGGTGTCGTAGTACTGGTTGTACAGCGCCCCGCTTTGCCAGTCATCGATGCGCCGCTCGTTCAGCAGCGGATGCTCACGCAGGGCGTCGAGAGTGGCGGGCGTAACCCGCAGTTTGATTTCGGTTTCTTTTGCCATGCCTATGCCTGTAGAAGCCCTTGCGGGAGACGGCCAGATGACCGCTCGATGTCGATTTGATGACGCAACGGGGTTCGACCCTCTATAATTCTCGCCTTGATCAAGCCTTGGAGCCGTCATGCCCAGCAATCCGTTTCTTA
>CAYZFU010000097.1:0-11429 GCA_964477725.1 uncultured Halopseudomonas sp.
GCCGAACGCCAGTAACAGGGGAGAGGCAACCAGGTTGACCACTGGCACCAGGCTGAGTAAAAGCAGCGCCAGCAGTCTCGGCAGGTAATAGGCGATCTTGCGCAATTCACGACCAATGCTGCGTGGCACGACCATCAGGATGTCGCCGTAGCTGGTTGGCGGGCTGACCAGCCCGCGTTCTTCTTCGGCGACCTTTTCTGCAAGAAATCCATAAAAGGGCGAGGCAATCAGATTGGCCAACACACTAAAGCCGAAAAATAGCGTCAGCAGTACCACCAAGGCGAACAGCGGCCATAACAGCCATTCGACAAAGCCTGCCCACTCAGGTAGCCGGGGTACCAGCTGATCCATCCAGTAGTTGAACTGCCTCGCACCGAAGCCGATCAGCGCCACGAATAGCACCAGGTTAAGCAGCAACGGGATGATCATGAAACGACGCAGCCCCGGACGACGGATGGCGCTCCAGCCTTCTCTGAAGTAGTCGGGGCCGCGTAGCGGATTGAGCGGAGGGGGCATGCGTGTAATTCCTTTGATCGAGACAGTCGTCGGCAGAGCTGATAGCGGTAAACTATGCGCATCATATACCGATTGGAATACCTAACTTGCTTACGGTGCCCTAAGATGGGCACCGCTTGATATCACAGGAGTGTTACATGAGCGTACTGGTCAACCGCCCCGCACCGGATTTCGTCGCCCCGGCGGTTCTCGCCAATGGCAGTATCGTCGAGGATTTCGATTCCTCCACGCTGCGCGGCAAGTACGTGGTGGTATTTTTCTGGCCGCTCGACTTTACCTTCGTCTGCCCGTCCGAGATCATTGCGCACAATAATCGTATGGACAAGTTCAGGGCGCTGGGCGTCGAGGTGCTCGGCGTGTCGATCGACTCGCAGTACACGCATTATGCTTGGCGGAACACGCCGGTAGACAAAGGCGGTATCGGGCCGGTGGAGTTCGTCATGGTCGCGGATGTGAAGCATGAGATCACCCGAGCCTACGGAATCGAACACGACGATGGCGTCGCCTTGCGCGCCTCGTTTCTCATCGACCGTAACGGTATCGTCCAGCATCAGGTAGTCAACAACCTGCCGCTGGGTCGCGAGGTTGACGAGATGATCCGGTTGATCGAAGCACTGCAATTTACCGAAGAGCACGGTGAAGTATGTCCTGCCGGCTGGCGCAAAGGCCAGAAAGGTATGAAAGCGGATGCCGCGGGCGTCGCTGCCTACCTGTCCGAAAATGCCGGCCAACTCTGAATTCGCTTTGTGAGCGGCGTCCGGAATTCGTCCCCCTTGACCGGCGTAACCGCTCCTTTTTCTTGATGTCACCGCATGCGCGGTGCTTTGGAGGTCCTGATGTCTGAAGTGCGTCATTCCCGCCTGATTATTCTGGGTTCGGGTCCCGCCGGATACAGCGCGGCAGTCTATGCGGCCCGTGCCAATCTCAAGCCGCTGCTGATTACCGGCATGCAGATGGGCGGACAGCTGACCACCACCACCGAAGTGGACAACTGGCCGGGCGACGATCAGGGCGTGCAAGGGCCGGAGCTGATGGAGCGTATGCGCAAGCACGCTGAGCGCTTCGAGACCGAGATCGTGTTCGATCACATCAACAAGGTCGACGTGACCCAGCGCCCCTTCACCCTGACCGGCGATAGCGGCGTGTATCAGTGCGATGCGCTGATCATTGCTACCGGTGCTTCGGCGCGTTATCTGGGGCTGCCTTCGGAAGAAGCGTTCATGGGCAAGGGCGTTTCTGCCTGTGCCACCTGCGACGGGTTCTTCTACCGTAACCAGGACGTGGCCGTGGTGGGTGGCGGTAACACTGCTGTCGAAGAGGCGCTATATCTGGCGAACATCGCTCGCAAGGTCACTGTCGTTCATCGTCGCGACGTGTTTCGCGCCGAGAAGATCATGGTCGACAAGCTGCTTTCGCGGGTCGCCGAAGGCAAGGTCGAGCTCAAGCTCAACTGCACGCTTGATGAGGTGCTGGGTGACGAGAGCGGCGTAACCGGCATGCGTATCGCGCACAACGAAGGCGGAACCGAGGATATCGCGCTGAGCGGCGTGTTCATCGCTATCGGTCATACCCCCAACACCGGCCTGTTCGAAGGCCAGCTGGACATGCATGACGGTTACCTGAAGATCAAGAGCGGTACCGAGGGCAACGCGACCGCTACCAACGTGCCTGGGGTATTCGCAGCGGGCGATGTGGCAGACCACGTTTATCGCCAGGCGATCACCTCGTCCGGTGCAGGCTGCATGGCAGCGCTGGATGCCGAGCGCTTCCTCGATCAGCAGTAATCGCTCAACGACGACTTCCCAGGCGGCCAAGCTCTGGTAACCTGTGCGCACCCGCGCCGGTGTCCCGGAGCCTTGATCGCCTGAGGAGTTGTGATGAAACCAGTCTCTCTTGTCACCCTATGCCTGCTGGGTTTCGCATCCAGCGCTTTCGCCAGCAGCTTCATTGCCACCACCGATACCATCGGCGCGTCGCTGGCTAACACAGTGGAAGGCACAACCAACATCACCTCTTCGATCGGTGATGACAAGGTCGTGCAGGAGGCCCGCACCGATGCGGCATCCTTCGTGGCCAGCCAGGGCGAAATCCGCGGCGTGCGTCTCGAGGCGGCCTTGAACCACATCCGCACCGCGCTGCCGCAGGTCCGGGCGAGCGACATGCAGCTGGCCGAGGCCATCCTCGCTCTTTGAGCGAAGATTGCAAGGCGTTGCGTGCGGCACTCGTAACGCTGTTTCTGTGGCTGTTGTGCTCAGCCCCGGCAGCGGCTCTTCAACTGGTCCTGGACGATCCGGTGCTCACCCCGCTAGAGCGTCGCGCCACGCTCGATCTGCTCGATCTCGCCAAACGCTCGCTGCCGCCGGCTATGGTCGGTCGTTTGGACCGGTCTGTTGAGGTCGGCTGGGACCCCGGCCTGCCTCCACAGGTGATCGGGCGTGCTACCGCGGCGGGAAAGCTGCAGCTGAACAGGCAGTGGCTGCAACCCCTGGTCGCTGGCGAAGCCGATGCGCTATTTTCAGAGCGCCGTCACGGCGGCCTGCGAGAGGAGCTATTGGCGACTGTGGTCCACGAAGTCGCGCATATGTACGACCGCGCCCAGGCGGGCTCCTCTGGTCAGCAATCGGCGTTGAGACACTGTCGAAGGCAATACCAGAGCACGGGAGTCGTTGGGCTCCCGGTTTCTTGCCGTGGCAACGGTCAGCGCCGACGGACCTTGAGCGATAACCCGCGCTTGCTGGACCTGGCCGGGTGGTCGGAACAGGCTGGTGGGCGTGGTAAGCGTCACTCGGTAAGCGATCAGCCGGATCGCAGCCCTGACGCCTACGAGCACACCAGCCCGGCCGAATTCGTCGCTGTCAATCTGGAATATTTCCTGCTCGACCCTGAGTACGCGTGCCGGCGGCCAGCCCTGTACCAGTACTTCGCCGAGCACTTCGGCTGGGCGCCGCCCCAGGCCTCATGTGGCACGACGTATCCGTTCGTAAGCGCAGGCCCGGGCCGGAACCAACCGGTCATCGGCTCGATCGACCCGTCGCGGATCTACGCGGTGCACTATCTGCTAGCCGAGCCGAATCGGGAGTGGGCCAGCCGCTGGGGCCATAGCATGCTGCGCCTGGTGATATGCGCACCAGGCCGGGAGCCGGGACCTGACTGCCTGCTCGACCTGGAGCACCATCTGGTGCTTTCGTTTCGCGCCTTCCTCAGTGATCTGCAGCTCTCAAGTTGGGATGGCCTGACGGGTGAATACCCGTCTCGTCTGTTCATCCTTCCGCTAGGTCAGGTGGTGGACGAATACACCCGGCTCGAGCTGCGAGGCTTGCAGTCGATCCCGCTCGAACTCAGCGCAGAGCAACGCGCCGGCCTGGTCAGGCAGGCTGCGCAACTGCATTGGAGTTATGACGGACGCTATTACTTCGTCAGCAATAACTGTGCAGTGGAAACACTCAAACTGCTACGGATCGGCACGCGGGATTCGCGGCTGGCGGGGTTGGAGAGCATCACCCCGACCGGCGTGCTGCAGCTTTTACAAGCGCGAGGATTGGCCCGGCCGGACGTCCTCGCAGACCGTAGTGCTGCGTTGCGCAAAGGCTTCTACTTCGACTCGCAGCGGGAACGCTATGAGCGAATGTTGGCGGTTGTCCGCGACGAACTTCGCGTGCCGGCCGATGATCTGGATAGCTGGCTGGCGCAACCAGCCGCGTCGCGGCGGCCATTGTTCCAGCAGGCGGGGCGTGGCGCTTCCGCTGCTCTGTTGCTGCTTGAGCAAGCCGCGCTGGACCGGCAGGCTCTGCTGGCGCAACAGGCGCTACGCCGCAGGTATCTGGCGGATGACGACCACGCCGGACTACGCGCAGCGGGCCTGCTCATGCAGGACCTGCTTGACCATAGCACCTTCTTCAGTCGTCCTGCCGAATTGCTCGAACACGGCTACGGCTTGCCCCACGGTGAAGAACACGCAAGACTCGAACACGGCGCCAGCACACGCAAGCGCGAATGGCTGATGCTGGCAGAACGGGTGGAGGATTTGCTGCCGGATCTGCTGAGCGCGAGACAGCGCCAGGAGCTGGAGGACGGTAAGCATAATCTGAAGCTGATCGGCGAGCGGCTGCGCTTGCTGCATCAGCAGGAGGGCGGACTGAGCCTGCCGTGAACGCCAGACGCTGTTATTCAGTGTGTCGATACGCGGAGAGTGACCGGTCGGAGCAATGCCGGTGAGCCGTCCAATTACGCAGCTATTCCCGGCTACAGGTGCAGAAGGATTGGTCAGGAAAACGAGAGGAGAAAAGAAGGAGCTACATTCAAGAAAAAAACCATCCTGGAAGGATGGTGCCTCGGGGGAGAATCGAACTCCCACTCTGTCACCAGAAACGGATTTTGAATCCGCCGCGTCTACCAATTCCGCCACCGAGGCTTTGCGCTTTTGCCAAGCCGGCGCGGAGTATACGAATCTGTCCCTGTCGAGGTCAATGCATTCGTAGAGACCTTCGGCCATTTCCGCTAAGATAGCCGGCTTTTCATCCACGCGGTCCCACTTCCATGCAAGTCAGTGATTTCCGGTTCGAGCTACCCGACGAGTTGATCGCGCGGCATCCCCTGGCCGAGCGTAGCGCCAGCCGGCTGTTGTGTCTGGATGGCCCGAGCGGTGCGCTTGCGCACAGGCGATTCGTCGACTTGCTGGACTATTTGCGCCCCGGCGATCTGATGGTGTTCAACAATACCCGAGTGATTCCGGCGCGCCTGTTCGGTCGCAAGGAAACTGGCGGCCAGGTGGAAATATTGGTCGAGCGGGTACTGGACGGTTTTCGCGTGCTGGCGCACATCCGCGCAAGCAAGTCGCCCAAGCCGGGCAGCAGGATCCTTTTCGAGGGCGATGCCTCGGCGGAAATGGTGGCGAGGCATGATGCGTTGTTCGAGTTGCGCTTCGAGCAGCCAATATTGCCACTGATGGAGCGGGTAGGGCACATGCCGCTGCCGCCCTATATCGACCGTCCCGATGAAGGCTCCGATCGCGAACGCTACCAGACGGTGTATGCCGAGCGTGCCGGTGCAGTAGCGGCACCTACTGCCGGGCTGCATTTCGACAAGCCGCTACTCGAAGCCATTCGCGAAAAAGGCGTGAGCATTGCTCAGGTCACGCTGCACGTTGGCGCCGGTACCTTCCAGCCGGTGCGTGTCGAGCGGATCGAAGACCACCACATGCACAGCGAGTGGCTGGAGGTCGACGAGTCAGCCGTCGAGGCGGTCAAGGCGTGCAAGGCGCGTGGTGGGCGGGTAATTGCCGTGGGCACGACAAGCGTGCGATCGCTGGAAACCGCCGCCCGCGACGGAAACATTCAGCCTTTTTCCGGCGACACCGATATCTTCATCTATCCCGGCCGTGCGTTTAATGTGGTCGACGCGCTGGTGACCAATTTCCACCTGCCGGAATCGACACTGTTGATGCTGGTGTCGGCCTTTGCCGGTTATCGCCAGACGCTGGCCGCCTATCGCGAGGCGGTAGAACAGCGGTATCGGTTCTTCAGTTACGGTGATGCCATGTTCATCACCCGCAATCCGGCGGCAGCCGGGCCCGAGGACGTTCAATGAGTCACATGCAGTTCGAATTGCTGGCTACCGACGGCCGGGCACGCCGCGGTCGCCTGACGTTTCCGCGTGGAGTGGTCGAAACGCCCGCCTTCATGCCGGTTGGCACCTATGGCACGGTCAAAGGCATGTTGCCGCGGGATGTGGAGGCGATTGGTGCGCAGATCATTCTTGGTAATACCTTCCACCTGTGGTTGCGCCCGGGTACCGAGGTCATTCGTGCGCATGGCGACCTGCATGACTTCATGCAATGGAAAGGCCCGATCCTGACGGACTCCGGCGGATTCCAGGTTTTCAGCCTCGGCAAGCTGCGCAAGATCAAGGAGGAGGGCGTTACCTTCGCCTCTCCGGTCGACGGTGCCAAGGTGTTCATGGGGCCGGAAGAATCGATGCAGGTGCAGCGCGATCTCGGCTCGGACATTGTGATGATCTTCGACGAATGCACGCCGTATCCCGCCGATGTCGACACCGCTCGCCGCTCGATGGAGTTGTCTTTGCGCTGGGCGAAGCGCTCCAAGGTAGCCCATGGCGATAATCCTTCGGCGCTGTTCGGCATTGTTCAGGGCGGCATGCACGAGGATCTGCGCCTGCGTTCGCTCGAAGGCTTGAACGAGATCGGTTTTGACGGCCTGGCCATCGGCGGACTGTCGGTTGGCGAGCCGAAGGAAGAGATGATTCGCGTGCTGGACTTCCTCCCGCCGCATATGCCTGCAGACAAGCCGCGCTATCTGATGGGTGTCGGCAAGCCAGAAGATCTGGTCGAAGGGGTCCGGCGCGGCGTGGACATGTTCGATTGTGTCATGCCGACGCGCAACGCTCGAAATGGCCATCTTTTTACCGATTCAGGGGTAATCAAGATTCGCAACGCAACCCACCGGCACGACACCGCGCCGCTGGATGCGAACTGTGACTGCCACACCTGTCAGAATTTCTCCCGGGCGTATCTGCATCATCTGGACAAGTGCGGCGAGATGCTCGGCAGCATGCTCAATACCATACACAATCTGAGACATTATCAGCGCCTGATGGCCGGTTTGCGCGGTGCCATCCAACAGGGTACATTGAGCGCCTTTGTGGAAGACTTCTACGCCCGACTCGGCCTGCCGGTCCCCCCGCTTGAGGCCTGAACAGCGTCACGGAAGCCCAATTTCGTCTTGCGAATCATAAAACAGGAGTAGCACATGAGCTTTTTCATCCCAGCCGCTGTGGCCCAGACTGCCGAGGGCGCCGCAGCGCCGATGGGTGGTGGTTTCGAGTGGATCTTCCTGATCGGCTTTCTGGTCATCTTCTACCTGATGATCTGGCGTCCCCAGGCCAAGCGTGCCAAGGAACATAAGAACCTGATCGGCGGCCTGACTGCTGGTGATGAAGTAGTCACCGGTGGCGGCATCCTCGGCAAGGTCAAGAAGGTAACCGACGAGTTCGTCGTGCTCGAGGTATCCGACGGCCAGGAACTGAAGTTCCAGAAGGGCGCCATCGTCGCTTCGCTGCCCAAGGGCACGCTCAAAGCGATCTGATTGTCTCTGATAACCACCGTTTCCGGGCGCCCTTGCAGGCGCCCGGATTGTTAGCGGGCTACCCAATGCTCAATCGTTATCCCCTGTGGAAGTACCTGCTGATCGTCGCTGTGCTGGCGCTTGGCGTGATCTACGCGTTGCCCAACCTGTATCCCGACGATCCAGCCATCCAGATCTCTGGTGCCAGCTCTACGCAGACTATCAGCGAAGCGGAGCTGGATCGTGCTCGCAACGCCCTGGCTGGCGCCGGTATCGAGGTCAAAGCTACCGAAGTCGGCTCCAATAGCCGTTCCGGACTGATCCGGCTCGCTCGCCAAAGCCAGCAACTGCCCGCGCAGGACGTTATCCGCCGCGAGTTGGGGCAGGAGTACGTTGTGGCGCAAAACCTTGCCCCGACCACGCCGGACTGGCTGAGAAGTATCGGCGCAGGGCCGATGAAGCTGGGTCTGGACCTTTCCGGTGGTGTGCACTTTTTGCTCGAAGTCGATATGGATCGCGCCGTCAGCAATCGCGTCAACGTCTACGAAAGCGAAGTGCGTAGTTTGCTGCGCAGCGAGCGCGTGCGCTATCGCAGCATGCCGAATCAGGGCAATACCCTGCAGTTCGGCTTCGAAACCGATGAGCAGCTCAATCGGGCGCGAGGTGTCATTGCCGGCCAGTACAACCAGTTCCAGCTGACCGAGGCGAGCCGCGAAGGCCTTGAGGTGTTGCGGCTTACCTTGACCGATGCGGAGATGGCGGAGATCCGCGAGTATTCGCTGCGCCAGAACCTCACTACGGTCCGCAACCGGGTAAACGAGCTGGGCGTCGCCGAGCCGCTGGTACAGCGTCAGGGCGCCAATCGCATCGTCGTTGAGCTGCCAGGTGTGCAGGACACTGCCGAAGCCAAGCGCATTCTCGGCAAGACCGCCAACCTAGAGTTCCGCCTGGCAGCCGAACCGAACGCCCCGCGTGCCACTACCGAAACCTTCGAGTTTCGTGGCGGCCAGGGACGCCCGCCAGCGGACGTCGAGCGCAGCATCATTCTCACGGGTGATCAGGTAACAGACGCCCAGTCGAATTTCGATGAGAACGGTCGGCCGCAGGTGAATATCCGGCTGGATGGGCACGGCGGGGAATTGATGACGCGTGCCACACGAAACAACGTGGGTCGTGGCATGGCGGTATTGTTCATCGAGCAGCGCCAGATCAGCCGTGAGGTCGAGAAAGAAGTCAACGGTCAGACGCAGGTCGTTCAGGTCCCGGCGTTCGTCGAAGAGAAATCCATCATCAGTCTGGCTACAATCCAAAGCACGCTGGGCAACCAGTTCCGCATCACCGGACTGGATTCGCCGGCTGAAGCATCCGAGCTTGCGTTGCTGCTTCGTGCCGGTGGTCTTGCCGCGCCGATGTATTTCGTCGAAGAACGCACCATAGGCCCGAGCCTCGGCGCGGAGAACATCGCCAAGGGTATAACCGCAACGCAAGTCGGTTTCCTTCTGGTGCTGGTGTTCATCGTCATTCTGTACAAGGCCTTCGGCGTCATCGCCGGCGTCGCCCTGTCGTTGAACCTGATCCTGCTGCTTGCGCTCATGTCGTTGCTCGGCGCGACACTGACGCTGCCTGGCATCGCGGGGATCGTCCTCACGTTGGGTATGGCGGTCGATGCGAACGTGCTGATCTTCTCGCGGATCAAGGAGGAGATAGCTTCCGGGGTCTCCGTCCAGCGCGCTCTGCACGAAGGTTTCGACAAGGCGTTTTCGGCCATTCTTGACGGCAACCTGACCACCTTGCTGGTAGGCGTGATCCTGTTCGCCATGGGTTCCGGCCCGGTCAAAGGGTTCGCGGTGACACTGTCGCTGGGGATCGTCACGTCCATGTTCAGCGCCATTATGGTCACCCGCGCCATGGTGAACCTTTCTGTGGGCGGGCGCGACATCAAGAAGCTGTGGCTGTGAGGGCTGAATCATGATCGTCAAGAACACAATCAACTTCATGGCGCTGCGCAGGTTCTTCTACGCGGTCGCTGTGGTGCTTATGCTCGGCTCCGTCGTCAGTCTGGTGGTCAAGCAGCTCAATCTGGGCCTTGATTTCACCGGCGGTGCGCTGGTTGAACTCAACTATGAAGAGGCGGCTGATCTGGAGTCGATCCGTCAGACGCTGCGCTCAGCGGGCTGGGATGACGCCGTGGTGCAGAACTTCGGTGCATCCACCGATGTGTTGATCCGCCTGGCCAGTGATGATCCTGATCTGGGCAGCGAAATAGCCCGGCTGATCCAGACCGAAGATGCTGGTGAGGTGACCGTCAAGCGGGTCGAGTTCATCGGACCGCAGGTCGGTGAGGAGCTACGTGACCAGGGTGGACTGGGCATGCTCCTGGCAATGGCTGGGATTCTTCTCTACGTTTCGCTGCGCTTTCAGATGAAGTTCGCTGTGGCGGCAATCGCTGCGCTGGTGCACGACGTGATTTTCACGCTCGGGTTCTTTGCCTTCTTCGGTCTGTCTTTCGACCTGACGGTACTGGCTGCGCTGCTGGCGGTGATTGGTTATTCGTTGAACGACACGATCGTGGTCTTTGACCGGGTGCGGGAAAACTTGCGGTTGATGCGTAAGACCGAGCTGGTCGAGATCATCAACGTATCCACCACCCAGACGCTCGGCCGTACCTTGGCTACGTCCTTGTCGACAGTGCTCGTGTTGCTGGCGTTGTTCTGGTTCGGGGGTGAGAACATCCATGGTTTCGCCACCGCGTTGCTGATTGGCGTAGGCATAGGCACCTATTCTTCAATCTACGTGGCGAACGGCTTGCTGGTCAGCATGAATCTGACCCGGGACGATCTGATCCCGCCGCAGGTAGAGGAAGCTGTAGACGATCGCCCCTGAGGCGGCCTTCGGTCGCCAGCGGCAAGCTGCAAGCTGCAAGCAGGCCGAGTTGGCGCCAAACAAAAAGCCCGCACGGATATCCGTGTGGGCTTTTTGTTTTTAGGGCTACGAAGCGGAAGTTGCGTTGATGATCTTCGAGCTTAGAGCTCTGGCCTTCCCCGGTTGGCTTGCAGCTTGCAGCTTGCAGCTAGCCGCTTGAGGCCGATGAAGCGCTCAGCGCTGCATGCCCGGCGTCAGGTGCGGCTGGATCGCGGTCAATACCGCCTTGAAGCATTTCGGATTGCCGGCAACGATATTGCCTTTCTCCAGATACTGATGGCCGCCAGTGAAGTCACTGACCAGCCCGCCAGCTTCCTGGATCAGCAGGGTGCCTGCCGCCATGTCCCACTCGGCCAGGCCGAACTCCCAGAATGCATCGAAGCGGCCCGCAGCGACATAGGCCAGATCCAGGCTGGCAGCCCCGGCGCGGCGGATGCCTGCGGTCTGCCCGACCAGGGCGCGGAACATGCCAAGGTAGTTATCCAGCGCATCGAGTTGATCGTTACGGAACGGGAAGCCTGTGCCCAGCAGCGCGCCCTCCAGGCTCTTGCGTGGGCTGACACGCAGACGCTTGCCGTTGAGCGCGGCGCCGCGTCCGCGGCTGGCGGTGAATTCTTCCTGACGAATCGGGTCAAGGACTACCGCATGCTCGATACGACCCTTGATGCGGCAGGCAATGCTTACTGCATAATGCGGCACGCCGTGGATGAAGTTGGTCGTGCCGTCCAGCGGATCGATGATCCACACCACATCGGCACCATCGCCGCGGCCGGGCTGAAAGCCCGACTCCTCGGCATGGATCCCATGATCGGGGTAGGCCTTGCGCAACTGTTGAACGATCGTCTGTTCGGCGGCGCGGTCGATCTCAGTGACGTAATCCTTTGCGTCCTTTTCATTGATGGTCAGAACATC
>CAYZFU010000098.1:0-11422 GCA_964477725.1 uncultured Halopseudomonas sp.
GCGACGTCGTGCTAGGGCAACGATACTTCGATTCGTTAGAAAAACGCCGGCTCCCATTGGAATCCGGCGTCTTTTTGCGCTATTGAACTGGAGCAGGCGCTTCAGGCGCGGGTGTTCAGAACGATTTGGAGACGGCGAACGTGAAGTTCGAATCGCAGTTCCCGTCGCAGCCGCCGCTGATATCGGTGTCGCTATACATCAGGGATACATCGACGCCCAGAAGGGGTCTGCCGATGGAAACAGCCCAGTCGCTGTAATTGTCTGCATCGCTGTCGTTCGCATCGGCATAGCCATAATGCAGACCTAGTCCAAACTGGTAGGGCAGATCAAAACCATAGTCGATGAAGTAATACAATGGTTCAGGGTCCAGATCGTACGCATACTTGACCCCAGCGTTGAAACCGTAAAACCCAAGACTCCCTATCACTTCTTCAACGTTCCATGAATTATTGCCGGGGTAGGTATAGGTAGCCCACTGCAAGTCGTAGCTAATGTTGTCCGTGATGTCCCCGCCGAAGCCGACGTAATAGTCGAATTCAACGCTAGAGCCGTCGAAACCATCTGCCGTCCCGTCAATGTTTGATGCCCAAGCGCCCACATAGAGGCCGCTTTCATGTGCGATATCCAGGCTACCCTGAACAGCCCCAGCGCCGTCAGTCTGTGATTGGCCGCGCCAGATGTAGTCGGTGGCCAGAGTGGCGGTCATGCTTACATCCAGTTCCCCAACGGCAGTGTCGAAGGCCTCTGCATGCGTCATGCTGGCAAAACCGATAGTGCTGGCTGCGGCTATAGCGGCGGCGAGTTTTTTCATCATTCTTCAGTACCCCATGTCTAGGTGATTCAAGTCTGCGAAACAAAACTGTTGGCATGAAGCACCTAGCATTTTGCTTGCCAATTTTGAAAAGCGCTTTTGGATCAGCATGTTGGAGCGATTTCTAGCCTGGAAACGGCTCGCTTCTTAGCTCAATATGCTTTACCGCTGCGCTTGAACGGTGCAGGCAGGTGTCGCAATGGTGCGACTGTGCTATCAATCGAAGCCTGAGCATTGCCGTGGTGGTGCACGCATGCGGAATCCAGGCGATCGTGGAACCGGGTGGGCCTGGCGTCCTCTATGAAGGGAAGTTGCTAATTACCCGGAGGACATCTATGGATACGCAAAACAAAGATATGGCTACCCTGTTCGAGCAGCTCGGACTCGATTCGGACCCAGCGAGCATCGATAATTTCATCGCAAGTCATCGTCCTCTGGCCGACGATGTGAAGGTCACCGAAGCGCCATTCTGGAGCGAAGGCCAAAAGGCGTTTCTGCGTGAGTCGCTGATGGCTGATGCTGATTGGGAGCCCGTCGTCGACGAATTAAACGTGCGGCTACACGAGAACGTCAGTTGAACAAATGTTGCGCCAGGTTGCGGGCGGGGAACTCCCGGCTAGGCTGTCCGTCCACAGCTATGTACACATCTGGATAGGACGAACGTTATGAGCCACACTGAAGACAAGCTCAAAGGCAAACTCAACGAAACGGTCGGAAAGGGGAAGCAGGGCGTTGGCGAAGCTACCGACGACGAAAGCATGAAGGGCGAAGGCAAGGCGCAGGAGGGTGAGGGCAAGCTGCAGGGCGCCAAAGGTGAAGCCAAAGAGAAAGTGAAGAAAGGCGTGGATAAGGCCTGACGGCTGTTCACGTTTCAATGCCCAAGCCGGTGTCCGCACCGGCTTGTTGCTGTCTGGACCTCGAGGAAACGCTACATGAGTCAATCAAGTTCAGGCGCACGTCCACGCGCAAGCATGTCTGCGGCGATGGTGCTTTCGCTGGCAGCCTGGCCAGTGTTTGCGCAGCCAACGAACGACAGCGAACAGTTGGCGCAACTGGTGAACGAATATCGCGAAAGCGGGCCGTCGTGTAACGGCGAAGATCGTGTCGATGCCGCGCCTTTGTCTCCGAATGAGAATCTCGCGCAGGTTAACCTCGAACCCGGGGCAAGTTGGCAGCAAGCGCTTGGTGATGCCGGGTACCAGGCGGCGCAGATCCAAGCGCTACAGGTATCCGGCCCGACGGACCCCGAATCGGCGATGGATGCGCTGCGTAGTGGCTATTGTGACCTCCTGCTAGACGGACGCTATGCCGATATCGGCGTGAAACGCGATGGCAGAACCTGGCAGGTGGTGCTGGCTCAGCCGCTGGTTTCTGACGATATGGGCGACTGGCGTGCCGAGGGCAAAGCGGTACTGGAGGCGGTTAACGAGGCGCGCAGGTCGGCTCGCCAATGCGGCGACCGATCCTTCGACGCCGCCCCGCCGCTGGACTGGTCTGACGCGCTCGGCAAGGCGGCGCTGGCGCACAGTCGGGATATGGCCGAGCGCGGCTATTTCTCGCATAGCTCGCCTGAGGGGCAGCAAGTCAGCGATCGCGCCGCCGAGCAAGGTTATCGCTTCCGCCAGGTCGGCGAGAACATCGGCTTCGGCCAGAGTACGCCGGAACAGGTGGTGGAGGGGTGGCTGCTGAGTCCTGGGCATTGCGCCAATATCATGCAGGCGGACTACACCGAGATGGGTGCTGCATATGCTCTGAAGCGAGCAGATAACACCATCATGTGGACGCAAGTTCTTGGGCGGCCCCGCTAAGTTGGATGATCCTGTCAGGCCGGACGTGCTGGTTGTCGGCGCCGGGCTGGCCGGACTGAGCTGCGCCGCGTTCCTGGCCGATGCCGGGCTGAAGGTAGATGTGCTCGAATCGAGCTCCGTGGCGGGCGGCCGCGCGCGAAGCTGGACAGACCCGACCACCGGGCACAGCGTCGATATCGGTCCGCATGTATTGCTGAACAAATACCCGAACATGCTCGCGCTGCTCGAGCGCCTGGGCACGGCCGATCAGATATGCTGGCAAACCGACCATCTACTGACGGTGCTCGACAAGCATCGTCCGATCCGGTTCAAGCAGGCACGGCTATCGCCGCCGCTGCACTACATCAACAATCTGGGCCGCGTACTGCCAACCGTTCCCTTGCATCGCCTTTTGACCAACGTGCCGTTGACACTGCGAACGATGCGCAGCAGTGCTGCCGATATACTGCGGCTCGATGACCGCACTGGCCTTGAGCACCTGCGCGCCAATGGAGTGAGTCAGGCCTTCATCGACTGGTTCTGGGCCTCGGTAGCGATGGCGTTCATCAACGTCCCGGTTGAGCAATGTTCGGCCGCCTCGATGATGCGTGTCTTCGCTCAGGCGCTGGGGCATAACGACGTCACCTTTGGCTTCCCGATGATCGGTCTTAGTGATCTGTACGTGCCTCAGACGATCGAGCGAATAGAGCGAGCCGGCGGGCGGGTCATGTCTGATTCGCCGGTGTCCGGGCTAGTGCGCGAGGGCGAAGGCGTCAGCGGAGTGAAGCTGGCCGACGGCACGTCGGTACTGGCTGATCAGGTGGTGCTTGCGGTACCACCGACAGCGCTGGAGCCGTTGCTGGCCAAGTCTGACCAGTTGGGCCGCGTTGCCAGACAGTTCGAACCAAGCCCCTATATCAGCTGTTATCTCTGGTTCGATCGCAAACTGACCGATGCACGCTTCTGGGCGCGCCCCTGGTCGCCGAAAGAATTCAATACGGATTTTTACGATCTCAGCAACATACGCAAGGCCGACACCGGGGTGGGGTCGATGATCGCTACCAATATCATCTGGAGTCACAGGGCAAACCATATGGCGGATGAGGCGATCATCCAGGCAACGCTTGAGGAAATTGCCGATTTCGTTCCGCGCGTCAGGGACGCGCGCTTATTGGCTTCAGTGGTACATCGAATCCCGATGTCGGTGCCGTGCGCCAAGCCAGGCATCGAGACGCTGCGACCGACCACCACTTCGATGCCGGGTGTATTCCTGGCGGGCGACTGGACCGATACAGGTTTGCCGTTTTGCATGGAAAGCGCGGTGCGTTCAGCTGCACTGGCCGCCGAGGCGGTACTGCACAGCCGCGGCCGGCCCGCCAGTCTTGCCTTGCCGGTGCCCACGCCTGGTGGCTTGTCTCGGCTGGTTGGCCAGCGAGGCGATTGACCTTGGTCACGTGCCGAAGGAGGCTTGCAGTTCCCATACGCGCGCGCTGACGAGCGGGCGACGCCCAACCAGAAAGCCAAGCGGACCAGCGGGAGCAAAGTCCCACTCGGCCGACCCGGTCGTGGTCTTGCCGCGGGCGCGGCAGCGGGTTCGCACAGGTCCGTGATCGCCTGGCTGTACAACGAATCCACCTATCGCGGGCCGCCCCGGCAGCTCGAACTTCGGCTCGAAGGTCATGCTTGCGACCTGTTGCCCATCGAGCAGCATCTCGCCAGTAAACGTCCCCCGATGCGCTGCGTCGACCGTTTCGAATTCAGCCATTTGCTTGGGGATGTTCCATAGCTGGCGGCCGCCAGCACAAGCGATCGGATCATCGACCCAGATAGCGGCTACGGTCCCGGTCATCGCCAGCATGCCCTGGCCGCGTACCGGTACTACTACGGCCAATTCGTCGTAAATGGCAGTGCCGCCGGTATAGGCCGCCCAGACGGTCAACACCAGTGAATGTCCAGCCACGCTTGCGTACTCCATCCCTTGCGGGGCGGCGGGTATCTGCGAAGTAGGCAGCCGCCACAACGAGGCGCAGGCCGATCCACTTAAATGCCAAGGTGCCGGTGGAATGTCCGTAGCGGCAATCGCGGCAGGGTCTTGATAGGACATGACATTCTCCTTTTGCGGCGGATTTGCTGAGTATGGCTGGCGATCGCCACTCCGGTGTCGTTCCCGAGGTCCGTCCGTCAGAAGCTGTCGAACCCTCGCAAATCTCTCGGCAGGTGTCGGCGGTCAGATTAGTAAACCGGAGCCTGGCGATCGGCTCGGATCAACCAACGCAGTGAAACGGCTGGGCGGGACCGGGAGAGGCAAACAAATTCAGTTCGATCCGGTTGTCGAGCCTGAGGCGGCGAGGAGGGCAGGGCGTCCAAATCGGCTCGGCCCTCCCCGATGTGATCAGCGGCGGTCGTCGACCCCGTCGTCGCCTTCGCCTGCTTCGTCATAATCAGGGTCTTCGCCCGGACCGCCTTCGCCCGCGTCCGCTATGGTGATATCCGGTTCTTCGGGTTGCGGTTTGTTCTGACCCTGCTCGGTCGGGTTGTCGCGATTGGTCATGCTGGTCTCCCCCTTGTGTGATCTCATCCGTTGGAGAAACGCGCCAGACGGAAGTTCACCAGGCGCAGCGGCGTTTTCGACCCGCTACCAGCCCGCGCATTCACCGGGGTCGCTTCATCCGAAACAGCGAGTCGGCCGCCAACAGGAAATAGTCGGCCGAGCCACCCCCGCGCAGAACCGGATTGGCCGCGGCCGTATCGTAGATACCGTCTTTCAACAAGGCCCGGTCGATATGCACCGCCACGACCTCACCGAAAACCATCCAGGTGGGCACAGGCTGGCGGTCGGCACGTTGCAGCTGAACGATTTGCGTTGCCTTGCATTCGAAAGACACGCGCGCCTCCTTTACCCGTGGAGCTTTGATTACGCTGGATGATGCTGGCGTGAGCCCCCCTAGCTCGAATTCATTGACGTCGGGGCTGACGCTGGCGCAAGTCTCGTTCATCGCCTCGGCGAGCTCCTGCGTCACCAGATTCCAGGCGAACTCGCCGGTCTCTTCGATGTTGACCAGGCTGTCCTTCCGGCCCAGCGTCGAAAACCCGATGATCGGGGGGACGTAGTTGAACGCATTGAAGAAACTGTACGGGGCAAGGTTGAGTTGTCCCGAGGCATTTTGAGAGGAAATCCAGCCGATTGGTCGCGGGCCGACAATGGCGTTGAAAGGATCATGCGGCAAGCCATGGCCACGGGATGGTTCGTAGTAATACATATCTTCGGACATGCTGCTCTCCACGCTTACGATCGTCGCCAGACGCTGGCCAGCCAGGGTTGCTGATCGCGGGGCAGCCCTTCCGGACGGTAATAATGCTCCAGCTCGACGAAGCCCGCTTGCGTCAGCACGTCTCGCCAGCTTTCCCAACTGTAGTACACCCCGTACCGGTCGCCGTTCCAGCCTTCCTCGTCGTTGCCACGCGGGTTGGATGAGAACAGTACTCCGCCGGGCTTGAGGCTGGCGCTCAGCTGGCGCAGGACGCGCAATATCTGCTGGCTGGGAATGTGGAAGAGTACTGCGTTGGCAAAGATGCCATCGAAATGCTCCGTGGGAAGCTGCAGTTCGAGGAAGTTCTGTTGCCACACCTCGCAGCCACTGGACTCCCGTGCCATTGCCACGAACTGCGCGCAGCCATCCAGCCCGGTCGGGACATGGCCCAGCTCGCTGAATGTTCTCAGGTCGCGCCCTGGTCCGCAGCCAAAGTCCAGTACGCGCAGCGGAGAAGGACTCTGGATGTGCTTGAGCAGCGCATCGATATTCTGGCTGACATCGTGGTTCCAGGTGCCTTCGCGAAAGGCCTCTGCACGTTGGGCATAATGCGACAAGGTCGTGGTGCTGGCTTGTCTTGAAAGCTCGTCAGATAAAGAGTCGGAGGGAAGGGGCATGGCAGCGGGTCGGATCAGTGAACGGAAAGCACATTGAAACCGACCTCGCCGATCGGCACAAGCGAATGCCCGACGTGCGCCGGGCTATTCATGCATCAAGATCCAGTGCTCCGTTTGAATGGCAGTACATCGGCAGCCTGGGCTGAGTCGTCGCGAATCGGTTGGCGAACGGACTGCCCGCCGAGCGTATGGACGGCATCACGCAACTCGACCACCGAATCCATCATCATCTGCGAGATGCGAATGCACGCTTGCATCGGATTCTTGGAACGACGGCGCTCCGCATTGATCTTGAAGACGAGTCCTTCCAGCCTGCGCCGGCGATCTTCCGGTGCGTCGCGCAGTATCTCATCGGTCATCCGTTCCCTGAGGCTCTCCAGTTCTTCCGGTCGCTCGGCAGCCATCGTCTTCAGCTCATCGAAACTCGGCAGTGCATTGAGTGGTCTGGCCATGAATACGTACCTCGAGAAAAACCTGTCGGTTTGCCCGGTTGCGATTGATCATGACCCCTACGTGCGCACTACCTTGCCCAAGACTTCCCCGCAGGTATGTCAGCCGCCACTTCCTAACGGACCCTTAACACGACCGATGCGACGTATGCAGTACACCGGCCGTACAGTAATGACACGCTAATGGCTCAGTAATTCCAAACAAGCGAAGCGGCATTGGCGCCAGGCTTCGGTAGGCGAACCGTTGCGGCGACTCAGCGCTGGCGACGGAGCGTGTCGGACGGGCATTCGCCGAATAGTTGCCGGTAATCGTGAGCGAATTGTCCGGCGTGCAGAAAGCCCCATTGGGTGGCTATGGTGGTCACGGTGACGTCGCCCTCAGCGTCGCGCAGCGCTCGGCGTACCTGATTCAGGCGGGTGATGCGCAGAAAGCGCAGCGGGCTTATCCCCAGAATGCTTTCGAAACTGTATTGAAGGGTGCGCCGGCTGACGTGCGCGAGCTCGCATAGCTCGGTCATGGTCACCGGAGCGTCGCCATGCTCGGCGACATGCGCCTTGACCCGATCTACGACTGCCTTGCGGTGCGCATAGCTCGGCGAGTGTTCGCAGTTGGGCTGGTGCAGCTGAAGCACTTCGAGCAGCGCCATGATCACCAGGTCCTGCGACAGACGCGTGGCAACCAGCGTGTTATCCGAGCGCAGCAGCCGGTCGAGCACGTAGCGCAGATCGCGCATGGTGCCTTCTGCCAGGCGCAGGCGCGGCTGATCCAGACGGCCTTCGTATAGCGACAAACCCTGCGTCGTGGCTGCGTGATCGAGCATTTCCCGGTCCACCACAATCCCGAGAATGTCGAAGTCGTCGGGGGTGATCAGTTCGAAATCGCAGCTTCCGGGTCGGCACATTACCTCGTTTCCCTGCACCAGCAGCCCATTGATGCGACAGCGCCGCTCCGCTGCCGGAATGCCTAGCCAGATCGAGTTTTCCCACACATTGCATTGCTGTCGCAGCGACTGGCTGGTGTGCTCGCGAAAGACCTGGAGCCGATCGAAGGCAAACTCGTCGATGCGACCGTAGAAGGCTCCATCGCTGATCTGATCGTACTCCTGCCGCCAATTGGTGAGATTTCTTGCGTGGTGGTCCGCGTCGTGCGATTCGGATGTGCTCTTGTTTGGTGCGAAGTGCCAGTCGGCGCCGTTTGAAGGGGCATGGAATCGATTGGTCTGTTCGCTTGCTATGTCCATTTGACCGGTCCCATGAGCTGCATCGGCTTCTCGCCTTCATGCAGGCGAGCCGTTCACCAGGTCAATGCAAAACTCACGCCATCCCCAGCCAATCGCCTGCGGATGCTCCAGCGCAGGGCATCAACCTGTTGCCAGCGTTTCGAATCAGCGCAGATTCGTTAGTGGTAGGTGATGATTCAAACGTAAGCAATTGATCCGCAACGCTTTGTAGATTTGCCAGTTCTTGATAGCGAGGCCGCAGCGGCTTCCGTACTGTCCAGTTGTCGTTGTTCGGCCTGTTCCCAGGGCGAACGACCCAAACTGTGTACGAGCAAAGGCGATCCAATGACTTCGCAGTATCAATACGTACTCGGCGCACGAACCTACCGGTTCACCGGGTTGGCCGATCTGATGGCCAAGGCGACGCCGGCGCGCTCGGGCGATCGGTTGGCAGGGGTGATCGCCGAGACCGCCGAGCAGCGCGTGGTGGCGCAGATGGCTCTGGCCGAGCTGCCACTGAAAACCTTCCTCAACGAGGCGCTGGTGCCCTACGAGGCTGACGAGATCACCCGGCTGATCATCGATACGCACGACGCGGCAGCCTTTGCACCGATTTCGCATCTGACCGTTGGCGATTTTCGAAACTGGCTGCTCAGTGACCTGGCGACACCCGACATGCTTACAGCGATCCGCAAAGGCGTAACGCCCGAAATGGCTGCGGCGGTGAGCAAGCTCATGCGTAACCAGGATCTGATCCTGGTTGCCAGCAAGTGCCAGGTGCGCACGGCGTTTCGCAACACCATCGGCCTGCCGGGGCGCCTCTCGACGCGACTGCAGCCGAACCATCCGACCGATGATCTGAACGGCATTGCTGCCAGCATTCTCGACGGCCTGCTTTATGGCAGTGGCGACGCAGTAATAGGCATCAACCCGGCCACCGATAACGTCGCCCAGGCAACTCGCCTCATGCAGTTGATGGACGAGGTAATCCGCAAATACGACATACCGACCCAGTCCTGCGTGCTGACCCACGTCACCAACACGCTCGAGGCCATCGGCAACGGCGCGCCAGTCGATCTGGTGTTCCAGTCGATTGGCGGAACCGAGGCGACCAACAGCAGTTTCGGCTTCGACCTGAGCCTGCTGGCCGAGGCCGAGCAAGCGGCCAAGTCGCTCAAGCGGGGCACGGTTGGCGACAACGTCATGTATTTCGAAACAGGGCAGGGCAGTGCGCTCTCTGCCAATGCTCACCACGGACTGGATCAGCAGACCTGCGAGGCCCGCGCATACGCCGTTGCCCGCCAGTTCAAACCGCTGTTGGTAAACACGGTGGTCGGCTTTATCGGGCCGGAATATCTGTTCGATGGCCGCGAGATCCTTCGCGCGGGGCTGGAAGACCACTTCTGCGGGAAGCTGCTGGGCCTGCCCATGGGCTGCGACGTCTGTTACACCAACCACGCCGAAGCCGACCAGAACGACATGGATAACCTGCTCACCCTGCTCGGTGTGGCCGGCTGCACCTTCGTCATGGGCATTCCGGGCTCGGACGACATCATGCTCAATTACCAGACCACCTCCTTCCATGACGCGCTGTATGCACGGCGGGTACTCGGCCTGTCGCCATCGCCTGAGTTCGAGGCTTGGCTGGCAAGAATGGCGATCTTCGAAGATGCCGAGCGTCACGTGCTGAGCGACCGGTTGCCGCCAGCCTTCTCCCGCTCGCTGGCCGCCCTGCCCGGAGGGCGCAGCCATGCTTAGCCCAGAAAAGTCGTCGGGTCAGCCGAGCTCGATGGCAGATGCGTCACAGACTGGCGATGGCGTGGTGCAAAACCCCTGGCGGCGCCTGCGCGAGTTCACCGATGCGCGCATCGGTCTGGGCCGCGCGGGCGTGAGCATACCCACCGAAAAGCTTCTGGAATTCCAGCTGGCCCACGCCAAGGCTCGGGATGCGGTGCATCTGCCGCTCGATATGCCGCAGCTGCTCGCTTCGCTCATGCGCCTGTCTGGCTTTGATCAAGCCGCAGTCGCGCAATTGCAGAGTCAGGCGCCGGATCGCCAGGTATATCTGCAGCGGCCGGATCTCGGGCGGGCATTGAATGACGCCTCCGTGCACCGCTTGAGCGAAGTTGCCGAGCGATCCCCTGGATGCGATCTGGCCCTGGTGATCGTCGACGGGCTGTCGTCGCGGGCGGTGCAACAGAACGCTGCGCCGTTTCTGCAGGCGCTGCTCAGCGAACTCAACGGCGACACGTCTCGCCCCTGGCAGCTGGGACCGCTGTGTGTGGTGGAACAGGGCCGTGTGGCGACCGGTGACGAGGTCGGAGCGCTGTTGGGTGCCGACGCGGTGCTGGTGATGGTCGGCGAGCGTCCGGGTTTGAGCTCACCGGATAGTCTCGGCCTCTACCTGACCTGGGCGCCACGCAAGGGGCTCAACGATGCCGCACGCAACTGTATATCCAACGTTCGTCCGGCCGGACTGGCCTACACCGAAGCGGCACAGCGGGCGATGTATCTACTGCAAGAGGCTCGGCGGCTACGGCTGTCCGGAGTACGCCTGAAAGACCGCAGCGAATCGCGGGTCATCGAACACGACGACAAGATCGACAACTTTCTCACCAACTGATCCAACCGAGAGGATTGAACCATGCAAAGCGCACAGCTCGACAAGGAGTACCTGGCCAAGCGCCAGTTGAAGAGGGGGTCTGCTGGCTGGCTGCTGCTGGCGGGACTTGGTGTTTCCTACGTAATTTCCGGTGACTTTGCCGGCTGGAACTTCGGCATTGCGCAGGCTGGTTGGGGCGGCTTCGCTATCGCTGCGATTCTGATGGCCGCGATGTACTTCACGCTGGTGCTGGCGCTGGCCGAAATGTCTGCCGCGATCCCGGCGGCCGGAGGCGGCTACAGCTTCGCTCGCCAGGCGATGGGCCCAACGGGTGGCTACCTTACGGGACTGGCGGTACTGATCGAGTATGCTCTGGCACCCGCTGCGATCGTCATCTTTATAGGGTCGGCGGTCGAGGAGCTGCTTGGGATCAACGGACCCTGGGTCTACGGTGCTTTCTACCTGGTGTTCGTCGGCATTCATCTGGTTGGCGTAGGTGAGGCGCTCAAGGCGATGATGGTTGTCAGCGGTCTGGCCGTGTTTGCCATCCTGGCCACCGCCGTAGCCCTGGTCGGCAGTTTCGATGCCAGCAATCTGTTCGACATTGCGGTAACCGACGCAGCCG
>CAYZFU010000099.1:0-1309 GCA_964477725.1 uncultured Halopseudomonas sp.
GCTATCGCCGCCAAGCAGCGTGTTGTCGAGATCGAAAATTGCCAGTGCCACCGGCAGCTCCTTGTCGAATTGGGGATAATGTCAGACCAGGCGAAAGCATAAAGCAGTCGCGACGCAAATGCTTGACTGGCTGCGGATTTGAGCAATTGCTGCCCCGCGCTTCTTTGTGGAACAATGCAGTAGATAGCATGACAAGAGATTCAGGCTGTGATCGATCCCGATGGTTTCCGTCCAAATGTAGGCATTATCCTGACTAATGGGTTGGGCCAGGTGCTATGGGCCCGCCGCATCGGTCAGGACGCCTGGCAGTTTCCTCAGGGTGGCATTCAGCGCAACGAGAGCCCCGAGCAGGCCTTGTACCGTGAATTGCATGAGGAGGTAGGCCTGCTCCCGGAAGATGTGGAGATCCTCGCCTGTACCCGTGGCTGGTTGCGATACCGCCTGCCCCAGCGGCTGATCCGCAGCCATTCCCAGCCGGTCTGTGTCGGTCAGAAGCAGAAGTGGTTTCTGTTGCGCCTGAAGGTCGATGACGCCCGTGTCTGTATGACCAAGAGTCCGAAACCCGAGTTCGACGGTTGGCGCTGGGTCAGCTACTGGTATCCCCTCGGCCAGGTCGTCGCGTTCAAGCGTGACGTTTACCGACGGGCGATGAAGGAGCTGGCGCCCCGTCTGCCCCTTGGCGAACTCACGGAGTGCTGAGCATGCTCGCTACGCTGCGCCGCATCGTTCAGGAGGTCAATTCCGCAAGGGATCTGACTAGCGCCCTGGACATTATCGTGCAGCGCGTGCGTGGCGCCATGGGCACCGAAGTGTGCTCTGTGTATCTGCTTGATCCCGACTCTACCCGCTACGTGCTGATGGCCACCGAAGGTCTGAACAAGGGCGCGGTGGGTGTCGTCAGCCTGGGAACCAACGAAGGTCTGATCGGCTATGTCGGTGCCCGCGAGGAGCCGGTCAATCTGGAAGATGCCGCGTCGCATCCCAGATTCCGCTATTTCGCCGAGACCGGAGAAGAGCGCTACGCCTCGTTCCTCGGCGTGCCGATCATTCACCATCGACGGGTGATGGGCGTTTTGGTCGTTCAGCAGAAAGAGCGGCGCCAGTTCGACGAGGGCGAGGAAGCCTTCCTGGTCACCATGAGCGCGCAACTGGCCGGCGTGATTGCCCATGCCGAGGCCACCGGCTCGATCCGCGGGTTGGGCTGGGGCGGGGAGGTCGTTCAGGATACCCGTTTCGACGCCGTGCCCGGTGCGCCCGGCGTCGCCATCGGTCAGGCATCGCGCAGCAGCAGGGCCTCTGGCTCGAGCAG
>CAYZFU010000099.1:1319-1845 GCA_964477725.1 uncultured Halopseudomonas sp.
GCCGCCAGCCGATCTCAAGGCAGTGCCGGACAAGACCGTCACCGATATCGAAGCCGAAATGAACCTGTTCCGCGACGCGGTGGCGGCGGTACGCAGCGACATGCAGGCGCTCTCGGTCAAGCTGTCGCCACAATTGCGTCCGGAAGAGCTGGCGCTGTTCGATGTGTATCAGATGATGCTCGACGACGCCGCACTGGGTAATGAAGTGCGTGAGATCATCAATCGCGGCCAGTGGGCTCAGGGTGCTCTGCGCGATGTGGTGACCGCGCACGTGACGCGCTTCGAGCTGATGGACGATCCGTATCTGCGCGAACGCGCCTCGGATGTGAAAGACCTCGGTCGTCGCATTCTTGCCTACCTGCAGGAAGCCGGCAGGCAGGAGCGGGTATTTCCCGAGCACACCATCCTGGTCAGCGAAGAGCTGTCACCGGTCATGCTTGGCGAGGTGCCCAAGGAGAAGCTGGTCGGTCTCGTTTCAGTGCTTGGCTCGGGGAGTTCGCACGTCGCCATTCTGGCTCGCGCCATG
>CAYZFU010000099.1:1855-11405 GCA_964477725.1 uncultured Halopseudomonas sp.
CGGTCATGGGCGCGCTGGACCTGCCCTACACACGAATGGACGGCCTCGAGCTGATCGTCGATGGCAACCATGGCGAGGTCTACTGCAACCCGTCGGCCGAACTGCGCCGGCAGTACAACGAGCTGATTCACGAGGAGCGCGAGCTTGTTCAGGGCCTCGAGCAGCTGCGCGATGTACCCTGCGTAACACCGGACGGTCATCGCATGCCTCTGCTGGTCAACACCGGCTTGCTGGCAGATGTCGCGCGTTCGCTTGACCGTGGGGCGGAAGGGGTTGGCCTGTACCGCACCGAAGTGCCGTTCATGATTCAGGATCGCTTTCCCAGCGAGAAAGAGCAGCAGGCGACTTACCGGGAGCAGCTGGAGGCGTTCCACCCACTGCCAGTGACCATGCGCACGCTGGATATCGGCGGCGACAAGGCCCTGACCTATTTTCCCATCAAGGAAGACAACCCCTTCCTCGGCTGGCGCGGTATTCGCGTGACGCTCGATCATCCGGAAATATTCCTGGTGCAGACCCGTGCCATGCTCAAGGCCAGCCAGGGTCTGAACAACTTGCGCATCATGCTGCCGATGATCAGCAGCCCGTTCGAGGTCGAAGAAGCCCAGCACCTGATCCACCGCGCTTACAGCGAGGTGCTCGATGAAGGCGTTGACGTGCCCATGCCGCCCGTGGGCGTGATGATCGAAGTGCCTGCGGCTGTCTACCAGGCGCGCGAACTGATTCAGCTGGTCGACTTCCTATCGGTGGGTACCAATGATCTGACGCAATATCTGTTGGCGGTGGATCGCAACAACCCGCGGGTGGCCGATCTCTACCATTCGATGCATCCCGCGGTATTGCAGGCATTGATTCGCGTCGCTGCCGCGTGTCGGGAGGCCGGCAAGCCAATGAGCGTGTGTGGCGAGATGGCCGGAGATCCGGCCGCTGCGGTGTTGCTCATGGCCATGGGTTGCGATGTGCTGTCGATGAACGCCACCAACCTGCCGCGTGTGAAATGGCTGCTCCGGCAAATCACCCTGAGCGACGCCAAGGCGCTGCTCGATGAAGTCATCGAACTGGACAATCCTCATCTGGTGCAGGCTACCCTGCATCTCGCCCTGCGCAACATGGGCTTGGGCAAGGTGCTCAGTCAGGCGCGCTGATTCGCTTCCAGCGCGAATTCGTAGCGCGATTCGCCCAGTTCCACCGCTCCGGGGCCAAAGCGCCTCTCGACGAACGCCACCCGGCCGTCATCGGTGAACTGCAGCAAAGAGCTAGCGCGGGTTCCGTAGGCATCGCCGACGATGAACGCGGCCGAGAGCGCCCGCTCCCAGTAGAGGCTCACGCCGGTCGTTGGTAATTGCTCGTCCGGGTACCGTCGAGGGTCGGCGAGCAGTGCCATCAGCGCCTCGGTTTCGGTGAGCGCTGTGCGTTGCAGTCCGGTGCGCAGAGCCGTCAGCTTTGGCCAGGGAGAATCCAGCGCAGCGTTAGACAAGCCGTAGTAACCCGGCTGCAGTTGGCGCGGCAGAGCTTCCTGACTATTCAGGTAGCACAGCTGTCGGATATCTCCGACCAATAGATTGAACGCGCCGAACTCCTTGCAGTGCGCGACGAGCCCGTCGAGATACTGCTGAGGTGATTCCGTCGAAGTAAGGAACCCGGCGACCAGCTCGCCACGCGAGCGCAGCCCCACCGGTGCCCCCGGCATCCGGATATTGGTCAGCGCGGCGAAACGGCCCTGGCGTGTCACACCGAGCCAACTACCTCCGGCCTCGAGATCCTTGCCCGCAAGGAGCTGCGGCCACCCTTCCTCATTCCAGAATTGCGCGTCCCGTGTCGGGCGCGCATGAAACTCGTCCCGATTGCCGAGCAGCACCAGAGGTTGCTCGGCAATCTGCCAGGCCAGCGCTATCAGACACATGTGGTTCTCCCTTGTTTGCCGCATTGTAGCGGCTTGGGCGGGAGCAGGGCAGCCGGCAGGGGGCAGCGACAGCTCAGCCGGGCGGACCGCCGGTGGCTTTTCCGCTACACTAGCGAGCCTGCTGCGGCAGGTATCGACCATTGGATTTCGAGCGAAGGGTTTGCCGTGGAGTTCCTGTTATATCTAGTGTTGGGCGGTTTTGCCGGGACGCTGGCCGGACTGTTCGGCGTGGGCGGGGGCATGATCATTGTGCCGGTGCTGGTCTACAGCTTCGCCGCGCAAGGCTTCTCCCCGCAAGTGCTGACACATATGGCTGTGGGCACCTCGCTGGCGACCATCGCCTTCACCTCCGTCAATGCCATCCGCGCTCACCATCTGAAGGGCGCTGTGCGCTGGCCGCTGTTCGTCTGGATGACGCTTGGCATCATCATCGGATCGGTGTTCGGCGCTCTGACCGCTGCGCTGATCGATGGTCCGCTATTGCAGCGAATCATTGGCGTGTTTGCCATCTGCGTCGCGATCCAGATGGCGTTCGAGCTCAAGCCAAAAGCCGGGCGGAACGTGCCGGGCAAGCCCGGGCTGGCAGCGGCTGGCGGCGTGATTGGCTGGGCTTCGACCATCTTCGGTATCGGCGGCGGCTCGCTGACCGTACCCTTTCTGGTCTGGCGCAGCGTACCCATGCAGCAGGCGGTCGCAACCTCGTCGGCCTGCGGACTGCCGATCGCGATTGCCGGTGCGATCAGCTTCGTCTGGACCGGCTGGTCGGTACAGCCGCTACCTGAGTGGAGCGTGGGTTATATTTATCTGCCGGCATTGGTCGGCATCGCCGCTACCAGTATGCTGTTCGCCGGTTTCGGCGCACGGCTCGCGCATCGTCTGTCGCAGCGAATGCTCAAACGCCTCTTCGCCCTGTTACTGCTGGGCGTTGGAATCAACTTCCTCATGTAGGGATACTTCATGTTGCCTTATCCGCAAATCGATCCCGTCGCGGTGTCCCTCGGACCGCTGCAGATCCACTGGTATGGTCTGATGTACCTGGTTGGTATCGGCGGCGCCTGGTGGCTCGCCGGGCGGCGCCTGGATCAGTTTGATCCGACCTGGTCGAAGGACAAGCTGTCCGACCTGGTGTTCTGGGTGGCGCTTGGCGTCATTGCCGGCGGCCGGCTCGGCTACGTACTGTTCTATGACCTTCCGGCGTATATCAACGACCCGAGCCTGGTTCTGCAGATATGGCGCGGCGGCATGTCCTTCCATGGCGGGCTGATTGGCGTCTTGCTTGCGGTAGGCTGGTTTGCCTGGCGAAATAACAAGGGTTTCTTCGAGCTGATGGACTTCATCGCGCCGTTGGTGCCGATCGGCCTTGGAGCCGGGCGCATCGGCAACTTCATCAATGCCGAACTCTGGGGCAAGCCGACTGACGTACCCTGGGCGATGGTGTTCCCCACTGACCCGTTGGGGCTGGCGCGTCATCCTTCGCAGCTGTACCAATTCGCACTGGAAGGCGTCGCGCTCTTCGTCATTTTGTGGATCTACTCGAGCAAACCGCGGCCGACAATGGCGGTGAGCGGACTGTTCGCGGTCTGTTACGGCGTGTTCAGGTTCATTGTCGAATTCTTCCGCGAACCCGACGCGCATATCGGCTACCTGGCCTTCGGCTGGCTGACCATGGGTCAGCTTCTGTGCATCCCTATGATCCTGATCGGTGCCGGCATGATGTTCTGGGCCTATCGCAACGAGAGAGCAAAGCATGAAACAGTATCTTGATCTCATGCGAGAGGTGCGCGAAAACGGCACCTTCAAGACTGACCGTACCGGCACCGGTACCTACAGCGTATTCGGCCACCAGATGCGGTTTGATCTGGCTGAGGGCTTCCCGCTGGTGACCACCAAGAAATGCCATCTGCGCTCGATCATCATTGAGCTGCTGTGGTTTTTGCGTGGCGACACCAACATCGCTTATCTGAAGGAAAACGGGGTGTCGATCTGGGATGAGTGGGCCGATGAAAATGGCGATCTGGGGCCGGTTTACGGTTACCAGTGGCGCTCCTGGCCGGCGCCAAACGGGGAATCGATCGATCAGATCAGCAAGTTGTTGCAGATGATCCGCAGCAACCCGGACTCGCGCCGGCTGATTGTCTCGGCGTGGAACCCCGCGCTGGTCGACCAGATGGCGCTTCCCCCGTGCCACGCGCTATTTCAGTTTTACGTAGCTGACGGCCGGCTCAGCTGCCAGTTGTACCAGCGCTCGGCAGACATTTTCCTTGGCGTGCCTTTCAATATCGCCAGCTATGCGCTGCTGACGTTGATGGTGGCTCAGGTCTGCGAGCTCGAGCCCGGCGAATTCATCTGGACGGGAGGTGATTGTCATCTGTACGCCAATCATCTCGAGCAGGCAGACCTGCAGCTCAGTCGTGAGCCGCTGCCGCTGCCGACCATGAAGCTCAATGCTGACGTGAAAGACCTGTTCGCCTTCAGTTTTGAAGACTTCGAGCTGGTCGGTTACCAGGCGCACCCGCATATCAAGGCACCGGTTGCGGTATGAACATCGAGCCAGTCCCCAAGGTATCGATGATCGCGGCTATGGCTCGCAATCGCGTGATAGGTCGCGATAACCAGTTGCCCTGGCACCTGCCGGAAGATCTGAAGTATTTCCGCAGCGTAACCTGGGGAAAGCCGATCATCATGGGCCGCAAGACCTTCGATTCGCTGGGTCGGCCGCTGCCGGGGCGCACCAATATCGTGGTGACGGGGCAGGCTGGGCTAAAGCTTGCCGGAGCGCGGGTTACCGCTTCTTTGACTGAAGCGCTCGAGATCGCCTTTGCCCAGGCCGAGCTGGATGCCGTGGACGAGGTGATGGTGATAGGCGGCGCGACCCTTTATCAGCAGCTGCTCGATCGGGCGGACCGCCTGTATCTGACGAAAGTGGATGCCGAGCCGGATGGCGATGCCTGGTTTCCGGACTTCGATGAAGATCGCTGGCAGGTGACTTCAGAACGGCGAGTCGAGGCGGGAGACGGTTATCCGGCGCACTGCTATCAGGTGCTGGACAGGCCTGGGGACTGATTGAGCAGGTCATCAAGCGGTCGCGGCTTGCCGATCCAATAGCCTTGCAGGAAATCGCCACCCCAGCTCGATAGCTGTTCGGCGGACTGCGCGTTTTCGACGTAGTTGGCGGTGACCTGCTTATCCAGGCTGCGCGCCAGCTTGATCAGGTTGCGCAGATAGATCGCATGCTCCGTTTCAGCCTCGCTGGAGAGCTCGCGAGTATCCAGCTTGATACCCTTGATCGGTAATCTGGTCAAATAACCCAGGGCGCCGTACTCGGCGCCGAAATGATCAAGCCAGATATCGACGCCCAGCGCGCTGAGTGAGTCGCAAAGGGCCGCCGCCTGTCCGGCGTGTTTGAGCAGCGCATCTTCGCGCAGCTCCAGCTGGACCATTCCCGGCGGTACCTCGCTTTTGGCCAGCAGCTGCCTGAGCTGATCGGCGAAGCGCGGCTGCTTGAGCTCCCTATCGCTCAGGTTGATCGAGAGCCGGCAGTTCACGCCGGCAGCGTGCCAGGCCTTGACCGCTTCCAGTGCCTGGCTGATGACCCAGTGTCCCATCGGCAGGATCAGCCCGCTGTGCTCGGCAAGTTTGAGGAACGCGTCGGGCGCTAGCAGACCGAGTTGCGGATGCTGCCAGCGCAGCAACGCCTCCCAGGACACTGTGTCGCCGGTGCGGGTGTCGACGATCGGCTGGTAGTGCAGGCGGAACTGACCTTCCAATAACCCATGGCGCAACCCCTGTTCGATATCGAGGTTATGTCGGGTTTGCGCCTGCTCATCCGGGTTGAAGAAGCTGTAACCGTTGCGGCCGTTGGCCTTGGCGCGGTACAGAGCCTGATCGCCGTGATGCAACAGCTCGGTAGCCGACTGTCCATGCTGCGGATACATGGCGATGCCGACGCTGGCTGAAATAAGCAAATGGTGGCCGCTCAGGGTAATCGGTTCGCTGAGCGTATGGATGATCTTGCTGGCAATCAGCGCGGCGTCGTTCGGGTCGGCGACGTCCTGCAGCAAAGCGACGAACTCGTCGCCGCCGATGCGTGCGATGAGGTCTTCCTGGCGCATCGTGCGGCGCAAGCGATTGGCGATCACCGCGAGCAACAGGTCACCCAGGCCATGACCGAAACTGTCGTTGATCTGTTTGAAGTAGTCGAGATCGATGTACAGCAGAGCGAAGGCGGATTCGCTGCGCTTGCCCCTTACCAGTAGGCGATCAAGGGATTCCTCCAGCATCGCCCGATTGCCGAGGCCGGTCAGCGGATCCTGCTTGGCCTGACGCGCCAGCTTGCTGCCGCCGTCACGACGCAGTCGTGCGTGCAGCAGCGCTCGGTCGACCTGGCTGGCATCCAGTGTGGAGCGCGCCAACACGTCGTCTGCGCCCTGTTCGATCGCTCGGCTGTCATCCTTCGTATCGCCATTGTCGCTGATCAGCAAACACAGCGTCTCCGGGGCTACCCGGCGAACATCCTGCAGCAGGCTCAGCTCGTTGGGGAGAAGGCAGGCGAAATAACCAGTCTGGGCCAGCCGGTTGACGGCCTCCCGTGGCTGGGTGCAAATATCCGTTTCGAACCGGGCGAGTTCTGGCTGCCGACACAATGAGAGCAACTGCTCCCGCTTGTCCGGATCGGCTTCTACCAGCAACAACTTGTGTGCGGTCCTGCCCATCAAACGTCCATGCCTAGCGAGGAATGAAACGCGTCCATGATCGCGTTATGACCTCATTATGTTAGCTGCTTCACATTCCGCAAGCAGTATTTTTAGGTGATCAATGGCAATTAAAGCTGACAGATGGTAGGGCTGCAGGCCGCGAATGACGAGGGCTTGACTATTTATGACAGCGTCTTCGGTCAATGCCAAAGTGCTGGCGCGTCAGACTTGCATAGAAGGAATAGGTTGCATGTTGCGTCATACAAACCGACACACGGTAACGTCCGGGTGGGCGTCGCCGTGTGTGGTTCTGGCCGATCAGCCGTCGAGCATCGCCTTGTCGCGAACGGCGCCCTTGTCGGCGCTGGTGGCGAGCAGAGCATAGGCTTTCAATGCAGTGGTGACCTTGCGCGGACGTTTTTCGACCGGCTTCCAGCCTTTGCGGTCCTGCTCGGCGCGGCGCTCGGCCAGCTCCTCGTCGCTCACCAGCAGGTTGATGCTGCGGTTCGGGATGTCGATCAGGATCCTGTCGCCGTCACGAACCAGGCCAATTGCACCGCCAGCGGCCGCTTCGGGCGAGGCGTGGCCGATCGACAGGCCTGACGTGCCCCCGGAAAAGCGGCCGTCAGTCAACAGAGCACACTCCTTGCCCAGGCCCTTGGATTTCAAGTAGGAGGTGGGATACAGCATTTCCTGCATGCCCGGTCCGCCCTTGGGACCTTCGTAGCGAATGATCACGACATCGCCAGACTTCACTTCGTCAGCAAGAATACCTCTGACCGCGCTGTCCTGGCTTTCGAAGATTCTGGCGTTACCCTCGAACACGTGAATCGACTCGTCGACGCCGGCGGTTTTGACCACGCAGCCATCCAGGGCGATATTGCCGTAGAGCACTGCCAGACCGCCTTCCTGGGAATAGGCGTGTTCGACGCTGCGAATGCAGCCGTTGGCACGGTCGTCATCCAGCGTATCCCAGCGGGTCGACTGGCTGAATGCGGTCTGCGTGGGGATGCCTGCCGGACCGGCGCGGAAGAACGTGTGAACGTCCTCGTCGTTTGTCTGGGTAATGTCCCAGGCGGCGATGGCCTCTTCCATGCTGCGGCTATGGACGGTCGACACATCGGTATGCAGCAATCCCCCACGGGCCAGCGAGCCGAGGATGCTGAATATGCCACCTGCGCGATGCACGTCTTCCATGTGGTATTTCTGAATGTTCGGCGCAACCTTGCACAGCTGCGGTACCTTGCGTGACAGGCGGTCGATATCGCGCAGATCGAACGGGATTTCCGCCTCCTGCGCTGCGGCGAGCAGGTGCAGGATGGTGTTGGTCGAGCCGCCCATCGCGATGTCCAGCGTCATGGCATTTTCAAACGCCTTGAAGTTGGCGATGTTGCGCGGCAGCACGCTGTCGTCGCCCTCGCCGTAGTAGCGCTTGCACAGTTCGACTACTGTCCGCCCGGCGCGCAGGAACAGCTGTTCGCGATCGGAATGAGTCGCCAGCGTCGAGCCGTTGCCCGGCAACGACAGACCAAGCGCCTCGGTCAGGCAGTTCATCGAGTTGGCGGTAAACATGCCGGAGCAGCTACCGCAGGTCGGGCAGGCGCTGCGCTCGTACTCGGCTACCTTTTCATCGGAGCAGCTTTCGTCAGCGGCAACCACCATCGCATCGACCAGATCCAGACCATGACTGGCCAGTTTGGTCTTGCCCGCTTCCATCGGGCCGCCGGATACGAAGACTACCGGAATGTTCAGGCGCAACGCGGCCATGAGCATGCCGGGGGTGATCTTGTCGCAGTTGGAGATGCATACGATGGCGTCGGCGCAATGTGCGTTGACCATGTATTCCACCGAATCGGCGATGATTTCACGAGACGGAAGCGAATAGAGCATGCCGTCGTGGCCCATGGCGATGCCGTCGTCCACCGCGATGGTATTGAATTCCTTGGCAACGCCACCGGCACGCTCGATTTCACGCGCCACCAGCTGACCCAGATCCTTCAGATGCACGTGACCGGGCACGAACTGAGTGAAGGAGTTGGCGATCGCAATGATCGGTTTCTTGAAGTCTTCATCCTTCATGCCCGTCGCACGCCACAGCGCGCGAGCGCCTGCCATGTTGCGGCCAAAGGTGGAGGTTTTCGAGCGGTAATCAGGCATGAACGTACTCTCGTGGTGTATTTCGCGATCGCGAATCATATCAACTAGCGCAACGCTGCGCAGTAGCTGAACGGACGGCAGGCAACGCTGAGGGAAAATACCAAGCGATTAGCGCATGTGGCAGAGCGTTGCCCAGTTGTTGCTCTATTATGTCGCTAGGCCCAACCCACTCCATGCAGTCAAGGGGGAAACATGAGCGACCCAACCTACACGCCACCAAAGATCTGGACCTGGGACAAGGAGAGCGGTGGCCAATTTGCCAACATCAACCGACCGATTGCCGGCCCGACGCATGAGAAGCCGCTGCCCCGAGGCGAGCATCCGCTGCAACTGTATTCCCTGGCGACACCCAACGGGGTAAAGGTCACCATCATGCTCGAAGAGCTGCTGGCGCTGGGCGTGGCAGACGCCGAATACGATGCCTTTTTGATTCGTATTGGCGAAGGCGACCAGTTCGGCAGCGGCTTCGTGGAGCTGAACCCGAATTCAAAGATACCGGTCATGCTCGATCAGAGCATGAATCCACCGTTGCGGATATTCGAATCCGGATCGATTCTGTTGTATCTCGCCGACAAGTTCGACGCGTTCATTCCCAGCGACCTTGCCGGTCGCACCGAGTGCCTGAACTGGCTGTTCTGGCAAATGGGCAGTGCGCCGATGCTTGGCGGTGGTTTCGGCCATTTTTACGCTTATGCGCCGGAGAAGTACGAGTACCCGATCAACCGATACACCATGGAAGTGAAGCGTCAGCTGGACGTGCTTGATCGTCAGCTGGCCGAGCATCGTTATATTGCCG
>CAYZFU010000100.1:0-11361 GCA_964477725.1 uncultured Halopseudomonas sp.
CCGCGATGCCAGCGCATCGTATATCGACTATCAGCCGCATTTGAGCGTACGTCGGGCCGAGCGCGTCGAAGCGGTACTGGCCAGCATGCTCAATCTCACCCGCTGGGCCACCGGTGGACGCTTCCATGCCGCGGGCATATGGCTAGCTCACGCGCCCCTGGCTGAGCCGGCACGCTACGAAGCGATCACCGGCTGCCCGGTGTTCTTCGATGCCGGCTGCAATCATCTCGGGTTTACCACCGCGCAACTGGACCTGCCACAGATTCAGGCCAACGGCGCCCTGCGAGACCACCTGCGCAGGCTGGCCGACCAGACGCTGGCCGAACTCGGCCATCAGAGCCTGAGCGCCGAGGTGCAGCGCCTGGTCAGGGCTCATCCGAGCTGGGGTAAGGAGCGTATCGCTGAGCAGCTGCACCTCAGCGGTCGTCACTTGAACCGGCGCCTCGCCGAAGAGGGCCTGTCGTTCAAGACACTGCGCGAAAGCGTGCTGCAGGCCATGGCCTGCCAGGCGCTGCGCAGCGATCAGCGCGTCGCCGAAATCGCCGAGCAACTCGGCTTCTCTGACGAAAACGCCTTTATCCGTGCCTTCCGCCGCTGGCAGGGGATAACGCCGGCGCGGTACCGCGCAGCCCCCGCGTCCAGCTAACGCTGCGGCCAGGCGGTGGCCTCGCGCCCGCCACGTGCTCCACTGGTTCTACTTGTTCTAAGCCTCCCGAGCGCTACTGCGCCCCGCTGGGACGCCCGCCAGCTGCGACGCACCAAAGCCGAGCGCAACGGCTGCCCGCTTGCGCCCCGATCAGCTCTGCCTACCCCGATGCTTTCTCCTTGAAAAACAGCCTACTACCCCGCCTGGCGCGGGTTTTGGCATGGCCGATGCAACAGCTATGACAGGCGTTATGACCTGTTAATACAAGTTGACCAACCGGCAAGGTGAAGACAATGAACAACCGAAAAGGCCTGATTGCTCTCGCGCTGTGCGGCACCGTGTCACTGTTCGGCGGCAAGGCCGCTGCCGAAACCATCCAAATTGGCATCGGCCACCAGAGCATGGTGACCAATACCGTTTCCGGCGGCGTGATCCTGGAAAAGCTCAACCTGCTGGACAAGCATCTTCCCACCACCGGCAAGTATGCCGATGCCAAGTACAAGATCATCTTTCGCGACTACGATTCCGGCCCGCCGATCACCAACCAGATGCTCGCCGGCAAGCTCGAGTTCGGCGTGATGGGCGACTACCCGCTGATCGTCAACGGCGCCAAGTTCCAGGAAACCGGCAAGCAGCAGACGCGGTTCATCGCGGTAACCGGCTACAACCTCAAGGGTACCGGTAACGGCATCGTGGTGCCCTATGACTCGCCGGCCCAGTCCCTGGCCGACCTGGCCGGCAAGACCATTTCCACGCCGGTAGGTAGCGCTGCCTGGGGCATGACACTCAAGGCGCTGAGCGACGCCGGTCTGTCCGACAAGGTCAAGCTGGTCAATCAGGCCCCGCCGATCGGCGCGGCGAACATCGCCGCCGGCCGTATCGACGCCCATGCCGATTTCTGTCCGTGGTCGGAAATGATGGAGTTTCGCGGTACCGCCCGGAAGATCTACGACGGCAGCGAAGCTGAAGTCCCAACCTTCCACGGCATCGTCGTACGCGAACAGTTCGCCCGGCAGTATCCGGAAGTGGTCGATGCGGTACTGAGCGCGACCATCGAGGCGCAGCAGTGGATTCAGAAGGATCCGATGCAGGCGGCGATACGCGTTTCCGAGTGGACCGGCGTCGAGAAAGAGGTGCTCTACCTCTACTTCAGCAATGGCGGCATTTCGACCATGGAAGCCAGCATAAAGCCTGAGTGGGTCGAGGCGCTGAAATACGACCACGCCCTGCTGCAAAAGGAAATGCAGATACCTGATCTTGATTTCGATGCCTGGGTCGACGCCAGCTACCTCAAGCGCGCCTACCAGAGCACCGGTCTGGATTACGACGCACTGGTCGCCAGTGTCGTCAGCCCAACTCCGAAGGACCCTTCCCTCAAGCCCGCAGAGCTGTGGCTGGATGGTCAGGGCATCGTCAGCTTCGACAGCATTGCCGACATGCTCGCCGCCGAAAAGGCCGCCCTGGCCCAGGGCACTGCCGTTAACGCCACCTACGTCTATGACAATCGCACCGGACTCAAGCTGTTCGGCAAGGCCGCGTACATGGTGCAGGCGCCGGGCGGCGAAGTGCTGGCCTTTATGAAAAAGACTGATTCGGACAACCACATCGCCGAGTTCGGTGGTACTGCGCTGGTTCCCGGCAAAGCCGTGGCGATGCTGCCCTGACTATCAAGCTGCGGACCCAAGTCGTCCGCGGCAGCCTGTTGAAGGAGCTGTAGCTATGACCATGAAATCGAACGTAGCGGTTGCCGAGCCGGTGGTTGCGCCGGCTCAGCCACCGGCAGACAGTGGCCCGGGTGCGTCGGCACCGGGAATCACCAGCCATATGAACGACCACGACGCGCCAGCAGCCGCACCGGCACCGGTCGCGCTGCGCCATGCCACGCTGGAAAAGGCACGGCGCTACACAGTGCGCACCGCAGCGCTGGTCATGGCGGTGGTGGTCTGGCACCTGGCATCGACCCACGACTTCAACCTGTTCATCAATTTCGAACACGTGCCGGAGCCACTCACCGTCGGCGAAGCCTTCCTGGTCGAGCTGACCGGTAGCGAGTTCTACCTGCACATCGCCCACAGCATGCAGCGCATAGCCATCGCCTACGGGCTGGCCGTCGTGCTGGGCGTGACCCTGGGCGTGCTGATGGGTCGCTCGAAGTGGGCAGAGGACATCATCCTGCCGTATATCGAGCTGCTGCGGCCGATCCCGGCAGTGGCCTGGATTCCGCTGGCGATCCTGATGCTGCCGAGCGAGCAGTCGAGCATCGTGTTCATCACCTTCCTCGGCGCGCTGTTCCCCGTGGTGCTCAACACCGTACACGGCGTCGAGCAGACCAATGGCGTACTGGTCAGGGCGGCGCGCTGCCTGGGCGCCAGCAACCGGGCGATTCTCTGGCACGTGATCATCCCAGGCGCCATGCCGAGCATCGTTACCGGTCTGGCAGTGGGCATGGGTGTGGCCTGGTTCTCGCTGCTAGCCGGCGAAATCATCAGCGGCCAGTACGGCATCGGCTACTTCACCTGGACCTCCTACACGCTGATCCAGTACCCGCAGATCATCATCGGCATGCTCACCATCGGCCTGCTCGGTACCCTCAGCACCCTGCTGGTCCGCCTGGCCTGCAGCCCGCTGCTGCGCTGGCAGCCGAAAGGAGCACGCGCATGAATATTGCCACCCCGACCGATAGCCGTCTGGCCGTGCTTGATCACAGCCGTATGAAAAGCCGTACCACCCAGAGCGTTGAAGGCCGCGGCAACATCAGCGTACGCAACGTCGACATCGAGTTTGCGCACAACGGCAACCGCAATGTTGCGGTACAGAAAGCCAATCTGGAGATCCGCTCGGGCGAGTTCGTCTGCCTGCTCGGCCCCTCCGGTTGCGGCAAGTCGACCCTGCTCAACGCCATCGCCGGCTTCGTCAATCCGACCCGCGGCGAGCTGACCGTCGATGGCAAGGCCGTGACCGAGCCCGGCCCGGACCGTGGCATGGTGTTCCAGCAGCATTCGCTGTTCCCCTGGAAGAGCGTGCACGACAACGTCGCCTTCGGCCCGCTGATGGCAGGTGCCAGCCGCGCCGAGGCCAGCAGCGTGGCACGCACTTTCCTGTCGCTGGTGGGTCTGGCCGCGTTTGCCGATGCCTACCCGGCCACCCTGTCAGGCGGCATGCAGCAGCGCGTCGGCATCGCCCGGGCGCTGGCCAACTACCCCAGCGTACTGCTGATGGATGAGCCCTTCGGCGCGCTGGATGCACAGACTCGAATCATGATGCAGGAGAACCTGCTGGAGATCTGGCGCGAGTTCCGCAACACCGTGGTGTTCGTCACCCACGACATCGACGAGGCGGTGTTTCTGTCCGATCGGATCGTGGTGATGAGTGCCAGCCCCGGACGGATCATCGCCGACATACCGGTGAAGCTGCCGCGCCCGCGCGATCAGTCCCTGTTGACCAGCCCGGAGTTCATGGTGCTCAAGCGCCAATGCCTGGAGCTGATTCGCGAGCAGACCCTGAACGCCTTCAAGCAGCAGAACCGGACGGGCTGAACCATGCGCATTCAACGGCTTTTTTCCCTTTCGCTCGACATGACATGTCATGACAACCGGAGTGGCCGCCATGAGTGGAATTGAACAGTTCGCCGCAGGGCAGTCGCCGCTGCCGCTGTACGTGCAGATCCGCGACAGCTTACGCCGGAAGATCCTCGAAGGCAGCTATGCGATCCACGAGCGGCTGCCCTCGGAGAACGAGATGATGACTGCCTTCGGCGTGAGTCGCATCACCATCCGCCAGGCACTGCGCGATCTGCATAACGAAGGGCTGGTGTTCAGCGCCCAGGGCAAGGGCACCTATGTCAGCAAGCCCAAGGCGGTGCAGAACGTCCAGCGCCTGCAGGGTTTCGGCGAAGCGATGGCCGCCCAGGGTTACGAGGCGACCGCGCGGCTGCTGAGCATTCGCGAGTGCAAGCCGGCCAAGACTGTCGCCGCGGCTCTGCACACCCACAGCGGCGAAGACGTGGTTGAGGTCAAGCGTGTGCGCTACCTCAACCGTGAGGCGGTGTGCCTGGAAAGCAGCTACTTCCCGCTGGATATCGGTCGCCCGCTGTTTTCCCGTGACCTGTCCGGCGACATTTTTCCATTGCTGGAAAACCTCTTTGGCATCCCTCTGGGACATGCCGAGATCGGCCTGGACGCCACCCTGGCCGATGACGAAACCCAGAACCTGCTTGGCCTGAAAGTCGGCGAGGCGATCCTGCGCGTGGAGCGCCTGACCCATAACCGCAGCGGTCGGCCCGTCGACTTCGAATACCTCTGTTACCGCGGTGACTCATTCAAATACCAATTCCGAGTGGATCGGAAATAGGAGATTAGCCATGACTACAACCATCAACGACATCCCCGTTATCGATACCGACGTGCTGGTCATTGGCGGCGGCACTGCCGGCCCGATGGCCGCCGTGACAGTGAAGGAGCAGGACCCATCGCTGAAGGTGATCCTGCTGGAAAAGGCCAACGTGAAGCGCTCCGGCGCCATCTCCATGGGCATGGACGGCCTCAACAATGCCGTGGTCCCCGGGCACGCCACGCCGGAGCAGTACGTCAAGGAGATCACCATCGCCAACGATGGCATCGTTCACCAGCCGGCGCTGATGGCCTACGCCAAGCGCTCCTTCCCGATGATCGAGAAGCTCGATTCCTGGGGCGTGCACTTCCAGAAGGATGAGACCGGCGACTACGACATGAAGAAGGTGCATCACCTCGGCACCTACGTGCTGCCGATGCCGGAAGGCCACAACGTCAAGAAGATCCTCTACCGCCGCCTGCGCCGCGTGCGGGTGGAGATCGAGAACCGCTTCCAGGCGACCCGTCTGCTCAAGGACCCGGATGGCAACATTGCCGGCATGATCGGCGTGAACACGCGCACCGCCGAGCCGATCATCATCCGCGCCAAGGCGGTGATCATGGCCACCGGCGCCGCCGGCCGCATCGGCCTGCCGAACTCCGGCTACCTGTTCGGCACCTACGAGAACCCGGCCAACTGCGGCGACGGTCATGCCATGGCCTACCACGTCGGTGCTGATCTGGCGAACCTGGAGTGCTTCCAGGTCAATCCGCTGCTCAAGGATTACAACGGCCCGGCTTGCGCCTACGTCACCGGTCCGCTCGGCGGCTTTACCGCCAACGCCTATGGTGAGCGTTTCATCGAGTGCGATTACTGGTCCGGCCAGATGATGCTGGAGTTTTTCAAGGAGCTCGAGTCCGGCACAGGACCTGTGTTCCTCAAGCTCGATCATCTCGCCGAGGAAACCATTCAGGAAATCGAGACAGTGCTGCACACCAACGAGCGGCCGACCCGCGGCCGCTTCCATGATGGCCGCAAGGTCGACTATCGCCAGCGCATGGTGGAGATGCACATTTCCGAGATCGGCTTCTGCTCCGGCCATTCGGCTTCCGGTGTGTGGACCGACGAGAACGGCGCGACCACCGTGCCTGGCCTGTATGGCGCCGGTGACATGGCCTCGGTGGCGCACAACTACATGCTCGGTGCCTTCGTCTACGGGCAGATCTGCGGCGAGAACGCGGCGCAGTTTGCCAAGAACCGCAGCGAGCCGGTGCTCGACGAAGCCTTCATCGCCGCCGAGCTGGCGCGTATCCAGGCGCCGCTCAAGGTCAAGGACGGCATTCCACCCGAGCAGATGGAATACAAGGTGCGCCGCCTGGTGAACGACTATCTGCAGCCGCCCAAGGTCACCAAGAAGATGGAGATCGGCCTGGAGCGCATTCTCGCCGTGCGCGAGGACCTGCCGCTGCTGTCGGCCGCCGACCCGCACGAGTTGCTGCGTGCGCTTGAAGTGCAATCGATCATCGACTGCGCCGAGATGGCCGCGCGCGCCTCGCTGTACCGCACCGAGTCCCGTTGGGGCCTGTACCACTACCGCGTGGATTATCCCGAGCAGGACGATGCCGAGTGGTTCTACCACAGCCGGTTGTACAAGGACGAGAACGGCAACATGGCCAGCGGCAAGCGGCCGGTCGCCGACTACATCGTCCCGCTCGGTGAAGAGAAGGATGCCTACAACAAGTTGCGCGTGAAGAAAGCGGCCAACGCCTGATAACGGATGGTTGCCCGCTGCGGGCAACCATCCTCCAAAGCCTTGATGAGGAACGAACCATGCCTATTAGCAACCACCGCTCCAGCGTCCCGGTCATCGTGGACGAAGAAAAATGCATCGCCGACAAGGGCTGCCGCGTCTGCATCGACGTCTGCCCGCTGGATGTCCTGTGGATCAACGAGGACACCGGCAAGGCGCACATGAAGTACGACGAATGCTGGTACTGCATGCCCTGTGAGGCCGACTGCCCCACCGATGCCGTGAAAGTGAACATCCCGTATCTGCTGCGCTGAGGAGCTGCCCATGAAAACCTATGACGATCCCATGCTGCAGGAAATCGCTGAAAACCTGGCATCAAGCGACCCGGGCATCCGCCGCGTGGCGGTACTCGAGCTGGTCGATTGCGGCGAGCCGGAAGCGGCAGAACTGCTGATTCTGGCACTCAACGATGCCGACCCGTCGGTCCGCCAGGAGGCGGCCAAGGTGGTCGACGAATTCGATGCGGTGGATATCGCCGACGCGCTGATTGCCGCGCTCGGCGACAGCGACGAAGTGGTGCGCAACTCTGCTGCCCATGCGCTGGCTGACCTCAAGGACCCGGCTGCCGCCGGCCCGTTGCTCGAGGCGTTGGATAACAGCAGCGATCCCTTCGTCATGGCCGGCATCCTGCGAGCGGTCAAGCCGCTGCGCAATCCCCATGCCCAGCCGCCGGCCTTGCGGTGCCTGAACCATGACGATGCCCAGGTCCGCCGTGAGGCGGTCGGGGTGATCGGCTGGCTCAAGCAGACCGAAAACCTGCCGGCGCTGATCGAGCGCGCCCAGCACGACGGCGATGCCGATGTGCGTCGCGCCGCTACCGGTGCGCTGGTGTATGCCAGCGGCGATCAGGTCGGCCCGACACTGGTTGGTCTGCTCGGTGACGAGCACTGGCAGGTGCGCGTGGAGGCTGCGGTGAGCATCGGCAAGTTGAAATACCAGGCCGCCCTGCAACCACTGATGGACGCCACCCGCGACAGCTTCTGGCAGGTCCGTGAGAAAGCCGTGGATGCGCTCGGCACGCTCGGTTCGGTGGGCGCCATTCCGGTACTGGGCACCTGCGCCCGTGATCCGATGAGCAACTTGCGCAAGGCGGCCATCGGTGCGCTGGGCAGCATCGGCCACCGCGATGGCCGTCCGTTCGTGGAAAGCGCTCTGGACGATCCGGATCCGGACGTGCGCAAGCTGGCGCGCTGGGCCATGTCCAAGCTCGACGCCGCCGCCTGAGTACGCTGCCCGGTGCACGGCGCCGGGCAACTTCAACAAGCAGGAGTACATGCCATGACTTTTGTGGTGACCGAGAACTGTATCCGTTGCAAATACACCGACTGCGTCGATGTGTGCCCGGCCGACTGCTTTCACGAGGGGCCGAATTTCCTGGTAATCAACCCGGACACCTGCATCGACTGCAGCCTGTGCGTACAGGAATGTCCGGCCGATGCGATATACGCCGACAGCGACGTTCCACCGGACCAGAGCCATTGCATCGAGCTCAACGCCGAGTTGGCGCAGTTGTGGCCGGTGATTGCCGCTGCCAGCGAGCCCATGGACGAAGCCGATATGTGGATCGACCAGGGTGACAAGCTGCAGTTTCTGGAACGTTGAGGCATGTCCCAACTTGTCATGACGAGTTGGTTGAAACAGTCGCTGGTGGCGCTGCTTGTTCTTGGCGCCGTCAGCGAGAGCGCCCGCCCGGTGCTGCTTGACGAGCGACAGCTGCGTCTCGCTGAAGCCCCGGCGTTGGTACTACCCAAGCGCAAGGCCGACCAGGCCTGAGGAGCAAGACATGACCCGTCCAATGTTCATCGAAGCGCCGCAGGAAGTGCGCTTGAGAAAGCGTCAGAATCGTCTCGAGGTGCTCTGGGCCGATGGTCAGCGCACCAGCCTGAGCTGCCTGATGCTGCGCCGGTCCTGCGCCTGCTCGTCCTGCGTCCAGGCGCAGCAGACCGGCGCGCTGACCCTGATCGATGCCGATGTCGGCGTCGCCCGGCTGGAGGTCAATGGCGTCAGCGGCCTGCAGTTTCACTTCACCGACGGCCATTACAAGGGCCTGTATCCGTGGGGTTATCTGCGCGAGTTGAGCGAGCAGCTGGGGGAACCGGTAGGCGAGCCGCTGATCGATCAGCCGGTCGCTGGGCTGCAGGCGGAGCGCTGCGCATGACCCAGCGCGCCCAGCCCCGCGAGTTGCTTCTGTGGATGGTCGCGCGACGGCTGTATCCAGGATTGGCGCTATGCGTGGTGCTGGCGCTCGCCGGGAGTTTTCTCGCCGAGCATTACGCCACCCCGGCGCTGTTGCTGGTGCTGCTGCTCGGCTTCGGATTCGCCAGCCAGGGCCAGGACGCCCGGCTGCAGCCGGGGGTGACCTTCTGCAGCCGGCAGGTGCTGCGCATCGGTGTGGCACTTCTTGGCGCACGCATCGGTGTGGAGCAGGTGCTGGCAGTGGGTAGTCTGCCCTTGCTGATGGTGCTGACCTGCGTGCCCTTGACCATCGGCACCGCGCTATTACTCGGTCGCTGGTTGGGCCTGCCGAGTATGCAAAGTCTGGTGGCTGGTGTGGCGGTGGCCATCTGCGGCGTATCGGCGGCGATCGCTGTGGCAGCGGTGATTCCCGCCGGCCGTCTGGAAGAGCGCAGATTACTGACGGTGGTGGTCGGCGTAACCGCCATGGGTACGCTGGCAATGCTTGCCTACCCGCCGCTGCTGGCCGCCATGGGTTATACCGACGTTCAGGCCGGACTGCTGCTGGGCGCGAGCATCCATGACGTGGCGCAGGCGGCTGGCGCCGGCTATCTGGTCTCGGACGCGGCCGGCGATGTGGCGACGCTGACCAAGCTGCTGCGCGTGGCCCTGCTCGCCCCGCTGGTAATACTGCTCGGCCTGATCCTGCGCCGCGGCGAAGGCGGCAAAACCGAATTTCCCTGGTTTCTCATAGGTTTTCTTGCGCTGTTCTGCGCTAACAGTCTCGGCTGGTTGCCGGAAGGGCTGAAACAGCTGCTGGTGTCGGCGTCGGCGGCGTGTCTGCTGGCGACCATGGCCGCGCTGGGCATGCGCACGTCACTGGGTGCTCTGCTCGAGCAGGGCTGGAAGCCGATGATGCTGATTTTTGTAATGAGCCTGCTGCTGATGGCCTTTGCCACCGGTTCGCTGGTGCTGTTTTCCCTTTGACCTTGTGATTCGTTAAGGAGGCCATCATGGCTGCGATCGGTACGGAAAATGTTCTGAGCGTTCACCACTGGAACGACACGCTGTTCAGCTTCAAGACCACGCGGGACCAGAGCCTGCGCTTTGAAAACGGGCACTTCGTGATGATCGGCCTCCCGGTCGAGGGCAAGCCATTGATGCGCGCCTACAGCATTGTCAGCGCCAATCATGACGAGTATCTGGAATTTCTCAGCATCAAGGTGCCGGACGGCCCGTTGACCTCCCGCCTGCAGCACCTGAAGGAAGGCGATTCCATATACGTCAGCCGTAAGCCGGTCGGCACGCTGGTGATGAATGATCTGCGCCCTGGCAAGAACCTCTACCTGTTCGGCACTGGCACCGGTCTGGCGCCTTTCATGAGCATCGTGCGCGATCCGGAGGCTTATGAGCGCTTTGAAAAGATCGTCCTGGTGCATTGCGTGCGCCAGGTTAGTGAACTGGCCTACCACGACTATCTGACCCGGGAGCTGCCGGAACATGAATTCCTCGGCGAGGAAGTGCGCGACAAGCTGATTTATTACCCCACCGTGACCCGCGAACCCTTCCGCAACACAGGCCGCATCACCACCCTGGTGGGAAGCGGCAAGCTCGCCGCGGACATTGGTCTGTCCCAGCTCAACCCCCAAACCGATCGTGTGATGCTTTGTGGCAGCCCGGCGATGCTCGAAGAGCTCACCGGCATGCTCGACGGCATGGGCTTTGCAGCGTCAGCTGAACAGGGCGACCCGGGCGATTACGTGATCGAGCGGGCGTTCGTGGAAAAATGAAATCAGGCTGATCTGTTACCGCCCGGCTGCGGCCGGGCATGGGAGCCAAGCATGTCCGAACCCGCACTGAAGATAGTACCCAATGAACTGTCCCGGCAGGCCGAGGCTGCGCTCGGCCAATGGATCGATCCGGTGCTCGGTTGTGATCTGATCAGCGCCGGAGCGGTGCTCAAGCTGGAGGCGTTTACCTTCCGGTTGTATATCGACCTGCAGCTGGGCTTCCCGGCCGATCACTACGGCCCGCAATTGCGCAACGAGTTGGAGCGCCATCTGTTGGCCCATACGCAGGCCAAGGTGGTTGAAGTGAACGTAACCTGGTCGGTGAGCGCGGCTCCGCTGACCGCCCAGAGCTTGCCGGCCATCAAACACCTGATTGCCGTCGCCTCGGGCAAGGGCGGCGTCGGCAAATCCACCACCGCGACCAACCTGGCGCTGGCGCTGGCCGCACAAGGCGCGCGGGTGGGTATGCTCGATGCCGATCTGTACGGCCCCAGCCAGCCGCGCATGCTGGGCCTGTCAGAGCTGCCCGAAACGGTCGACGGCAGGCTGCAGCCGCTCGTAGGCCACGGCATCCAGACCATGTCGATCGGTTTTCTGGTCGACGAGGAGCA
>CAYZFU010000101.1:0-2651 GCA_964477725.1 uncultured Halopseudomonas sp.
CCGAAGTGGAAGTTACTTGTCTGCCGAAGGATCTGCCGGAGTTCATCGAAGTCGATATGGCTAATGTCGGCCTGAACGAAATCGTGCACCTGTCGAACCTCAAGCTGCCCAAAGGCGTGACCATCCCGAGCCTGGCTCAGGGTCCTGATCACGACCTGCCGGTGGCCAACGTCCATCCGGCTCGTGTCGTAGCGGACACAGATAACACCGGATCCTCGGAAGGTGAGGAATCGGCGGAGTAATTCACCGCTGAATCCCATAAGGGGCGCCCGTTGTGACACAGGGAATCAAGTTGATCGTCGGCCTCGGCAACCCCGGGCCCGAATATGAACTGACCCGGCACAACGCTGGCGCCCTTTTTGTTGAGCGTCTGGCGGATCGGCACAACCTGTCGCTTCGGCCGGAAGCCAAATATTTCGGCCTGACCGCCCGCCTCACTCTGGACGGCCAGGATGTTCGCTTGTTGGTCCCCACCACTTTCATGAACCGCAGCGGACAGGCCGTGGCCGCGCTTGCCGGTTTTTACCGCATTGCTCCGGAAGACATTCTGGTTGCGCATGACGAACTCGACCTCCCTCCGGGCGTCGTCAAATGCAAGAAAGGTGGTGGTCACGGCGGGCATAACGGACTGCGCGATATCATCGCGAGTCTCGGAAACCAGAACGGTTTCCATCGCCTACGTCTGGGCATTGGCCATCCGGGCCACGCCTCGCAGGTAACAGGTTTCGTACTCGGGCGCGCCCCCAAGGCCGAGCAGGAAGCGCTCGACGCCTGCATCGATGAAGCTGTACGGCAGATACCCGGCATGCTCTCCGGCGAATGGACTCGCGTCATGCAGACCCTTCACAGCTTCAAGGCCTGATCAAACTTTCGCCGTGAGCCACGGCAGCAGAGGACACAAAAATGGGATTCAACTGTGGAATCGTCGGCCTGCCCAACGTAGGCAAATCGACGCTTTTCAATGCCCTCACCAAAGCCGGCATCGGCGCCGAGAACTTTCCGTTCTGCACGATCGAGCCGAACAGCGGCGTGGTTCCGATGCCAGACCCGCGTCTGGATGCGCTGGCTGCAATCGTCAAGCCGGAAAAGGTCATCGCGACCACCATGGAGTTTGTCGATATCGCCGGCCTGGTCGCGGGCGCGTCCAAAGGTGAAGGGCTGGGAAACAAGTTCCTGGCCAACATTCGTGAAACCGATGCCATTGCCCACGTGGTTCGCTGCTTCGAAGACGAGAATGTCATCCACGTCTCAAATAGCGTCGACCCGAAGCGCGACATCGAAATCATCGACCTGGAATTGATCTTCGCTGATCTCGAGAGTTGCGAAAAGCAATTGCAACGTGTGTCGCGCAATGCCAAAGGTGGCGACAAGGAAGCCCTGGCACAAAAAGCGATGCTTGAAAAGCTCATTCCGCACTTCAGCGAGGGCAAGCCCGCGCGCAGCCTGATGAAGGGCATGACTGAAGAAGAAAAGCGCATGGTTCGCAGCTTTCATCTACTGACCAGCAAACCGGTGATGTACATCGCCAACGTGGCCGAAGACGGATTCGAAGACAACCCGCATCTGGATGTCGTCCAGAGCATCGCCGAAGAAGAAGGTGCGATCGTCGTCCCGGTGTGCAACAAGATCGAGGCGGAGATCGCCGAGCTGGATGACGGTGAAGAGAAGGACATGTTTCTCGAGTCGCTGGGTCTGGAAGAGCCAGGCCTCAACCGTGTCATCCGCGCTGGCTACGAACTGCTCAATTTGCAGACCTACTTCACCGCTGGCGTGAAGGAAGTCCGTGCATGGACAGTGAAGATTGGCGCGACCGCCCCCCAGGCGGCAGCGGTTATCCATACCGACTTCGAAAAGGGATTCATTCGGGCTGAAGTCATCGCGTACGACGACTTCATCCAGTACCGCGGCGAAGCCGGTGCCAAGGAAGCAGGCAAATGGCGTCTGGAAGGTAAGGAGTACATCGTCAAGGATGGTGACGTCATGCACTTCCGCTTCAACGTGTGATACGTCGGCCGGGCTCAGCCCGGCCTTTCTTCCTTCGCCTATTTACATCCGCTCGTTCAGCCTATCTTCTCCAGCGCGTCCTCATGATGCATCGCCAGCGCCCCGGTCTTGTCGCTCTTGACCTCATACTGTGGCGCCTCGGAGCTGGCAGGTCGGTGACGTCCCTTGAACTCCGTGTCACTGGTGTGCACCCGAACCACCTTCCCCTCGATCTGTCCCGCTTCCGAATTCCAGCGAACGTGATCCCCGACCTTCAGTTTGTGTGTCATGACTTTCCTCTACAAGTTTCGCAACTTCGAGTTTCGACTCGACCATTGCAGATAAGTTGACCAGCCAGCCTGTTTCGCCGCGCCACGCCCCCATCCGACAAGGGGAACTATCGCAGCGGGACATGACCGAATTGGTACCTCTAAAGCAAGGCGTTGACCCGCAAGACAACAGGAGCGATGGCGAATGGACTGGTGGCGAACGGATTGGGAATTCCTCAAGCAGGATTCGATCTGGATCAACCTCGGCATATTGTTGGCAGTGACCCTGGTCGGTTACTGGGTACTGCGTGCAATATTGAAAGTAGTCAGCAAACGCCTCGCAGCGAAGGCGGAAAAATCGAACACCGCTTTCCTCACCATTCTTTCAGAGATGCTCCG
>CAYZFU010000101.1:2684-11324 GCA_964477725.1 uncultured Halopseudomonas sp.
TCTCGCTTCTCGTAGCGCTGCGGATCGTCGATGTGGCGTCGGACTGGGAGCGATTTCTCTCCCATGGCTGGTTCATCGCGCTGGCCTTCCAACTGGCCCTCTGGCTGGATACTGCGGTCCGCATGTGGATGGAAAGTCTGACCCGCGACGGTAAGAAGCGAAACCCGGTGACTACAACTGTCATCGGCATCATGATCCGTCTGGTGGTATGGACCATGATGCTGCTGTCCATCCTGGCCAACCTGGGCGTCGACATCACGGCGATGGTGGCCAGCCTTGGCGTCGGCGGTATCGCTATTGCCCTGGCGCTGCAGACCCTCCTGAGCGACGTGTTCGCCTCCCTGGCAATCGGCATCGACAAGCCATTCGAGATAGGAGACTTCGTGGTATTCGGCGAGGTAGCGGGAAACATCGAGCACATCGGTCTGAAGACGACACGGATCCGTGCCTTGAGCGGCGAGCAGATCGTCTGCGCAAATGCGGATCTGCTGTCCAAGATCCTGCACAACTACAAGCGAATGAACACACGCCGGATCGTTTTCAAGTTCGGCATCATGTACAACACGCCGACTGAAAAGGTTCGCGAAGTGGCATCCCTGGTGAAGCGGGTTGTCGATGCTGTAGCCGATACCACCTTCGATCGCGCGCATTTCGTTTCCTTCGATGACAGCCAGCTCACCTTCGAGGTCGTCCACATCGTCCAATCGTCGGATTACAACCGCTACATGGATATTCAACAGGAGATCAATCTGGGGCTGCTGCAAGGTTGCCGAGAACTCGGTGTTGGCTTCGCCTTCCCGACTCGCAGCGTCGAGTTCGTTGGCGGCAAGCTGCCCGAAATCAGCGTTGCCGGGGTACCACAGGGGAAACCGGCGGCGAACCAGCAGTCTGCCGGGGACTGAACGGCCGCGGTGCAACGAGAGCAGTAAGCGGTTGAATAAGTGGAAGAAAAATCGAATCAGAAGGCTTGACAATGAAGCCGCACAACTGAATAATGCGCGCCTCGGATGGCTACATAGCTCAGCTGGTTAGAGCACAGCATTCATAATGCTGGGGTCCCTGGTTCAAGTCCAGGTGTAGCCACCAACCTTTTCAAGGGCTTGGCTTCGGCCAGGCCCTTTTTTATTGTCCGTTTTGGACGCTTGAGTGGCCCTTCAAAGTCGCTCCAGAATCGCCTTCTCCAGCTCCACGGTGGTTCTAGAGCCAAGATCACTCAACGGCACCTCGCTTAGCACAGCCTCTACCGCTCGCTCCGCTCGTTCCGCCAATTCCGGCCTGCCCCAGTGATAGCGCAACAGCAGCGCTACACTTAGGGTTGCAGCGATCGGATTAGCCCGCCCTGTTCCGGCTATATCCGGCGCGCTGCCATGAACCGGCTCGGCGAGCGCGACGTGATCGCCCCAGTTGAGCGAGGGCGCCATGCCCAGTCCACCGCACCAGTGACTGGCAAGATCCGAGAGGATATCGCCGAACAGATTACTGGTCACGACCAGGTCGAAATGTTCCGGTCGTGCCACCATATCCAGCGCAGCGACGTCAACCAGCCGCTCGTCAACCAACGCACCGAACCCCGCGCTGGTGAGCACGCTTCGCACGCTGTCGCGGAACAATCCGCCCGTGACTGGCAATACATTCGCCTTGTGTACGATGGTAATCCGCCTGCTCTGCCGGAGCCCGGCAATCGAACCGGCCTTCGCCGCCAGTCGCTCTGAGGCAGCCCGGCTGGTGTGACATTCGGCAATAGCGGTCCCCGTCGAGTCCAGTCGCTCGATCCCTACATACAGACCTTCGCTGTTTTCGCGCACCACAACCAGGTCGACATCCTGCCGCGGCGAGACCTGCGGCCAGCTGCGAACCGGACGGACGTTCACGTAGAGCCCGGCCTGTTGTCGCAGCGTGAGGATTGCACTGCGGTAGCCTTCAACACGTCTTGTCGGGGAAGATACCGCTCCGAACAGGCCTGCGCCGCAATCCAGCAACGACTCCACCGTGCGCTGAGGAACTGCGATGCCGTGCTTTTTGAAACAGTCCCAGCCGGCTTCCGCCTCGACTACCTGAAGCTTCGGCAACAGCTTCTCCAGCACCGCAACAGCCACCGGGACGACCTCCCTGCCTATCCCATCCCCGGGTATCACGCACAGCTTTGTCACGAGCGGCTCTCCCATGTGGCCAGCAGAAGACCAAGGAAGGTCAGACTCCCCCCAGCCAGATGGTACCAATGCAATGTTTCGCCCAGGAGCGCAACGCTCAGCAGCGCAGCGAAGACCGGCATGAGGTAACTGAACAACGAGGCAGTCGCCGGACCCAGGACCCTGACGCCATTGTTCCAGGCCAGGTAGGCGACCAAGGATGCGAAAATGGCGGTATAGCCAACAGCCAGGACGGTGTCGGTCGACACGGGCATCGCGCCAGTCTGGCTCAGCTCCCATAAATAGAACGGCAGCAGCAGAGGTACCCCGAACAACAGCATCGCCGACAGCTGCACTATGCCCGGGACTGGCATCACCCATTTACGCAGCAGCACCGAGTACAACCCCCAGGCGAGTACCGCAACCACCATGATCAAGTCGCCGGGGTTGAAAGTTAGCGTCAGCAGGCGCGCCGGCTCACCGAGCGTCAGAATCAGCAGCAAGCCGATGAAAGACAATGCAGCACCGAGCAGCGTCATCCAGGTCGGCCACTGGCGTAGCAGTACGATAGACCAGATGAACGCAGCGACCGGCAAACCGGTGTTGACCAGGGTGATGTTGATGGCCGTGGTGCTTTGCGCGGCCAGATATAGCAGTGTGTTATAGGACGAAATACTCAACGCTGCCAGCACTGCCACACGAAGCCATCGGATGATCAGGACCTGGCGATGGGACCAGAGCGCGCGCCAGGTGAACGGCAGCAGGAGCAGCAACGCCATGGTCCAGCGCCAGAACGATAAGCCGACCGGAGGTAGCAGCCCGGCCGTGGCGCGCGCCACCAACGCATTACCGGCCCAGGCGAGGGTACAAACCACCAGCCCGCCCATTGCCAGCTGTCTGGACGTCATGCGCCAGGTGGACCCAGGCGGTACTGATCGGGTATCTGCGTGGCGTCGGATACGGTAACGTCCAGATCCTTGAGAAAGCCGTCCTTGATCCCGTAGATGAACCCGTGCACGGACAGCGGCTGGCCGCGGTGCCAGGCGTTCTGAACGATACTTGTATGGCTGACGTTGGCGACCTGGCGCATGACGTTGATTTCGCACATGCGATCGAGGCGCGTCTCCTCGTCCTCTATCAACCGGAGGCGCTCGCGCTGATGGTAATACAGGTCACGTATGGTACGCAGCCAGCCATCACTCAGCCCCAGCTGCTCGTTACGCATGGCAGCACGCACCCCACCGCAACCATAGTGACCGGTGACGATGATGTGTTTGACCTTGAGCACATCCACGGCGAATTGCATGACTGACAAACAATTCAGATCAGTGTGCAGTACGACGTTTGCAACGTTGCGGTGCACAAACAGCTCTCCCGGCATCAACCCGACGATTTCGTTGGCAGGAACCCGGGAGTCGGCGCAACCGATCCATAGATATTCAGGCGATTGTTGCTTGGCGAGCTTGGAAAAAAACTCCGGGTCGTCCTGCTTGATGGACTCGGCCCACTCGCGGTTGTTAGCGAACAGATGCTTCAGATCGGACATGCTCTATATCCTTGTCTAACCGTCTTGTTGTGCCGTCTCAGACGCGCTGTTCTCGGCACGCGTCACGTCAGTCGATCAGCGAATAGGCCATGACCAGCGCGTCCTCACGCCCACCCACCGCGGGGTAATAGTTCTTCCTGCGCCCGATCTCGTTGAAACCGAACCGCTCATACAGATGGTTGGCTGCATGATTGGATTCACGCACTTCCAGAAAGGTCACTTCTGCCTCGCGCTGCCTCGCGCGCTCGACCAGGTGAGCCAGAAGTATGCCACCGAGCCCGTTGCCCTGATTTTCTGGCTTGACAGTAATGTTCAGCACATGGGATTCGCCCGCGGCTGCCGTAAGCACACCATGGCCGACTTGCTGATCGCCGAGGAACATCAGCCAGCATTCGTAACCTGAACGAATACAGTCAAGAAAAATCCCACGCGTCCAGGGATGACTGAATGCGGCATACTCGACCTTGAGCACCGCATCCACGTCGCTTTCCAGCATCGGCCGAAAATGCAGTCCGTTCATTCCTGCTCCTTCCACCTCGGCATTACCCGCCTCAACAGTTTCCACAATGTGATTTTTTCCGAGGGAGCGCTCAACAGCTGTTCAAGCCCGGCACAAAACCAGGCAGGAGCCAGCCCTTCGACCGCCTCCTCGCGCCCCGACAGCCGTTCCGAAGCAGACCGATCTGCGTCGACAAGCAACGCACAACGCTCGCCGAAGCACCCGAGCGAAACGATCGCCTGATCCTCCAGGCGCGCCTGAACGAACGCGGTCAGCGCCTGGCTAGCCGCTTCCGCGCTACGGTCGAACTGCGGATTGCGCGTCAGCGGCCACTGAAAATCGGCAAACAGCACAGGCCGATCCGGCAAGCCGGCTGCGCGGAGTATGTCGGTGAGCAGACGATAGGGTGCAGTGGCTTTCTCCAGACCCGGCTCGCTGATTTCCAACAGCAGTGCACAGGGGCCCGCCAGCCAGAGTTGGAGATAAAAAGGAGCCAGCGCCGGTGAGCCTGATCGAACCCTGGCCTCGGCCTCCGGCTGCGAAAATGGCTGTTCTGCCGCTTCGTCGGGCGTGGCCAGGGTTGCGAGCGGGGCCGGCTGAACCCTCTGCTCCGGTTGCTTGGCGTCGGCAACATCCGCAGCGATGTGCTCACTCGACTGGACGACGGGAGAAAGCTCTGCCGGACCCTGGACCAGCTCTGATTGGGCACCTGGCGGCACCGAAGCGGCAGATGAATCAGTCGTCTGCTCTCGCGGCACCCAACTGATGACGCCCATCGCATCCAGATACGCCAGTCGCGTGCTTTCGTGCATCAAACGCCTTCCGTTTGCGGGTGAGCACGCTGCACGCTGCTTTGCATCAGGTTCAATGCGTTGATATAGGCTTTCGCCGACGCCACGACGATATCCGTGTCGGCACCATTGCCGTTGACGATGCGGCCGGCCTTCTCCAGGCGAACCGTAACCTCGCCTTGCGAATCGGTGCCTTGGGTGATCGCATTGACCGAATACAGTTGCAACGCAGCATGGGAAGTAATGATCTGTTCAATAGCGCGGAAGGTTGCATCGACTGGACCGGAGCCATCTGCGGTGGCACTACGTTCCTGACCGTCAACGCTAAGCGCGACACGGGCGCGTGGCGTCATGCCAGTGCGGGACGCCACATCGAGAAAGACCAGCTTCACACGTTCGACCACATCACTGAGCGTGTCCGACACCAGCGCCTGGAGATCCTCGTCGAAAATCTCATGTTTCTTGTCGGCCAGTTCCTTGAAACGGGCGAAAGCTGCGTTAAGCTCCGACTCCCCGGGCAGCTGGATACCCAGCTCTTCGAGTCGCGTCCTGAATGCGTTGCGCCCCGACAGTTTACCCAGCGACAGCCGGTTGGTGTGCCAGCCGACCGACTGGGCGCTCATGATTTCGTAGGTCTCGCGATGCTTGAGCACGCCGTCCTGGTGAATGCCGGACTCATGCGCGAAGGCGTTGGCTCCGACGATTGCCTTGTTCGGCTGCACCGGGAAACCGGTGATGCCCGATACCAGCCTTGAGGTGCTGACGATGTGCTCAGTGACGATATTGGTGTGCACGCCCAGTACGTCCTGACGCGTTCTGATCGCCATGACGATCTCCTCCAGCGCCGCGTTACCGGCCCGCTCGCCCAGGCCATTGATCGTGCATTCCACCTGACGCGCCCCAGCTGCCACCGCTGCAAGCGAATTAGCAACCGCAAGCCCCAGGTCGTTATGGCAATGCACCGAGAAGATCGCCTTGTCGGCGTTCGGAACCCGCGCGATCACCTGGCCGATGGTCTCGGCGAACTGGTGTGGAATCGCATAGCCGACGGTATCGGGAATGTTGATGGTGCGAGCTCCGGCGTCGATGGCCGCCTCGATGATCCGACAGAGAAAATCGATTTCGGAGCGGCCCGCATCCTCGCAGGAAAATTCCACGTCCGAACATAGATTACGGGCGCGCTTGACCGCCCGGACCGCTTGCTCGATGACTTGCTCGGGAGCCAGGCGCAGCTTGTGCTGCATATGGATCGGGCTGGTGGCTATGAAAGTGTGGATCCGGCCGGAGTTGGCCCCGGCCAGCGCTTCGGCAGCGCGCTCGATATCCGCGTCCACCGCGCGCGACAGACTGCACACGGTGCTATCCGTTACGCTGTCGGCGATCGCCTTGACCGCTGCGAAGTCGCCTGGGCTGGCAACCGCAAACCCGGCCTCGATGACATCAACGCCGAGTTTTTCCAGAGCCTTGGCAATCCTCAGCTTTTCCTCTCCGGTCATCGAGGCACCGGGGCTTTGCTCGCCATCACGCAATGTAGTGTCGAATATGTACACACGGTCCTGATTCATGACGGCTCCAGCACGACGATTGAACTATGTGGTTACTATAACCGATCGGACCCTTTCTCGTGATGACTGGCATTTTCCAGCTGACTGGAAAAGCAACCGCGGGCACGTTTATGTACGATCAACACGAAAGTGAGACTGGGCGTTCCCTTTTTGCACGCGGCGCGTCTAAGCTCAAAAACAGTTACTCGAGCACACGCTGCGCTCGTCTTTCAATAACAACAAAGCGGGTATCCCCATGTTTGACCGTCATTATCAGGTTTGGCCGCCATTAGTGCCGAAACAGCTGGAACTGCCAACGACCAGTCTTTTTCACAACATCACCGTGTCCGCACTGCGTTATCCAGAGCATCCGGCCATCCTCTACTACGGCACGCCAGTCACTTATAGCCGTCTGCAAAGGGAAGCCGAGTCCATTGCCGGTTACCTGGCCAGTGCAGGCGTAAACAAGGGCGACCGCGTCCTGTTGTACATGCAGAACAGCCCGCAATACATCATTGGCTATTTCGCCATCCTTCGAGCCAATGCCGTCGTCGTGCCAGTGAATCCCATGAACCGGTCGGCCGAGCTGCAATATTTGATCGAAGACACGGAGGCAACCGTCTGCCTCTGTGCGCAGGAATTGTTGGAAAACGTCGGTGCGCACGTGGGCGAAGGGTTGTTGCGGGAAGTGATCGTGACAGCTTATTCAGAATACGTAACGGAACCCACCGATCTTACGTTGCCCGAAGCAGTCGCGGAGCCGTTGAGGGAACCGGTCACATCAGGAGTCACCAGCTGGCGGGACGTTCTGCAAGCGGACAAGCAGCCGCCCGCGCTCACAAGCGGTCCATCTGACCTGTGCGTGATTCCCTACAGTTCGGGTACGACTGGCAATCCAAAGGGCTGCGTGCATACACACCACAGCGTATTGGCCACAACCGTGTACGGTGCAGTGTGGACCAACGCACAGCACGATATCGTGCATCTGGTTTCAGTGCCGATGTTCCACGTCACCGGGATGCAGTCGTGCATGAACAGCACCTTGTACGCAGGCGGAACACTGGTTGTCATGACTCGCTGGGATCGAAAGGTAGCCGCCGAGCTGATTCAGCGACACAAGGTGAACACCTGGAGAAACATCTCCACCATGGTCGTGGACATGCTCTCCGACCCCGACATCGACAGCTACGACATCAGCAGTCTGCGCAGCATTGGCGGCGGCGGCGCGGCCATGCCAGCCGCGGTCGCCGGCAAGCTGCACGAAAAGACCGGCCTGATTTACATGGAAGGCTATGGCCTGTCCGAGACCATAGCGCCCACCCACGTTAACCCGCCACAGGCATGCAAGCCCCAATGCCTGGGCATTCCTCTAATTGGTGTCGACTCTCGAGTCATCAACGTAGATACGCTGGAAGAGGTCGGGCCAGGCGTAACCGGTGAAATCATCATGCGCGGGGAGCAGATCTTCCAGGGATACTGGAAACGGCCCGAAGCCACCGAAGAAGCCTTTATCGAGCTGGATGGAGAGCGGTTTTTCCGTTCCGGAGATCTCGGTTACTACGACGAAGAGGGCTATTTTTTCCTGGTGGACCGAGTCAAGCGCATGATCAATGCTTCCGGTTATAAGGTCTGGCCTGCCGAGGTTGAGTCGCTGATGTATTCCCATCCCGCGATCCGGGAGGTTTGCGTCGTCTCAACGCCGCACCCGCGACGCGGCGAGACGGTAAAGGCATTCGTCGTGCTGGCTACCGGTAAGGAAGACACAACCGATCAGGACATCCTCGCTTGGTGCCAGGAGAACATGGCTGCCTACAAATGTCCGGTGATTGTCGAATTTACCGACACGATTCCAAAGTCACCGACTGGCAAGATCATGTGGCGATTGCTGCAGGAAGAGGAGTGGAAAAACGCTTCCCGGTAGGCCGACTGGCGTAACGGTTGAGGCTTGTACTGCTGACTATATGAGCCGGCCCGGCAGCCGGCTTTGTCAGCTGCCGCTATGTCGCCGGCCTCAGGCAGCACCGAAATGCGCAAAGAGTTGCGAACGGCAGGGGGCGGAATGGTTTTTCCCGCGCACAAAGAAGAACGCCCTGATCGTTTAAGATCAGGGCGTTCGGTATAGGCGCTTGAC
>CAYZFU010000102.1:0-3576 GCA_964477725.1 uncultured Halopseudomonas sp.
AGGACAAGCTGAACGCCAGACTGATGGGTGTTCCGGCCACCGGTAACGGCCGCCGCGAGTCCTATGCGCACCTGCCGATGCCGCGCATGACCAACACCTACATGCTCGCCGGCGAAAGCGATCCGCAGGAGATCATCGCCTCGGTAAAGAAGGGCATCTACTGCGCCAACCTCGGAGGCGGGCAGGTGGACATCACCAGCGGCAAGTTCGTCTTCTCCACCAGTGAGGCGTATCTGATCGAAGACGGCCGGATCACAGCGCCGGTCAAGGGCGCGACTCTGATTGGTAACGGGCCCGAGGCGATGAACCGCGTGTCGATGGTGGGTAACGATCTGGCGCTGGATAGCGGCGTAGGCACGTGCGGCAAGGACGGTCAGTCGGTTCCGGTGGGCGTGGGTCAGCCGACCCTCAAGATCGACCAGCTGACCGTGGGCGGAACGGGCTGAAGGCGCGTTCCGCAGCTTCGAGCTATAAGTTTCAAGCAAAACGCGGTAGCCCTGGGTGCCGCGATCAGCTTGTAGGTTGCCGCTGACGCTAGCGCGCCTCGAACCGTCCGGCGACGCGATTCTTGCGCACGCCATCCGCGGCGAACACCCGCCCGCTCATGGCAATCCATACCCCGGGCTGGCAGCAGTTCAGGGCGCCGACGGCCAGGCCTAGATTGAACAGGGCATCGGTGTCGCGAAACCGGGCCGGTTGCATGGCGCCGGTGAGCACGATGACTTTGTCCGAAACGTCGGCCAGTGCCGCTGCGGTGACCGTCATGGTATCGGTCCCATGGGTGATCAGGACGTGGTCGGCGGTGCAGGCGGCTACCCGGTCGCGGATCAGGTTGCGGTCGTCGTCGGTTAGCTCGAGACTATCTTTCTTCAACAGCGACTCGACCCGGTAGTCGAAGCCGACACGGCCTTGACGCAGCAGCTCGTCTGCCATCGGCTCGCCGATCTGGTATTCGCTCAGGGCATCGAAGTAGACCTTGTCGATGGTGCCGCCGACGCTGAAAATCTGTATAAACATTGCCACCTCCGCCAGGCAGGGAATTGCCCGATTATGCCCGCACCCTCTCCGCAGCGCAGCCCCGAATCGTCGGACCGACTCTGGTGGGTGTACATGGTGCGTGCGGAGAACGGCCACCTGTATACCGGCATCAGCACCGATCCCCAGCGACGCTTCGAACAACACCGCCGTGGTCGCGGGGCGCGCTTTTTCAATCGTAGTCCGGCCGCGGCGCTGGTCTGGCGCGATCGCTGTGATGACCACTCGCACGCGTTACGCCGCGAACGCGAGATCAAGGCACTGTCCCGGGCGGCAAAGGAAAAGCTGATCACCCGGCTCGATGGGCAATCATCAACCGCTGCGAACGGGGTTGCTCCTTCGGCGGCAAAAGCTAAGCTGCTTGCATCGTACAAGGAGAACCAAGATGGCTGATTTCATTCTGCACCACTATCCTCAGTCGCCGTTTGCCGAAAAAGCCCGCCTGATGCTTGGTTTCAAGGCGCTCAACTGGCATTCGGTGATGATTCCGCCGGTCATGCCCAAGCCCGACCTCACCGCTTTGACCGGCGGCTACCGGCGTACGCCGGTGATGCAGCTCGGTGCAGACATCTATTGCGACACAGCTCTGATGGCGCGTCGTCTGGATCAGGCCAAGGTCACGCCGGCGTTGTTCCCCGAGGGCTGCGAAGCCGTAGCGGCCGAGCTGGCGCAGTTTGCCGATCAAGTGTTGTTTCAGCACGGCGTGGCGCTCAATTTTCAGCCGAAAGGTTTGGCGGCACGCTTTGCCGGGATGCCGGAGGAAGTGATCAAGGGTTTCGTTGCCGACCGCCAGAAGCTATTTACCGGTGGCAGCGCCAGCCGCCTGGATACCGCTGTGGCCTTGTCCCAATGGCCGGCCTTGATGAGCCGCCTGGAAACCCAACTGCAGCGTAACGGGGAGTTCCTGCTCGGCGACTCGCCCAGCGTGGCGGACTTCGCCCATTACCATCCGTTATGGTTTGTCGCCAACAACCAGGCGGTCAGCTCGGCACTGGATGGCTATGAGGCGATACGTGGCTGGATGAAGCGGATCGGCGACATTGGTCATGGTGTATCGACCAAGATGGAGGCTGCCGAGGCGATCGAGGTGGCCCGTGACGCCACGCCAGAGCCTTTGCGCGAAACCTCGTTCGTCAGCCCGGGTGGCTTCAGCAAGGGCAGCGCGGTGACCGTCAGTGCCGTCGATTACGGCACCGATCCGGTGCAGGGCGAGTGGGTTTTCGAAGACGAGGAGGAGATCATCATCGCCCGCAATGACGAGCGCGCCGGCCAGCTACACGTGCACTTCCCACGTTACGGCTTTCGTATCGACGCTGCCTGAGCGGTATCACCCGAGCAGGTGCACTAGGCAGCTGTCGCGAGGCGGCCGCTGGCGTTTTACGGTGATTCAGGTCGGTCTGCTGGACATCGTTTGACCCTGATTGCGGAAGGCTTCGACGGCCGCGTACCCAAGGGCCAGGTTCACTCCGCCACGGCGCTCTCGCTGGCGGTCGAGCTGCTCACTGTCGTGTTCGCCGTGGCCTCAAGGCCGAGCCCATCCGGCTCTATCGGGATGTTGCAGAGAAGTATCAGAACGGACTGGCTGCGGCGATCGCGAGGGCCTCGGCTAGTCGTCAAGGAGAGTCTGTGGAACCCATCATCCGCATCCGCGGGCTGACCAAAACCTATCAATCCGGGTTCTCCGCCCTCAAAGGCGTGGACCTGACCATCAACCGCGGCGAAATCTTCGCCCTGCTCGGGCCAAACGGTGCGGGCAAGACGACGCTGATCAGCATCGTTTGCGGGATCGTCAATCCCACCGGCGGCGAGGTGCGCGTGGATGGGCACGATATCCAGCGTGACTATCGCCGTGCCCGTTCATTGATCGGGCTGGTGCCGCAGGAGCTGACCAATAACATGTTCGACACGGTATGGGCGACGGTGAACCTCAGCCGTGGCCTGTTCGGCAAACCGCCCGACAAGCCGCTCGTCGAGCAGATCCTGCGTGACCTGTCGTTGTGGGACAAGCGCAACGAGCGGATCATGAATCTCTCCGGCGGTATGAAGCGCCGCGTGTTGATAGCCAAGGCGCTCTCGCACGAGCCTGCGGTGTTGTTTCTCGATGAGCCGACGGCGGGCGTCGACGTCGCGCTGCGTCGCGACATGTGGGAGATGGTACGACGCCTGCGCGACAACGGCGTGACCATCATCCTGACCACGCATTACATCGAAGAGGCCGAGGAAATGGCCGACCGCATCGGGGTAATCTCCAAAGGTGAGCTGGTGCTGGTGGAAGAGAAGGCGACGCTGATGCGTAAACTGGGGAGACGGCAGTTGACAGTTCATCTGCAGCAGCCGCTGACCACGCTGCCTGAATGGGCGGGCGGCCTGCCGGTGCAACTGAGCGAAAACGGTCATGCCCTGGTGTATTCCTTCGGTGAGCAGGATCAGAACGGGGTTGCCGAGCTGCTGCGACGGCTGGACCAAAACGGCATCGAGTTCAGGGATCTGCATTCGAGCCAGAGCTCGCTGGAGGACATCTTCGTGGGGGGGGGGGGGGGG
>CAYZFU010000102.1:3586-11293 GCA_964477725.1 uncultured Halopseudomonas sp.
CCCCCCCCCCCCCCCCCCCGACTCGGTGGAGAAGCCGCAATGAATCTGTACGGAGTCCGCGCCATCTATCTTTCCGAGCTGTCGCGGATGTGGCGCACCCTGTTTCAGAGCGTTGCCTCGCCGGTCATCTCTACATCGCTGTATTTCATCGTATTCGGTGCGGCGATCGGTGGACGCATGGAGGAAATCGACGGTGTCAGCTACGGGGCCTTCATCATCCCGGGGCTGATCATGCTCATGCTGCTCAACGAAAGCATTTCCAACGCCTCGTTCGGCATTTATATGCCCAAGTTCACCGGCACCATCTACGAGGTGCTCTCGGCACCTATCTCGCCGCTGGAGATCGTCGTCGGTTACGTGGGCGCCGCAGCCACCAAGTCGGTGATTCTCGGGCTGCTCATCCTGCTGACCGCGCGACTGTTCGTCGACTACCATATCGAGCATCCGATATGGATGTTCTCCTTTCTGGTCCTGACTGCGGTGACCTTCAGCCTGTTCGGTTTCATCATCGGTGTATGGGCAGACGGCTTCGAGAAGCTGCAGATCATTCCGCTGATGATCGTTACGCCGCTGGCCTTTCTCGGCGGCAGTTTCTATTCGATCAGCATGCTCCCGCCGGTTTGGCAGACCGTCACGCTGTTCAATCCGGTCGTTTACCTGATCAACGGGTTCCGCTGGAGTTTCTATGGCACGGCGGATGTACACGTAACGGTGAGTGTCGGGATGACCGCGATGTTTCTGGCGGTTTGCCTGGCTGGCATCTGGTGGATCTTCCGTACCGGCTACAAGCTCAAACCGTAGGCGCAAGCGATACCAGACGACAATTTTACCTGTGCATTGAACAGCTGGCCGCGGCGCCTGTCTGTGGTTGAGATAGCCACTTTCTAGGGTGCCACCATGCTGTTCAAGAATCGAACCCATGCAGGCGAGGTCCTCGCCGCGGCGTTGGACGAGTACGCCGGCCAAGACAATACCTTGATTCTCGCCTTGCCACGCGGGGGTGTCCCGGTTGCCGCCGAGGTCGCAGAGACGCTCGATCTGCCGCTCGATCTGCTGCTGGTCCGCAAGCTCGGCGTGCCGGGCCAGGAAGAGTATGCAATGGGCGCCCTGGCGCAGGGCGGTCACTGCTTCTTCAACCACGAAGTGATCGACGAGCTGCGCCTGACCTCCGAGGAAATCGACATGGTCATCGAGCGCGAGACGGCGGAGCTTGCCCGGCGGGAACGGTTTTATCGCGGTGACAGGGGCGAGCCTGTGGTAACAGGAAAAACCGTGATCCTGATCGATGACGGTCTCGCCACTGGCGCTACCATGCGCGTCGCGGTATGTGCTCTGGAACAGAATGGAGCGGCGCATATCGTGGTCGCGGTTCCCGTGGGCGCGGCAGAAAGCTGCGAGCGCTTCGATGCCCGTGTCGATCGGGTCGTATGCCCGCATCGCATGTCGCCGCTGCGTAGCGTGGGGTTATGGTATGACGATTTCGTGCAAACGTCGGACGCCGAGGTGATCGACGTGCTTGCGACGCATCAGCACGGAGTGACCGCATGAGTGCACAGGACACCGATGCTCGCCTGATCGCTGCGATTGAACAGCATGCGGCCACACTGTCTGGTACGCCAGACGACTTCGACGCCCTTATCAAGGCTGCCGGCGACAAGCAGGTGGTACTTATTGGTGAGGCCTCGCACGGGACCCAGGATTTTTATCGCCACCGGGCTGAAATCACGCGGCGTCTCATCGAGGAGGTTGGGTTCGATGCGGTGGCCGTGGAGGCGGACTGGCCGGATGCCTACGCCGTCAACCGGTACGTATGGGGCCGCGAAGAGGGGAGGGCTGCCAGCCAGGTGCTTGATGTATTCGAGCGCTTCCCGCGCTGGATGTGGGGCAACATCGAAGTGCGCGATTTCCTCGAGTGGCTTGCCGAGTACAACGCCTCGGAAGGGCAGCTACAGCAGGAGGAGCGTCCGGTTGGCTTTTATGGGTTGGATCTGTACAGCATGGGCAGCTCCGCGCACGCGGTCATAAAATTCCTGGACAAGGCAGATCCGTCAGCGGCGAAGCGTGCTCGGGAACGTTATGCCTGCCTCCACGAGTTTTTTGGTGAGCCTCACTTCTATGGCCAGTCCGTAGCGTTCGGTCTGAGCGAATCCTGCGAGCGGGACATCACCGAGCAGGTGATGGAGCTGCAGACTCAGTCCCAGCGTCGTCTGCTCGGGTTGGGGCTGATAGCCGGGGAAGAGCAGTTCGCTGCGGAGCAGAATGCCAGGCTGGTACGCAACGCGGAAGAATATTACCGCGCTGCCTTCAATGGTCGGCTGAACACCTGGAATCTACGTGACGGGCATATGTTCGAAACTCTGCAAGCGCTGCGTGCACATCTCTCCCATCAGCTGGGACGGGATGCTCGCGTCGTGGTATGGGCGCACAATTCTCATATCGGGGACGCGTCAGCGACCGACATGGGCCAGCGCGGCGAGTTGAATATCGGACAGCTTGCCCGCGAGCACTATGGCGACAAGGCATTGCTGGTCGGTTTCTCCACGGCAGAAGGCGAGGTCACCGCTGCCTCGGACTGGGATTGTCCTGCCGAACGCAAGCGTGTCCGTACCCCGCTGGCGGGGAGCTATGAACGGGTTTTTCAGCAGGTTGAGACAGCGGACTTCATGCTTGATCTAAGAGACGACAACGAGATGACTCGCTTGCTGGCCGAGCCGCGGCTGCACCGGGCGATCGGGGTAATCTACCGGCCTGAGACAGAGCGTCAAAGCCATTATTTTCGCAGCGAACTGCCTCGACAGTACGATTTCATGCTGCATTACGACTGGACGGAAGCTCTGCAATCGCTGACCGATCCATCCGGGCAGTCCGGACAGGAGCCAGCGGAGACCTATCCTAGCGGATTGTAATGAAGGGGCCGCGGCGTCTTGGGGACGGCGACCGGGATCCGTCACCCAAGCCTGCCTGGCGGGGTCAGACGCAAGGAGTCCCGGTTGGCTAGAGCATCGGCTTGTAACTGAAGCGCTCCGGCCGACCGCCCCGGTGAGACTGGCTGCAGGCGTCCATGAAGTATGCCGTTTTTACCAAAGCGAGATGCGACAGGGCTTGTGGGAAATTGCCCAGCATTCCATGTTGAGGATGGTATTGCTCTGCCAGGAGGCCTACGTCGTTGCGCATCTGCAGGACCCGCTCGAACAGCGCTTCGGCTTCCGCGTCGCGTTTTTCCAGCAACATGGTGTCGATGAGCCAGAATGAGCATGCGAGGAAAGCGCCTTCAGGACCGTCGTAGCCCTGACGTGCCGGAAATCGGTAAACCAGAGCGTCATCGCACAGCTCCTCTCTCACCCATTTCAGGGTCGCCTGGACACGTTCGTCATCCACCGGAAGAAAGCCCAGCAGCGGAATCATCACCAGGCTGGCGTCGGGGATCGCCTCCTCATAGGACTGCTTGAATGCTCCGCGCTGGGGATCGATACCGTGGGTACAGACATCGCGATGAATTGCCTCGCGCGCTTCGTGCCAGTCGTCCAGCGGGGCCGGTAATCCGAAGGCTTCTGCGTCGCGAATGGACCGGTCGAGCGCTACCCAGGCATAGACACGCGAATGGGTGTAGTGTCGCGGCGCTCCCCTTAGCTCCCAGATGCCTTCGTCAGGCTCCTCCCAGCTCCGCAGTACCCGGTCCACCAGCTCACACTGGCGAGCCCAGGTGTCGCCTCGCGTCTGCAGCCCGCTGCGCCGGCCGGTGTGGAGCAGGTCCATGAGCTGGCCGAAGACATCGAGCTGATGTTGTTCGCTTGCGGCATTGCCCGCGCGAACTGGCCGCGCTCCACCGTACCCCGGCAACCAATCCATCTCGGACTCCGGCGGCGTCTCCTGCCCGGCTACGTCGTACAAAACCCGGATCTCGCCACGGGTCCGCTCCATCAGCTGCAGCAACCAGTCTTGCCAAGCCCGGGCTTCGCCGAGATAGTTCGAGTCGAGAAACACGTCCAGAGCGAGGACGGTATCGCGTATCCAGCAAAAACGATAATCCCAGTTTGCTGTGCCGCCCGGGGCTTCCGGAAGCGAGGTCGTCGGGGCCGCAACGATGCCACCGGAGGGGGCGTGGGTCAGCGCCTTGAGCGTAATCAGCGAACGCACGACGGCCTCGCGCCAACGGCCCTGATAGGAGCATTGGCTTACCCACTCGCGCCACCACTCTATACAGCCATCCAGAGCCGGTTGCGCGTCCGGACTCGGTTCAGGCTGGTCATCCAGTTCTACATGGCACAGAAAAAACTGGCGCCGCTCACCCTCACCAATGCGAAATTCCGAGATGATGCTGGAACCGTCGATGGTCAGCCTGCAATCGCTTCTTAGGAGCAGTCGCTGGTCTTCGGTGGCAGCCATGACACCGTCGTCGGTGGCCGTCGGCGCGGCAGGGCATGATCCGAAATGAAAGGTGGGGGTACAGACACTGCGCACGTCCATTTCACCGGCGAGCCCGTCGACCAGCCGCAGGATGCCGATCGCATCGCCCATGGGCATCAGGTCGGTAATGCGTACGCGGCCCTCGGTCGTGGATATTTCTGTTTCCAGCACGAGGGTATCGGGTATATAGCGACGGTTGACTTCGATAATCTCGCCGACCGGACCCAGTTCCCAGCTCCCGTGCTCCGGCTCTCCCAGCAAGGAGGCGAAACAGGCGGGTGAATCGAAGCGCGGCGCACAGAACCAGCCGATACAGCCGTCTTTCGCAACCAAGGCGGCGCAGCGAAGATCTCCTATCAGGGCGTGATCGCGGATCGCCTGGGGCATTACCTCCCTCCAGTTTGTTCAGCGGTTTCTCATCGCCAATACTAGCAGCACGGGAAGTAAGCTGGCGGCGGCGAGGGTGCGGCGATGCATGGTCGCCCAGAGCTGGACGCTGCCGCGTTTGGCCTGCTGGTCGAATCGCCCGTGGCTGCCCATGTCCCGGTTGACGGGTTCGAGCAGGTTATCCTCCCGGTCTGGCCGTGGTGTGTCTGTTTGCTGGCCGTCGTAACCGTCGGTTTCCAACACCTTGTCCGCTACCCAGGGGACGAATTTGTTGCCCCAGATTGTCTTGACCGCGGGGAAGCCGACGCACACCTCGCGCCGGCGCTGGTTACTGGCCCAGGCGATTCCTTTTGCTGCGACTTCAGGCTGAAAGATCGGCGGGACCGGTTGGGCGCGGTTGGGCAGACGGGTTCTCGCCCAGTCGAACTGGGGCGTGTTGAACGCAGACAGATGCACGGTGGTAACGTGGATGCCGCTGTTCTCATGCATGAGTTCGACTCGCAGCGAATCGGTGAATCCGCGGCAGGCGAACTTGGCCGCGCAATACGCCGATTGCAGGGGGATGGCGCGATAAGCCAGAGCCGAGCCCACCTGAACGATGGTGCCACGGTTGCGGAGTCGCATATGTTTCAACGCGGCGAGCGTGCCGTGCACCTGGCCCAGGTAGGTCACCTCGGTCACCCGCCGGTACTCGTCGGCGGTCATCTCCGCGACCGGAGAAAGCACTGTGACCATTGCGTTGTTGACCCAGACGTCAATGGGGCCGACTTCAGCCTCGATGGCGTCAGCAGCCGCTTGCACCGCGTCGGCGTCGGCTACATCCAGCGCCCTCACCCAGGCCCGGCCGCCAACGCTCTCGATTTCCCGGCGCGCTCCGTCGAGGCCGGCTTCGCCACGTGCGAGGATCGCTAGCGTGGCGCCCTGACGGGCGAACTCCACTGCCGTTGCCCGGCCGACCCCCGCTGACGCGCCGGTTACGACTACGACTTTCCCTGCGTGCTCAAGGCTGCTCATGCGTCACCTCCGGTTGTGGAATGCGAAGCAGGGCTTAGCGATGGGGCATGTCTCATGGCAGATCCTCTGGGAGCGAATCGAACGATACGGCTCCCCGGAGGACCGTGAAAAAGTACCGGTGGTTCCTAGCGGCGCTTCTTCTGCAACTGCTGGATCAGGCCCTTGGGAGGGTGGCGAATGACCAGCGAGTCCTCACCTTCGTCATACTCGACGCGCTCGCCGAGCAGGTGCGCCTCGAAGCTGATCGATAGGCCGTCGGCCTTGCCATAAAAGCGCATGAAATTGTTCAGCGTGCGCTTGTCCGGCGGGATTTCGGGTGACAGACCATAGTCCTTGTTGCGGATGTAATCATAGAAGGCGCGCGGTTGTTCCTCGTCGATCACGCCCGACAGCTCCTCCAGCGCTACCTGCTCACCCTGGCGCGCCTGGCCGCTGACGTAGCCGCTCATGGCCTTGGTCTTGTCCTTGATGCTGGCTGGCTCCATGTCGGCCTCACCGACATAGTCCTGAAATGCCTGCAGCAAGGTCGTGGTTTCCTCTTCCGGATTGGCTCCCTCGACGCAGCCGATAAAGTCACGAAAATAATCGGAGACCCGCTTGCCGCTGCGCCCGCGAATGAACGAGATGTATTGCTTGGAGTTCGCGTTCTGCTTCCATTCAGCCAGATTGATGCGCGCGGCCATGTTCAGGCTGGAAAGGTCCAGGTGACGCGCAGCGGCCACGTTAAGGTCGTCGGTAACCGTGACGCCCTCGGTGTGGTGCAGCAGAGCGATGACCAGGAACGGCGTCATGCCCTGGCGATAGCGGATGAACAGCACATGTCCGCCGAGCGCCAGATTCGAGCCCTCCATCAGCGTCTTCAGGTGCTCGGTGGCCTGGGTCGAGAAGCGCACGAAGTCGATGTCATCATCCAGCAGTTGTTGCAGCCAGCCGCTGAAAGGATAGGCGCCGCTTTCCTCGTGAAAGTACCCCCAGGCCTTGTTCGGCTTGCTGTTGTAAGCCTCAATCAGTCCGGCGAGCAGTTGTTCCAGCGCCTCGGAGCTGGCCAGCTCGGCATCGCGCAGGGTCAGGCTGGCGGGCTGGCCGTCGGGCTTCTTGTGTATCTGGTGAACGATGCTGTTATCGATGGGCATGAGGGGTATCCGCGAACCTTGGGTGGGGCGTATGGCGCTGGTCAAGGGGAGGGCAAGCCTCCCCGGGAGGATCAGAGACTGGCGATGTGCGCGCGTTGTTCGCTGAACTGCGCCAGAGCCTGTTGAGCTTCGGCCAGCTTGGCCTTCTCTTTATCGATGACCGCAGGAGGGGCCTTGTCGACGAAGCCTGCATTGCCCAGCTTGCCACCGATCCGTTTGACCTCGCCGTCCAGGCGCTGAATTTCCTTATCGAGGCGTGCAAGTTCGGCTTCCTTGTCGATCAGGCCAGCCATCGGCACCAGCACTTCCATTTCGCCGACCAGCGCGGTGGATGATAGGGGAGCTTCCTCCCCCGCCTTGAGCACCTTGACCGAGTCGAGCTTGGCCAGCTTGGCCAGCAATGGTTCAAAATCGCTCAGGCGGCGCTGATCCTCGGAGCTGGCGTTGTCGACAATGATGTCGATGCGCTTGGCCATGGAAATCTTCATTTCGCCGCGGATCTGCCGCACGCCGAGCTTCAGTGCCTTGACCCATTCGATATCCGCCTCGGCGGCCGGATCGATGCGCTGCTCGTCGGCCACTGGCCAGGGCTGCAGCATGATGGTGTCGCCCTGCTTGCCGGCCTGGGTCTTGATGCGCTGCCAGATCTCCTCGGTGATGAAAGGCATGAACGGGTGTGCCAGGCGCAGGATGGTTTCCAGCACCCGCACCAGCGTGCGACGCGTGCCACGCTGACGCTTCAGTGGCGCTTCCTCGTCCCACAGCA
>CAYZFU010000103.1:0-11278 GCA_964477725.1 uncultured Halopseudomonas sp.
AGCAGGAATTCGATGGCCGCGATCTCATCCATGGAATGCAGGATCTTGCGCAGGATCCACATACGCTGCAGTTCGTCCTCGCTGGTCAGCAACTCCTCGCGGCGGGTGCCGGAGCGGTTGATGTTGATGGCGGGGAAGGTGCGCTTCTCGGCAATCTTGCGATCCAGGTGGATCTCCATGTTGCCGGTGCCCTTGAATTCCTCGAAGATCACCTCGTCCATCTTCGAGCCGGTATCGACCAGCGCGGTGGCGATGATGGTCAGGCTGCCGCCTTCCTCGATGTTGCGCGCTGCGCCAAAGAAACGCTTGGGCTTTTCCAGGGCGTGGGCGTCGACACCACCGGTCAGCACCTTGCCGGAGCTCGGGATAACCGTGTTATAGGCGCGTGCCAGACGGGTGATCGAATCGAGCAGAATGATGACGTCTTTCTTGTGCTCGACCAGGCGCTTGGCCTTCTCGATGACCATTTCGGCCACCTGCACGTGACGGCTCGGCGGTTCGTCAAAGGTGGAGGCGACCACTTCGCCGCGCACGGTGCGCTGCATCTCGGTCACTTCCTCGGGACGCTCATCGATCAGCAGAACGATCAGATGACACTCGGGGTTGTTACGCGCGATGTTCGAGGCGATGTTCTGCAGCATCAGCGTCTTGCCCGCCTTCGGCGGTGCGACCAGCAGGCCGCGCTGACCTTTGCCGATCGGCGCGCACAGATCGATAATCCGCGCCATCAGGTCTTCGGTGGCGCCGTTACCGGCCTCCATGACCAGGCGATCGTCCGGGAACAGCGGAGTCAGGTTCTCGAAGAGAATCTTGTTCTTGGTGTTTTCCGGTTTGTCGAAGTTGATCGAGTCGACCTTGAGCAGCGCGAAGTAGCGCTCGCCATCCTTCGGCGGCCGGATCTTGCCGGAAATGGTATCACCCGTACGCAGATTGAAACGGCGGATCTGGCTGGGGGAAACATAGATATCGTCGGGGCCGGCAAGGTAGGAAGAGTCAGCCGAGCGGAGAAAACCAAAACCATCTTGAAGAATTTCCAGGACGCCATCGCCGTGGATGTCTTCGCCGCCTTTCGCATGCTTCTTGAGGATGGCGAAAATCACATCCTGCTTGCGTGATCGGCCCATGTTTTCCAGGCCCATCTGATCGGCGATTTCTAACAGTTCGGTAATGGGTTTTTGCTTGAGTTCGGTCAGGTTCATAGATTTGATGGTTCAGGCGTCTTTCGGCAGGACGGTTAGTAACAGGCCGCCATTGGGAATGGGGCGATGGGTTTGGCTGAAGTAGGGAAGCCAGTGCCACGGGGTGTGGCAGGGAATTGGAAAGCAAATCTAGCACTGCTCTGGACAGGCGTCTAGCAGAAAAGCCCAGAAAATTCGCCCCCTGCAGAAAAAATCGAGGGGGCGGAACCAAGCCTCAGATGTTGCTGTCGAGGAAGGCTGTCAGTTGCGATTTGGACAGGGCGCCAACCTTGGTCGCCTCGACGTTGCCATCCTTGAACAGCATCAGTGTGGGGATGCCGCGCACGCCATACTTGGGCGGCGTGTCAGGGTTTTCGTCGATGTTCAGTTTGCAGATCTTCAGCTTGCCATTGTAGTCCTTGGCAATTTCGTCCAGCACCGGCGCGATCATTTTGCACGGACCGCACCATTCAGCCCAGTAATCCACCAGCACCGGGCCATCGGACTTGAGTACTTCGCTTTCGAAGCTGCCGTCGGTGACATGCACGATCAAATCACTCATGAGTCTCTCCAAGGATCATAGGGGGCAGAATGGAAGTCATCATAGCACCACCCTGCGGATCTGCGAAAGGCGACATCAGGCAGCTGCGTTAGCGCGGAAAATCAGCTGCGGCGGTGCTAGAATCCGGGCAGGTTATTCACGGGAGCGCATGGTGCAGACAGAACAGCCGGACTTTCCGCTGGTGGCGGCAATTGACCTGGGCTCGAACAGCTTCCATATGGTTTTGGCACGTGTCGATCACGGCGAAGTCAGGATCCTCGAGCGACGCGGGGAGAAGGTCCAGCTGGCGGCCGGGCTCGACGATAATGGCAACCTGACCGAAGAGGCCATGCAGCGCGGCCTCGACTGCCTGCGTCGTTTCGCCCAGCTGATCAACGGCTTGCCCGAAGGCGCAGTACGCATCGTTGGAACAAACGCGCTGCGCGAGGCGCGCAATCGCAGCCAGTTCATCCGCCAGGTACGCCAGATACTCGGCCATCGGGTAGATGTCGTGTCCGGCCGGGAAGAGGCGCGGCTGATCTACCTGGGCGTTGCCCACACGCTGGCTGACGACGCCGGCAAACGCCTGGTTGTCGATATCGGCGGAGGTAGTACCGAGTTCATCGTCGGCGAGCGGTTCGAGTCGATCCTGCGTGAAAGCCTGTCGATGGGCTGCGTATCCTTCAGCCGGCGATATTTTTCCGACGGGCGCATCACTCCGTCACGCTACGCCGAGGCTTACACCGCGGCGCGCCTGGAGCTGATGCAGATCGAACAGGGCGTTCGGCGGTTGCAGTGGCAGGAGGCAGTGGGCGCCTCGGGCACCATTCGTACGATAGGCCAGTGTCTGCAGGCAAACGGCATGGGGAAGGGCGAAGTCTCCCGGGAAGGCCTGCAGTGGCTCAAACGCCGGGTCATCAAGCTGGGGCAGATCGACAAGCTCGATGTTCCTGGCCTCAAGGCCGACCGTAGGCCGATTCTGCCCGCCGGCCTGGCGATTCTGGAAGCCGTGTTCGAAGCCCTGGGTGTGGAAGTGATGTACCACTCCGAGGGCGCATTACGCGAAGGGGTGCTCTACGATCTGCTTGGTCGACATCAGCACGAGGACGTTCGCGAACGCACCCTGAGCGCTTTGATCGAGCGCTACCACGTCGATAATGATCAGGCGGCGCGTGTCGAGGCCAAGGCGATCAGACTGCTGAACAAGGTCGTTGAAGCCTGGGGCCTGGCTGACCCGAAGTACGCAGCTCTGCTTCGCTGGGCTGCCCGCGTCCATGAGGTGGGCATGGACATCGCCCATCATCAGTATCACAAACACGGCGCGTACCTGATCGAACATTCCGATCTGCCGGGGTTTTCACGCCAGGAGCAGCAATCCATATCTCTGTTGATTCGAGGGCATCGGCGCAACCTGCCGAGCCAGGACCGGCTGAGTGATTTCGGCGAAGAGGCGCAGCCATTATTGCGTCTGAGCATGCTGCTGCGCCTGGCGATTCTGTATCACCACATTCGCGGATACCAGGAAATGCCCGCGCTCGAGGTAGAGGCATCGGGCGATGCGCTGAGTGTGGCGTTCCCGGACGGCTGGCTGGATAGCAACCCGCTCACCCAGGCCGACTTCCAGCAGGAAGTGCTGGCCTGGGAGAAGGTCGGTTATACGCTCAGCGTGCGCTGAGGCGAATTGCCCAGCTTGTCGAGTAGCGCGCTTTGCGCGCTTCGCGGGATCTGGTTGCCGGTTGGCGAACTGCGCACGTAACTGCCGTCGGACTGCAGCATCCAGCTCTGGGTGTTGTCGGTCAGGAAGACCTGGAGCTCCTGCTTGGCACGGGTGATCAGCTTCTTGCCTTCCAGCGGGAAGCAGGTCTCGACCCGCTTGTCCAGGTTGCGCTCCATCATGTCGGCGCTCGATAGCCAGACCTGTTCCTGTCCACCGTTGAGGAAGTAGTACACCCTGCTGTGCTCGAGAAACCGACCGATGATCGAGCGCACCGTTATGTTGTGCGAGACGCCCGGCACGCCGGGGCGCAGGCAGCACATGCCGCGCACGATGAGATCGATCTTGACCCCGGATTGAGACGCCTTGAACAGGGCCTTGATGATCTTCGCATCGGTAAGCGAATTGACCTTGGCGATGATATGCGCGGGGTTACCCGCCTGAGCCGCCAGCGTTTCGCGATTGATCAGCTCCAGCAGACGCTTCTTCAAGGTAAAGGGCGCCTGGAGCAGTTTCTTCATGCGCAGTGTCTTGCCCATGCCGATCAGCTGATTGAACAGCTTGTGTACGTCTTCGGTCAGCGCCAGATCCGATGTCAGAATACTGTAGTCGGTATACAGGCGCGCATTGCCGGCGTGGTAGTTGCCGGTGCCAAGGTGGGCGTAGCGACGCAGCACCTTGTCCTCGCGGCGCAGAATCAACATCATCTTCGCGTGGGTCTTGAAGCCGACCACGCCGTAGATGACGACCGCGCCGGCCTGTTGCAGGCGGCTCGCCAGCTGCAGGTTTGATTCTTCGTCGAACCGCGCACGAAGCTCGATGACGACCGTGACCTCCTTGCCGTTGCGCGCGGCGTCCACCAGCGCGTTGACGATCTCGGAGTTGGCACCGGTGCGGTAAAGCGTCTGCTTGATTGCAAGGACGTTGGGATCCTGCGCTGCCTGACGCAGCAGATCGACGACCGGGCTGAAGGATTCGTATGGATGCAGCAGCAGGATGTCCTGCTTGCTGATGGCCTGGAACAGGTTGTCCGCGCTGGACAACAGCTTAGGAATCCCCGGGCTGAATGGCGGAAACTGCAGTTCCGGATGATTCTCGAGCGCGGTAATGGAAAACAGTCGGGTCAGGTTGACCGGGCCATTGACTTCGTAGAGCTCCGCCTCACTGAGGCCGAATTGTTTGAGCAGGAAATCGGTCAGCGGTTTCGGACAGTTATCGGCCACCTCCAGACGTACCGCATCGCCGTAGCGACGCGAGAGCAGCTCACCACGCAGGGCGCGGGCCAGATCATCTACCTCGTCGGGGTCCACGATCAGGTCGGCGTTACGCGTAAGACGGAACTGATAGCAGCCAAGCACCTTCATGCCCGGGAAGAGTTCGTCGGCGTGGGCGTGAATCATCGATGAGAGAAAGACGAACGCGTCGCCGCCAGCTTCGCACAGCTCTTCCGGGAGCCGTATCAGGCGGGGCAAGGAGCGCGGCGCGGGAATGATCGCCAGGCCCGAATCCCGGCCGAAGGCGTCGGTACCTTCGAGCTGGACGATAAAATTCAGGCTTTTGTTCACGAGCAGCGGGAACGGGTGAGTCGGGTCGAGCCCGATCGGGCTTATCACCGGGGCGACTTCCTGGCGGAAATACCGGCGCACCCACAGGGTCTGCTTGTGCGTCCACTGATGCCGGCGCACGAAGCGGATGCCTTTCTCAGCCAGTTGTGGCAACAACACATCGTTGAGGATTGCGTACTGACGGCTGACCTGCTGATGCGCCAGCTCACTGATTTTGCTCAGCACCTGTTGCGGTTGCAGGCCGTCTGGGCCGGTCTGTTCGCGGGCGAAGGTGATCTGCTTTTTGAGACCGGCGACGCGGATCTCGAAGAACTCGTCGAGGTTGCTGGAGAAAATCAGCAGAAATTTCAGTCTTTCGAGGATCGGGTAGGACTCATCGAGCGCCTGTTCCAACACCCGTATGTTGAACTGCAGCTGTGACAGCTCACGGTGAATGAACAGTTCGGGGGCGTTGATATCGGCAACCGGTGCAGCGGGCTCGGCAGGTGCGGTCAGTGCCGGTGCGCTACGCACCACTGGCAGCGACTCCGCAGGGTCCTTCGCTTTGCTCATCTCGCCCACGCTCTTGAGTTCCTGCATGAATCCCTCTTGATCAGCTCGATTGTCGCAGCTGGCGGGCTGCAGTCTTGGCAAAATAAGTCAGAATGGCGTCTGCGCCGGCGCGCTTGATCGCGGTCAGCGATTCGAGGATCACCGCCTCGCTCAGCCAGCCGTTGGCTATGGCGGCCTGATGCATGGCGTATTCTCCGCTCACCTGGTAGACGAAGGTGGGGACCTTGAAGGTCACCTTCACACGGTGGACGATGTCCAGATACGGCATGCCGGGCTTGACCATCACCATGTCGGCGCCCTCGGCGAGATCCTGCGCCACCTCGTGCAGGGCTTCATCGGTATTCGCCGGGTCCATCTGGTACGTGGCCTTGTTACCCTTCCCCAGATTGCCAGCCGAGCCCACCGCGTCACGGAAAGGTCCGTAATAGGCGCTGGCATATTTTGCCGAGTACGCGAGGATGCGGGTGTTGATGTAACCGGCTTCCTCGAGCGCCCGGCGCATCGCGCCGACGCGTCCGTCCATCATGTCCGAAGGCGCGACGATATCGGCGCCCGCTTCGGCGTGCGACAGCGTCTGCTTGACCAGCGTCTCGACGGTGATGTCGTTGAGCACATAGCCGGAGTCATCGATGATGCCATCCTGGCCGTGCGTGGTGAACGGGTCCAGTGCCACGTCAGTGATCACTCCAAGCTGCGGAAATGCCTGCTTCAGCGCACGCGTGGCCCGCTGGGCAAGACCGTCAGGGTTATACGCTTCAGCAGCATCCAGCGACTTGCGCTCGATCGGAGTGACGGGAAACAGCGCTACAGCGGGAATGCCCAGCTCGACCAGCTCTGCGGCTTCATCGACCAGTAGATCGATCGACAGCCGCTCGACACCGGGCATCGAGGGCACGGCTTCGCGCTGGCTCTCACCCTCGAGCACGAATACGGGGTAGATGAGATCGTCCACGCTCAGGCGCGTCTCGCGGACCAGGCGACGGGAAAAATCGTCACGCCGCAACCGCCGCAGGCGGCTCAGCGGAAACTGGCGATTTGCAGGATCAAAGCTCACTGGAACTCCCGGGGCGCCACAAAGACACCTATCTGGTTAACGTTATACGTCCAGATTATGACGGAATTGCGACAGCAAGCGTAAGGCCATGTCTTCCTGCAGTTCCTGGTCCGGCACGCTGGCCAGTTCGACCCGGTTGCGGCCAAGCGCCTTGGCGCGATACAACGCGGCGTCCGCGACGCCAACCAGAGTGTCGAAGCTGTAGCCGTGCTGGTCGGTGCAGGCGACGCCCATGCTGACGCTCAGAGCGACGGGGATGTCATCGTTCTGCCAGGGCTGGGCGCAAAGTGCCTGACGGATCCGCTCGGCGACCTGAACGGCGCTTTCCGTGTCCAGGCCGGGCAACAGCAGGATGAATTCTTCGCCACCGAATCGACCAAGCAGATCATCGTTGCGCAAATGCTGGCGCACCCGACCGACCAGATGACACAGCACGGCATCGCCGGTCTGGTGGCCGAACTGATCGTTTATTCGTTTGAAATGATCAGCGTCGAGCATGATCAGTGTGGTCGGATAGGCCTGCTGGCTGGCGAGCTGGAGCACTGCCGCAGCCTGCTTCTGCAGGCTGCGCCGGTTCAGCGTGTTGGTGAGTGCGTCGCGTTCGGACAGGCGATGCAGGGCGATCGTGGTCCGGTAATGCGTCATCAGAATAAAGCCGCAGGCCAGGCCGATCTGTGCGACCATCGCACCGAGCAGCGTGACGCTCTGCATCGGCACCAGACTGGCCTCGGGGGAGACCGGCAGCAATGTGAAGCTCAGGGCTGCACGGAGCGCCAGGCCAACCGCGCAGAACAGCGCAGTGAAGCCGGTGAACCAGTAAGCGGTTCGCATTGGCTGCTCGGCCGGAACCAGGAGTTCGCGAGCACACAACAGGCTCATTCCGGAAAGGATGACCGAAGAGATCACGATGCGTGCGGGTTGGTGATCGATATGGAAGCGGAACACCCACATCAGCAACAACACGGTCAACGCTGCGATGAGCGGTCCGGTCTGGGGTTGGCTCTGGCCTTTGAAGGCACGAATGCCCAGCCAGGTGACACCGACCCCCAGGGTCATCAGCGTATAGGCGAAGACCACCGACAAGCCGTGGTGGATATGATCCTGGTAAACGTTCAGCACCAGTCCAAGCATGATGGTGAAGTTACCCAGTGCCCAGTGCCGCAGACCTTTCTCGGTGCCCGCGTGCCAGGCGGCTACGCACAGCAATAGCGTCATGCTCAGAGTAACCAGCGAGAGGGCTACTCCAAGTGTGACGACGTCAAGTTCTCCAGGCATGGGAAAATATCTTCCTTGTCCGGCTGGGAAAGGGCCGGATACTGCTTGTATCCAAAATAGGAATTCCGCTCAGAAGGGCAACCATAGCAGCAGACCGTCGATTGCATGCGCGGTTCCCAGCGGAAATGTGGCGGAGTTAGCAGTTGATAGTCGGACCGATGAACGGCGATCCGGTATTTCTATTAAGCGGCGCTGCACGACCCTCTCTACAGTGCGGCAGTAATGGTCACCAGCAACGGCGATTGCGAAAATGATTACAGTCAAGGGCTCGATCTGGCGGGCCGTACTGACGGCTGCTCTGCTGCTGGTCTGGCTGGCGGGGCTGATGTGGGCGTTCTGGTGGTACGAGGGCCGCTACGTGCGGCCTTTCGAGCGCCCCGCATTTTTTGAGGGCGTGCGCGTTGATCCGCCGTTTCCGGCCGGTCAGGTCCAGGTGGTTCATGTCTGGCAGTCCGGTTGCCCCTGCAACGCCGGCCATGAGCGGTATGTCGCGGAGATGACCGAGCGGTTTGCCGCGCAGGGGGTGAAATTCGCTCGCGCCGGCTCGGAAAGTAGCGAAAACATGGACAGTCCGTTCAAGGAATTGCCCTATTGGCCGATACCCTCAGAGTGGGCCAGCTGGCCTGGTGCTCCGTCTATCGCCATCTGGGACGCTGCGGGCCGGCTTGCATATGTCGGTCCTTATAGCGACGGCATGCACTGCAATAGTCAGAGCAGTTTTGTAGAGCCAGTAATACGGACGTTGCTGTCGGGCCGATCGGTCAATATCACCTCGCAGGACACGGTGTCCTGCCTGTGTGAGCTCCATTAACCGGAACAGCATCAAAATGAACACTGCCGGCAGTTCTTCCGCTCGCGGGCTGGAAAATCTGTATCTGAAAGCCGACCGCACCATGCTCGGCGTCCTATGGATTACGCTGCTATATTCTTTCGCGCTTGCCGCCTGGCACCAGACCTGGATGCAGGCACTGCTGGTCGGCGGTGGCACGATGGCCGTCATGCACGGATTGCATGCGCTTATCCGTGGCCAGCGATTGTTTCGCTGCGCGGTCGCCGTGGCGCTGATGGTGATGTCGGCGTTGCATATCAACCAGAGCCGCGGCGTCGTGGAGATGCATTTCTCCATATTCGTGTTGCTGGCGTTCCTGATTTATTACCGCGATTGGCTGCCGATCGTGGTCGGCGCCGGGGTGATTGCCGTACACCATCTGGCCTTCTTCTATCTGCAAAGCCAGGCAGCGGGTGTCTGGCTGGCTGCGGAGGCGACCTGGTTGGTGTGGATTCATGCCGGTTACGTTGTGGTCGAGGCTGCGGTATTGATCTATCTGGCCCAGCAAAGCATGCAGGATGCGCAGGAAGGGCTAGCCCTCAGCGATGCAACCGCGCACATCACTGGCGGACGCAACGGCATTGATCTGAGCTACCGGGTGCCGATCAAGTCGCCTGCGATGGACGCCTTCAACAGCTTGGTTGGGCAGCTGGGGGGTGCCGTCGGCGGCGTACAGGGCGGGTTGCGCCAATTAGGGGAGCTGAGCTCGAATGTGACCGGCAAGTCGATCCAGGTTCGCCAGGGCGCAGACCATCAGGCGAACGAGGCGAGCTACATGGTCCAGGCAATCGGCGAGTTGAGCGCCGCTACGTCGGCGGTGGCGCGGAACGCCGAAGAAGCGGCCAACGCTGCCCGCAACGCCGATCAGCATGCGCTGAAGGGTAATCAGGCGATGCAGCGGATCAAGCTGGAGGTCGCCTCGTTGCATCAGGATATCGGCGTGACCGGTGAGGCGGTCGAGGGCACTGCTCGTATTGCGGCGGATATACATCAGGTTGTCGATGCCATACGCGGTGTGGCCGAGCAGACCAACCTGTTGGCCCTGAATGCAGCCATCGAGGCGGCACGGGCCGGTGAGCAAGGCCGCGGATTTGCCGTCGTCGCCGACGAGGTGCGCAACCTGTCACAGCGCACCTCGAAATCAACCGTAGAGATCCAGGATTTCATCAGCCGGTTGCAAGAGGCATCCGGGGCCGCTACCCAGGCGATGCTCCGCAGTCGGGCCTCGGTGGAGCGTTGCCTGGATTCAGCCGACTCCAGCGCGCAGATGCTTCAGGGTATGGTTGGCGAAATCGCCCATATCTCCCAGCTTAACGAGCTGATCGCGACCGCGACGCAGCAACAGGCAGCTGTCGGCGATGATCTAGCCAAGCATGTACACGGGGTTCGTGAAGTCGCCACTTCCAATGCTGATCAGGCGGTGGAGCTGGCCTCGCTGGCTGATAAGCTGGATAGCCTGCGTAGCGACCTCGATCAGCAGGTCAGCCAGTTCATCGTTCGTTGAGTCAGAGTTGCGCGAGCAGGCGATCCAGGGAATTGGCGAACGCCTGCTTGTCGCGGTCATTGTAAGGCGCCGGGCCTCCACGTCCGGCCAGACCGGCGCCGCGCAACTCGTCGATCAGATTGCGCACAGCGAGCCGCTCACCCACATTCGACGCATCGTAGACGACGCCACGCGGATTGATCGCGACGACATTGCGTTCCACCAGGCCGGCGGCCAGGGGGATGTCTGCTGTGACGACCAGATCCCCGGGACGGGCGTTGTCGATGATGTAATGATCCGCTGCGTCGGCTCCGCTGGGTACGGTCACCTGCCGAACGCCCGGCCCCGGCGGAAGCTGCTGCGGACTGTTGGCCACCAGGACCAGTTCGATCTGACGGCGCCGGGCGGCGCGTACGACGATGTCACGTACCGGCCGCGGGCAGGCGTCTGCATCTATCCACAAGGTCATGGGATTCGGTTCCGCTGTTGTCGGGTTGTCAGGATTCGGTGCTGGCCTGCAGGGATTCCAGTTCTTCGCTGGCGTCCAGCCATTGGGCTTCGAGCGTTTCGAGCTCTTGCTTGCGGCTGGCCTGGCGCGCCAGCAGCTGCTTGAGCCGATCCTTGTTCTCCGCCTGATAAAGCGACGTATCGCCCAGTGCAGATTCGATTTCTTCCAGTTCGCTGTTCAACCGCGCCATGGTCTGCTCAAGCTTGTCGATGGCCTTCTTCATCGGCGCCAGACGCTGCCGCTGCTCCGCCGCCAGGCGCCGCTGAGCCTTGGCGTCGAGCTTCGGTTGTTCGGGTTCGTCGACCGTGTCTGCCGCAGATTGAGCCTGTTGCTGGCGGAAGCGCGCCAGCCAGCGCGTGTAGGCATCGAGGTCGTCCTCATAAACCTGCAGACGCCCATCGGCGACCAGCCACAGCTCGTCGGTGGTATCACGGATCAATGCCCGATCGTGTGATACCAGCAGCATGGCTCCATTGAACTCCTGAAGCGCCAGAGTCAAGGCATGGCGCATTTCCATGTCGAGATGGTTGGTCGGTTCGTCGAGCAGCAACAGCTTGGGCTTTTGCCAGGCAATCAGTG
>CAYZFU010000104.1:0-1062 GCA_964477725.1 uncultured Halopseudomonas sp.
TGACCGGATGGGCATCGATCACCGCGAACAGCGCCTCGATGACCTCGTCGGACATCGCCTCGGTGCGGGTGGGGCCGGCGTTGACATGGCAATGCAGACACCGCTGGTTGCACAGGTACGTCAGGTTTACCTGCAGCACCTGCAACGCACCACGCCGGATGGCGGGGAAATCGAGTTCGTTGAGTAGCGGTAACGTATCACGCACGGGCTGGCCTCTTTTCGTTCGTTCCGGGTGACAAGGTTTGCATGAACTAGCCTGGGGCGAAAGCACTCATATATGTCTTAGTGTCAGAGTAGTTCATGCCAAGGGGAGAACGAATGCGACCGATCATCCTAGCCGCGATGTTGCTGTTACCGACTGTAGGCTCGGCGCAGCAGCCGACCGTGCCGACGCCGCAAATGGATCCCGAGCATCAGCAGGCGCTGCGCCAGGCTATCGCCTCACCGACCAGATCGATCACCAACGTAGTCCGCGATGCCTACCGTAACCCGGAGCACACATTGGCGTTCTTTCGCGTTGAGCCGCAACACACGGTGATCGAGGTCTGGCCGGGTGGAGGCTGGTATACGGAAATCCTCGCGCCCTACCTGAAGGAAGAAGGCAAGCTGATCGCCGCGCATTTCGATCCCGAGAGCACGTCGAACTACCAGCGCCAGTCATTGGAGAGTTTCCAGAAGAAGCTCGACGATCCGCGGGGCAGTTACGATCATGTCAAGCTTGCCGTGCTGAATTACGATCCCGACACACCGATCGCCGAACCGGAGAGCGCCGACCGTGTATTGACGTTTCGCAACGTACACAACTGGCTGGCGGCCGGCATGGACGAGACCCGGTTGGTATTCAATAAATTCCACGCGGCGCTGAAGCCAGGCGGGATGCTGGGCGTGGTCGAGCACCAGGCCCTGCCCGGCACAGAGCTGGAACAGATGATCGAAACCGGCTATGTCACCCAGCAGCTGGTAACGGAGCTGGCCGAAGAGGCTGGATTCGAGCTGGTCGGCAGTACGCCGATCAACCAGAATCCGCAGGATACCAAAGACCACCCCGAGGGCGTCTGGACC
>CAYZFU010000104.1:1072-7235 GCA_964477725.1 uncultured Halopseudomonas sp.
GCCGCCGACACTCAAGCTGGGTGATGAAAACCGCACGTCCTACCTTGCCATCGGCGAAAGCGATCGGATGACGCTGCTGTTCCGCAAGAAGTGATCAGCTGATGGGCTTGAGCGTCTGGCGGCGAAATGCCGTCGGGCTCATGTCCGTCCAGCGGCGAAAGGCCCGAGTGAAGCTGCTAGGATCAAGGAACCCGAGTTCGTAGGCGATGCTGGTCAACGACAGCTGTCCTTCGCTGATCAGGCGAACCGCCGATTCCTTGCGTACCTCATCGACCAGCTGTTCGTACGAGGTGCCTTCCTGATTCAATTTGCGCCGCAGGTGCCGTGGGCTGATGTTCAGCGGCGTCGCCACGCGCTCGACCGTGATCTCGCCGCTGCCCAGCAGCAGATGGATCCGTCGTTTCACCTGTTCGACCAGGTCGGCGCTTGGCAGATTGGCGAGCAGTTCCTCCATCGAGTCGAGAAACCGCGGCAGCAAAAAGGTATCGGCTGTAGCAAGCGGCAACGCCAGCATGTCCCGGGCTAACGACAGACTGTAGCCATCCCCGGCGACGAGTTGGCGAGCTGGCAGCAGACGCGAACACTCCGCCAGATCCGCAGCCGGGCGTGACAGTTGCGCGCAGAGCACCAGTTCCCGGTTGTCCTGGTCCAGCTGTTGGAACAGGCGCCCCAAGTAGCCCATGACGGCTTCCATATGCTGCGGGTGCGGCTCGCCCTGTGGCAGGAGGTGTAAATGCACCAGCTCGTCCACCACGCGCAATTCGAGTTTCACCTGGGTACTGACGATAGGGAAGAAGCGAACCAGGTTGGTGAGAGCCGAGCCCAGGTCCTGGCTGGCCAGCGCAGTCAGACCGATCGCATTAAGCGGAGTAGGGCAGAACAGGCGGTGCGCGCGCAATCCGAACAATGGATCGTCAGCCAGTCGGGCCGCTTCGGCCCAGATCAGTGAACACGAGCCCTGCTCGACGAAGCCGCTCTGCTCTCGAGTGGCTTGAATCAGGTTCTGGGCCACACCGGAATCCTGCAACGACACGCCGTATTGGCGAAGGGCCTGATTCATCAGGGTGATCCAGAATGCTCTCTCCCGCACCCGGGTCGCTTTTACGGGCTTGCGGCCTTCTATAGGCATCTGCCAGCTCCAGCCTGTGGCCTGACATACGGGAGAAAACCGTTTATGTCCCGCTTCGAGTCAACGAGCAGATCAGTTTCGAGCTTTTTCTGAAATCTGATTTCGCGAAGCGGTACGCATGGGTGCAGCAGGGCCATTAAACGCCTTAGGGTGCCTTGTTGAGAGTGTATTCACCGGTAGCTCTCCCATCGGGTGGCGAGAGCGGTCGGTGGCATGTCGCGTTGGCCCGTACAATGCCCGTTTTAGAGCGCTGTGACCAGATGTTCGGATGAAAAAGACGGTATTTGTGGTGCCGAACCGCTATAGCATTCGAGAGTCTGTTTCGCCGCCCATAATCGCGATTCACTATATGAATGGCCGCTTACGTTAAGAGTTTTGGCCGCTGAGGGCAAGTTTTCCCGCTTGCCCTCATGACAGACTGCCTGTGTCCTGAACGTGTCCTTAGATACACAGGTTCATGTCACCCCAAACGGAGCAGCACAATGACAAAAAAAATGCATGCTTGGCCGGTAGCGGCCTTGCCTCTGGCGATCGGCCTGGCCAGTTTTGCAGGATCGGCTCACGCCGTGAATTTCAACTTCGGTGAGCTGGAAGGTCAGTTTGACTCGCAGCTATCCATCGGTGCCAGCATGTCTACTCAGAATGCTGACAAGCGTTTCATCCATACGGCAACTTCCATTGATGGCGTTCCGCAGGGTGGCCTGGCCGCAGCACGTACTTCCGACGACGGTCGTCTGAACTATGAGGCTGGCGACTTCTTTTCCAAGATTTTCAAAGGGGTCCACGACCTCGAGTTGCGCTACGGCGATTCCGGCGCATTCTTCCGTGGCAACTACTGGTACGACTTCGAAGTGAAGGATGGCAGCCAGCGCTTCTATGACATCCAGGAAGATGGCCGTCATCCGCTGCAGAAAGGCTCGGGTTACCAGTTGCTCGCCGCATTCGTTTACCACAACTATTTCCTCGGCAACAATCCAGGCAACGTCCGCCTGGGTAGGCAGGTGGTCAGCTGGGGCGAAAGCACCTTTATCGGTAACTCGATCAACTCGATCAACCCGATTGACGTCGCCGCCATTCGTCGTCCGGGTGCAGAGCTGAAAGAAGCGCTGCTGCCAGTCGAGATGCTGTACCTGTCCCAGGGTCTGAGCGAAAACCTGAGCATGGAAGCCTTCTACCAGCTCAAGTGGAGTGAAACCGTTCTGGACAATTGCGGCACCTTCTTCGGTTCCGACACGCTGGCGCGTGGATGTACCGATCGCCTGGTCGTGACTGGTTCCGACTTCCCGCAAGGCGCAACCCCGACTGGCAGCTACATCGTCCGCCAGCGCAAGGACGAGCATGCCGATGACGACGGTCAGTTCGGTGTAGCCTTCCGCTGGTTCGCGCCGGCGCTGAACGATTCCGAGTTCGGCTTCTACGCCATGAACTATCACAGCCGCACGCCGATCTACTCGAACGTTGCTGGTAATCAGTTGGTTCCTGGACAAATTGCTCAAGCGTACGCAGCAATCCTTCGTGGAGATGCTCCGCTTCCCCCAGGAGTAACAGCCGCACAATTGCAAGCTGCGCTCCCAGGGCTGGCGGCAGCGGCTCGCGCCGGCACCATTCAAGGTTATGATGGCAGCACCGGCCCAGCCGGCTACTTCTTCGAATTCCCCGAAGACATTCGTCTGTACGGTGTGAGCTTCCAGACCATGGTCGGCCCGGCTTCGGTTGGCGGCGAACTCAGCTACCGTCCGAACATGCCGCTGCAGATTAATACTGGCGACATGAGCCGCACGGCGCTAAACCTGGGCCAGGACAATACACACCGCGATTACGCCGGCGTCGCTCCGCGTACCGAGATCAAAGGCTATGAGCGCAAGGAGTTCTGGCAGGCTCAGGTAACAGCCGTGCATTTCATCGATCGCGTCATGGGCGCAAGCCGCCTGTCACTGGTCGGCGAAGCCGGCGCGAACTACATCAGCGGACTCGATGATGGCAACGGCACCACCAAATTCGGTCGTGATTCGTTGTTCGGTCAGAGCCCGTTTGCCAACGGCACCTGTTCGTCCAATGAAGGCACTGACGCTGCTGACCGCTCGCCGAAAGCTGCGAGCTGGTGCGAAAACGACGGCTATTACACAGATTGGTCCTACGGCTATCGCGTTCGCGCAGCACTGGATTACGCCAACGTCATCGCCGGCATCAACCTTAGCCCGAGCCTGGCCTGGTCGCACGACGTGGAAGGTTACAGCCCCAACTTCACCGAAGATGCCAAGTCGATCAGCGTTGCGCTGAACGCCGATTACGCCAACAAGTACAACGCCTCGATCAGCTACACCGATTTCTTCGACGGCAAATACAACACGGCGGTCGATCGCGACTTCGCTGCTGTCAGCTTCAGCATGACGTTCTAAACAACCGGCTATCAGGAGAAAAATAATATGCGTATAGCAACAACTCTTATCGGTGCTGGCGGCCTGGCCCTCAGCATGCTCGCCACCAGTGTCATGGCGCAAAGCCTGACCCAGGACGAAATCAACAAGCTCGGCAACGAGCTGACACCGGTCGGCGCGGAGAAGGCTGGCAACGCTGCCGGCACGATTCCCGAGTGGACCGGCGGTCTGAGCCCGGAAGCAGGTGCCGAGCTGGAGCGCAACTTCCACGCGAACCCGGTCCAGGCCGAACAGCCGCAGTTCACCATCACTGCTCAGAACTACCAGCAGTACAAGGAGCAACTGACTCCCGGCCAGGTCGCCTTGTTCGAGCGGTATCCGGACAGCTTCCGTATGCCGGTTTACGAGACCAAGCGGACCGTATCCTTCCCGCAGGACGTGTACGATCAGGTCAAGGAAACCGCCGGCCAAGCCAAGCTGGTCAATGGTGGCGACGGCATCTCGAACTTCAGCCATGGCTCGTTCGCGTTCCCGATTCCCAAGTCCGGTGCCGAGGTGGTGTGGAACCACATGACGCGCTATCGCAAGAACATCAAGCGTTCCTACGTTCAGGCGATGCCGCAGACCAATGGCTCCTATACGCTGATCAAGTTCCAGGAAGAAGCGGCCTATCCGCAGTACATGTCTGACGTCGATCTGGAGAAGGCTTCCAACACCCTGCTGTACTTCAAGCAGCGCGTGGAAGCGCCTTCACGTCTGGCCGGTAACGTGCTGCTGGTTCACGACACACTGGATCAGCTGAAAGAACCGCGCATGGCGTGGGTCTACAACGCTGGCCAGCGTCGCGTGCGTCGCGCTCCGCAGGTTGCATACGATGGTCCGGGTACCGCATCTGACGGCATGCGCACGTCCGACAACTTCTCCATGTATAACGGCGCACCTGACCGTTACGACTGGAAATTGGTTGGCAAGAAGGAAATCTACGTTCCTTACAACAGCTACAAGCTGGTTGATCCCAACCTGAAGTATGACGACATCCTGAAGGCGGGCCACATCAACCCGGAGCACACCCGCTTCGAGTTGCACCGCGTTTGGGAAGTGCAGGGCAACGTGAAGCAGGGCCAGCGCCACATCTACGCACAGCGTAACTTCTTCGTGGACGAGGATTCCTGGCTGATCACCCTGGCTGATCACTACGACGGTCGTGGCACCCTGTGGCGCGTAGGCGAAGGTCATATCGCCCATGCCTACCATGAACAACTGCCGGGCTACGCAGCAGAAACGCTGTATGACCTGGTAGCGGGTCGCTACATCGCGCTGGGTATGTACAACGAGGAATCGTCGGCGCCGGTCTACGGCACCAACCCCTCGTATAACGAATTCACCCCGGCGGCTCTGCGCGCCTCGGGCGTTCGTTAAGCGGTACCTTTGGGTGTGACAGAAAGGGGCCTTCGGGCCCCTTTTTCATTGCTCGCGCACTGACCTGTGGGAGGCGCGACCCGCGGCGACCGGTGCAGGCAAACCTCATCGCGCCGAGTCGGCCCTCCCACGAGCAATCCGGCATAACAGTCCGAACGGGGAGGGGCTTGTGGGAGGCGCGACTCGCGGCGACCGAAGCCGGGGAACCTCATCGCGCCGGGTCGGCCCTCCCACGAGCGATTGTGCAGAGCAGCACGAACCAGGATTTGTAGGAGGCGCGACCCGCGGCGACCGACGCCGATTAAACCACCGCAGCGCCGAGCCTGCCATGTGCCTTGTCCTTGAAAGCAGTTGGGCTCATGCCCGTCCAGCGGCGGAAAGCACGGGTGAAGCTACTGGGATCCAGGAAGCCGAGCTCGAACGCTATCCGCCCGAGATTCAGCTTGCCTTCCTGGATCAGTCGCATGGCTAGCTCCATGCGCACTTCATCCAGCAACTTTTCATAGGTGGTCTGTGTTTCGCTGAGCTTGCGACGCAAATGCCGCGGGCTCATGTTGAAAGGCGTGGCGACCATTTCTTCCGACACCTCGCGCTGGGCAACAAGCACGCGAATCCGTTGCTTGACCTGCTCGGCGAAGTTCACATTGGGCAGATCGCCGAGCATGTCTTCCAGAGAAGCATCCAGGCGCTTGCGCAAAAAAGCGTCTGCGGTGGGCAAGGGGTTGCGCAACATGGCGCGGCTCATCCGTACCGCAACGCGCTTGGCGCCAAGCCGTACCTTGCCGCTTAAAATCGATTCGCAATAGGCTCGGGTGCCTTCATGCTCGCCGGCCAGGCGGGTTTCCAGAACCAGCGGTGTATGACCGTTTTCCAGAGAGCTCCAGACCTTCGCACACTGCGCAACCACCGCTTCCAGATGCAGAGGATGCGGGGTGCCGCGAGGCTCGAAGTAGATGGTGAAATACTGATCGTCTTCGACCGAGTACAGCTGTACCTGGGTACTGAAGACAGAAATGTAACGGAGCACGCGCTGAACCGCGTCGCCTACGGTTTCGCTGGACACCGCTGCCAGGCCGAGGACCTTGAGCGTATTGGAGCAGTATGCCTGACCCATGCGAAGACCGAAGCTTTCGTCCTGGGTGACCCGTGCTGCGGCGTGCCAGAGACGATTCATGTCGGTCTGACTGATCTGAGCGAGGCTCTGGTCGGTCGGTGCGCAATGCTGGCGCAAGTCGGC
>CAYZFU010000104.1:7245-11267 GCA_964477725.1 uncultured Halopseudomonas sp.
CGCGCGGAGACTTTCCATATTGTTCCATGGTCTGGGCGATGCCTTGGGCCCAGAATGCCCGTTCCTGCAACCGTTCGCAGGGCAGCGGATGGAGAATCTGGTTCATTCCCGCCTCTCGTCTAGTTTTTTTGTTCTTATTGATACGCGACCGTGTGCCCGATCGTCGTGCGAGGCTCTAAATTGCTATATTAGGTAAACAATTGCAACAGATTATTCCGCAGCGCAATTGCCACCATTCATTCGTTGAATGTCCCTCTGAGCCAAGAGACTCGTCCGAATCGGACAAATACTTTCGTGAAGCCGTGACAGACTAATCACCGATGCCAGAGCCATCCCAAGGCCCGGCACTCGTGATTCAATCCAACGGAGCAGCACAATGACAAAAAAAATGCATGCTTGGTCGCTCGCCGCATTGCCGCTGGCAATTGGTCTGGCCAGCTTCTCTGGTTCAGCAGCCGCAGTCACCTTCAACCTTGGCGAAGTCCGCGGTCAGTTCGATTCGCAACTGTCCATCGGCGCCAGTATGTCTACCCAAAGCGCAGACAAGCGTTTCATTCACACCCTGACCGAGCGCGACGGCGTGCCGATGAATGGCGAGGCTGCTGCTCGTACCTCTGACGACGGTCGCTTGAACTATGATGCGGGCGATGTCTTCTCCAAGATCTTCCGTGGCGTGCATGACCTCGAGCTGAACTACGGCGACTCCGGTGCGTTCTTCCGCGGAAAATACTGGTACGACTTCGAAACCAAAGACGGCAGCCAGCGTTTCTACGATATCGACGACTCCGGCCGCGATCCGCTGGTAAAAGGCTCCGGTGTCGAGCTGCTCGACGCATTCGTATATCACAACTACTTCATTGGCAACAATCCGGGTAATGTCCGCCTGGGTCGCCAGGTAGTGAGCTGGGGTGAAAGTACCTTTATCGGCAACTCGATCAACTCCATCAACCCGATCGACGTCGCTGCATTCCGCCGCCCCGGCGCCGAAATCAAGGAAGGTCTGTTGCCGGTCGAGATGCTGTATCTCTCCCAGGGCCTGACCGAAAACCTGAGCATGGAAGCGTTCTACCAGCTGAAGTGGCAGGAAACCGTGCTGGATAACTGCGGCACCTTCTTCGGCTCCGATACGTTGGCTACCGGCTGTAATGATCGCCTGATTGTGGCAGGTGCTGATTTCCCTATGGGCGAGCAGCCTCCGGGAACCTATATCGTACGCGCCAAGAAAGATGAACAAGCCTCTGATAGCGGTCAGTACGGTGTTGCTTTCCGCTGGTTCGTTCCGGCGCTGAACGATACCGAGTTCGGCCTGTACGCCATGAATTACCACAGCCGCACGCCAATCTATTCGAGCGTTGCCGGTCTGCCACCGGGCGTAGCCAACCCCATCCCCGGCCTCGACGGTACGATGGGGCCCGCGGGCTACTTCTTTGAGTATCCCGAAGACATCCGCCTGTACGGTGTTAGCTTCCAGACCAGCATCGCCGGCACCTCTGTGGGCGGTGAGCTAAGCTATCGTCCGAACATGCCGATGCAGATCAACACAGGCGACCAGAGCCGTCTGGCGTTGGTAAACGCTGCGACTGGACAGGACAATACCCACCGTGGTCTTGCCATTGGTATGGGCGGGGTCGGTTCGGATATCCAGGGTTACGAGCGTGAAGAGTTTTACCAGGCTCAGATCACCGCTATCCACTTCATCGACCGCGTATTGGGCGCAAGCCGCCTCTCGCTGGTGGGCGAACTGGGCGTCAACTACATCGGTGGCATCGGTGAGATGCGTTATGGTCGTGACTCGCTGTTTGGTCAAAGCCCTTACAACGCAGACGACGTGGGCGTTCCGGGTGTTGTAGCCGGTCAGTGTTCCTCTTTCCAGGGCACGGCCGTCGACGCAGGCCGTTCTCCGAACGCGGCCAGCTGGTGTGAAAACGATGGTTTCTACACAGATTGGTCATATGGTTATCGCGTCCGCGCAGCGCTGGACTACTCCAACGTGTTCATGGGTGTGAACCTGTCGCCGAGCGTAACCTGGTCGCACGACGTTGAAGGTTATAGCCCGAACTTCACCGAAGATGCCAAGGCAATCAGCCTGGGTCTGAACGCTGATTACGCTAACAAGTACAGCGCGTCGCTCAGCTACACCGACTTCTTCGACGGCAAGTACAACACTTCGGTTGACCGTGACTTCGCGTCGCTCAGCTTCAGTGTGACTTTCTAAGACTGGCAGAATAGGAGAAACAATAATATGCGTATGCAAACAACTCTATTGGGTGCAGGCGGTCTGGCGTTAAGCCTCCTGGCATCCAGCGTTATGGCCCAGTCTTTGACCCAGGATGAAATCAACAAGCTGGGTAATGAATTGACGCCGATCGGTGCAGAGAAATCCGGCAATGCTGATGGCACCATTCCGGAGTGGACCGGCGGTCTGTCAGAAGATGCTGGCCGTATGCTGGAAAGGCACTTCTCTGAAAACCCGATGGATCAGGAACAGCCTGAGTTCACCATCACTGCTCAGAACTACCAGCAGTACAGGGACAAGCTGACCCCCGGTCAGGTAGCGATGTTCGAACGCTACCCGGAAACCTTCCGTATGCCGGTCTACCCGACCAAGCGTACAGTCGGTTACCCGCAGGACGTGTATGACCAGGTCAAGCGCACAGCGGGTGAAGCCAGGCTGGTTAATGGCGGTGACGGTATCGAGAACTTCTCGCACGGCACCTTCGCCTTCCCGATTCCGAAGCAAGGCGCCGAAGTACTGTGGAACCACCTGACCCGCTACCGCGTGAACATCAAGCGCTGGTATATGCAGGCCATGCCGCAGACCAACGGTTCCTACACGCTGATCAAGCTGGAAGAAGAAGTCGGTTATCCGCAGCTGATGCCCGATGTTGACGAGTCGCAAATCCCCAACACCCTGCTGTTCTTCAAGCAGCGCGTGAACGCGCCGTCGCGTCTGGCTGGTAACGTACTGCTGGTACACGACACGCTGGATCAGTTGAAAGAGCCGCGCATGGCGTGGGTTTACAACGCCGGTCAGCGTCGTGTTCGTCGCGCTCCGCAGGTTGCCTATGACGGCCCGGGTACTGCGTCCGACGGTATGCGTACATCCGACAACTTCTCCATGTACAACGGTGCACCTGACCGTTACGACTGGAAACTGGTTGGCAAGAAGGAAGTCTACGTACCGTACAACAGCTACAAGATGACCGAGCCGGGCCTGCAGTACTCTGACGTGCTCAAGGCTGGTCACATCAACCCGGAACACACCCGCTTCGAGCTGCACCGCGTGTGGGAAGTACAGGGTAACGTCAAGCAGGGTCAGCGTCATATTTACGCACAGCGTAACTTCTTCCTCGACGAAGACTCCTGGATGATCAACCTGGCTGACCACTACGACGGTCGTGGCACCTTGTGGCGCGTAGGCGAAGGTCACCTGGCCTTCAACTACAAGAACAAGATCCCGGGTTACTCCATCGAGACTCTGTACGACCTGTTGGCTGGTCGCTACATCGCTCTGGGTATGTACACCGAAGAGGAATCTGCACCGCAGTTCGACTACCAGCCGAACTACAACCAGTTCACCCCGGCTGCACTCCGTGCTTCGGGCGTTCGTTAAGTAATAGTGTTGCTCGTTTAGTTTGGGATTTAAGGGGCGCTCCGGCGCCCCTTTTTTTGTGCTTTTTTCAAGGCTCCGGGCAACGGGCGAGGTGAGCGTAGAGGCTGGAAACGATGGGAGAACGGGCGGCAAATCGGCTCGACTTTATCCGCCGTATCGCACCGTGGGAGGCGCGACTCGCGGCGACTGCGACGGGCAAATTCCTCACCTCCGGTTCCGCCTTCTCGCAGACGCCACGGCCTTGCTGATGTTGCAGCGGACGAAGAGAAACTGTGGGAGGCGCGACTCGCGGCGACCTGTGGCACTGCAGGTTCCGCCACGCTCGGACTTGACTCGCCAAGGTGCTAAACTGCGCCCATTCGACTCCGGCACCTTACATCAGAGATCCTTCCCTTGTTTACCGACCTTC
>CAYZFU010000105.1:0-11225 GCA_964477725.1 uncultured Halopseudomonas sp.
GGCAGCTTTGGGCACTCGCCCTTGTGTATGGGCCCATGTCGCTTGCGGGGTGGCTCACGGGTCGGTTGTTCTTCGGCTCGGGGCCGCTGGCCGCTGGCCAAACTCTCGTCGGAACGCTGCCAACTGACGTCTCTGCGCCACTGCTGGTACTGCTTGCACGCGGAAACGTTGCTCTTGCGGCAGTCCTCAACGCTGTTAACACGTTGCTTTCACCTTTCATCGTGCCGTTTCTGTTTCTGCTGCTCACCGGAATCGAGCTGCAAGTGCCAATCGGAGCAGTCGTCCTGGAATTGGTATTGATCGTGGTAGTGCCGACTGTGGTTGGCGTTTACCTGCGCACACGCTTCACAGAAGCTGTCAGTCGACGAGATGCTCTCTACCCATCTCTTGGCTCGGTTCTTTACTTGCTTCTTCTCTTAGCGGTCGTCGGCCCGAACGCCGAAACGATCCTGGGCTATGGATGGTTTGCTGTCGTGATTGCGCTGGCCGCGCTGACGCTGAACCTGACCGGCTATATCGTCGGCTCGTTCGCAAGATTTTTCGTGGCTGACCGGAAAGAGTTGATCGCCTATCTATTTACGGTGAGCAAAAAGGAATTCAGCATCGCAGCCGCTTTCGTGACGGCGTCTGGCTTGCCCTCGGAAATCGCTGTACCAGCGGCCTTCTTTGCCGTCATTCAGATGATTACGTCACCGATAGCCGCGAAAATATTAGCCTCGAAAAGTCCCGACATTGAGGCCGCCCCGCGCTGAAGCCTGCTGGAAAAATTTCGCTAGCCGGCTGTCAGCCTGAGCCGGATTTCCCATACATCTCGTTGCACGCAACGTAGGCGTGGCACTTACGCCTACGCCTCTCGCTGGGCTATCCATGAATATCTAGCTTCGGAGAGCATCGTCAGGATTGCATTGTACCGTTAGCAGGCCAAATCGCTGCCAGCTGAGACAGATAGGTTTGGCTCGAATCCGGCTTACCCGAAGCGAAGGGCCGCTATTGGCCGAAGCGACCCCATTTTCGCGCCGGCGATCCTGGCTGCCAAAAAACGGCACTCCGAATGTCCGGGCGGAGCGTCAATTTCCAGGTGTTTCCTCCCGAATGGCCTAGGCACTTGCTTTCCACCTCGTTTCGCTAAGCGATCCCCATAGGCTTAGGGTACGACTCGATCCCGCATCCGGCCTGATTCCCGCCTCGCTATCATCCCGATAAAGACATTCCATTTACCCGCTTCGCCGAGTTGCTGTCAGAGTTTGTGATGCGTCTACACCGAGATCCCAGCGCAGGGTGCCGCGCTTTTATCCGCGCCGGGCGAAATGTAACTCGGCACATGCCGCGGATTGCCTTTCGAACCCGGTGCTACGCTTAGCAGTGCCGCAGCGCACCAACAAGAACCAGCAGTGAGGACAACAGATGAGCAATGAGTCTGGCGACAACCCAACAACCGGCGTGTGCCCCTTCGGTCATGGGGCCGGCCAACCCCACAAGAGCACGACCAATCGGGACTGGTGGCCCGAGGCGCTTAGCCTGACATCGCTGAATCAACATTCCCCTCGTTCGAATCCCTATGGTGGCGATTTCGATTACGCCGCCGCCTTCGAATCGCTCGATCTTGATGCGGTGATAGCGGATCTGCATCAAGTGATGACCGATTCGCAAGATTGGTGGCCTGCGGATTTCGGCCATTACGGCGGCCTCATGATCCGCCTTGCCTGGCACAGTGCTGGTACGTACCGCGTTACTGACGGACGCGGGGGCGCAGGCGGTGGTCAGCAGCGTTTTGCACCGCTCAACAGTTGGCCGGACAATGCCGCGCTGGACAAGGCTCGTCGCCTGTTGTGGCCGGTGAAGCAGAAATACGGGCGCAACCTGTCCTGGGCCGATCTGTATATCTTGGCCGGCAATGTCGCGTTGGAATCCATGGGTTTCGAGACGTTCGGTTTCGCTGGTGGACGCGCCGATACCTGGGAGCCGGAGGAGCTGTTCTGGGGGCCGGAAGGTACCTGGCTGGGTGACGAGCGCTACAGCGGTGAACGCCAGTTGCATCCCGGCCTGGGCGCGGTGCAGATGGGCCTCATATATGTAAACCCGGAAGGTCCAAACGGCAATCCGGATCCCAAGGCCGCTGCCCATGACATTCGCGAAACCTTCGCCCGCATGGCGATGAATGATTATGAAACCGTCGCACTGATTGCTGGGGGCCACACCTTCGGCAAGACCCACGGTGCGGGCGACCCGTCCCTGATGGGGCCGGAGCCCGAAGGCGCAGTGATCGAGGATCAGGGCCTCGGCTGGCGCAGCCGTTTCAAGAGCGGGGTAGGGGCCGATGCGATCACCTCTGGGCTTGAGGTGATCTGGAGCCAGACTCCGACGCGCTGGTCCAATTACTTCTTCGAGAACCTGTTCAATTTCGAGTGGGAGCTAACCAAGAGCCCGGCCGGCGCCCATCAGTGGGTGGCCAAGGACGCGCCCGAGTGTGTCCCCGATCCTTTCGATCCGAACAAGAAGCGCAAGCCGACCATGCTGACCACAGACTTGTCGCTGCGCTTCGATCCCGAGTACGAAAAGATCTCCCGGCGCTTTCTGGAAAACCCGGATGAGTTCGCCGATGCGTTCGCCCGCGCCTGGTTTAAACTGACCCATCGCGATATGGGCCCCATCGGTCGTTATCTGGGCCCGCTGGTGCCGAAGGAACAGCTGATCTGGCAAGATCCGATTCCCGAGCGCGATCACCCCGTGATCGACGAGGCGGATATCGCCTCGCTCAAGCAGAAGCTGCTCGGTATGGGCTTTTCCGTGTCCGACCTGGTCTCGGTGGCCTGGGCTTCCGCCGCGACCTACCGCGGCTCGGACAAGCGCGGCGGCGCGAATGGCGCACGTATTCGCTTCGCCCCGCAAAAGGATTGGGAGGTCAATAATCCGCCGCTGCTGGCGAAGGTTCTGGAGAAGCTCGGCGAGATTCAGAGCGAGTTCAACGCCTCGGCCACCGGCGGCAAAAAGGTGTCGATGGCGGACCTGATCGTGCTTGCCGGCTGCGCGGCGATCGAGAAGGCGGCGAAGGATGGTGGGGTAGAGGTGAACGTGCCTTTCACCCCCGGGCGGATGGACGCGCTGGAAGAATGGACCGACGTCCAATCCTTCGAGGCGCTTCGCCCGGTGGCGGATGGCTTTCGCAACTACTATCACGGCTCGAACTTCATGGCGCCCGAAGAAGCGCTGGTCGACAAGGCTCACCTGCTGCGCCTGAGCGCACCAGAAATGACCGTCCTGGTCGGCGGCATGCGCGTGCTTGGCACCAACGCAGGCGGTGGCAAGGAAGGCGTATTCACCGAGCGCGTCGGAGTGCTGTCCAATGACTTCTTCGTCAACCTGCTGGACATGAAAAACGAGTGGGTCGCTACCGAGGACAAGAACCGCTATCAGGGACTGGACCGCAAGACTCGCCAGCCGACCTGGGCTGCAACGCGCGTGGACCTGATCTTCGGCTCGCAGTCGGAATTGCGGGCGCAGGCCGAGGTATACGGGATGTCCGACGGCAACGAGAAGTTCGTGCACGACTTCGTCAAGGCCTGGGACAAGGTCATGAATGCTGACCGGCTCGATATTGCGAATGGAGGCGAGACTTTCAGCCAGGCGCTTTCGGCGTAACCAGGCCAAAGGCAGCGGTTATCGAGAGATCGTCGCTGCCTTGTCAGGTTGCTGCCCGGCTGGCTGTGGCCGGCCGGGCATCGATCTCGCTCCTCACGAATCCGTGCGCGTATCAGCGCCGCACATAGTGAGGCAGATATTCAGGCTGTCTTACCGTCAGCTGACCCAGTCTGGCGGCACCGACTGGCGGAGATAATCAATGAATACGCGTGCACGGCGGGGCAGGTGCCCGTGCGGGTAAAGTAATGCAACCTGTTGTGCTGGTGCCTCCCATGGGTCCATGCATGGTACCAGCGAGCCCGGATGGCCTCGCTCGCGGAGGCTTACCACCCACCGGGGTAGCACGCCAACGCCGAGCCCCCGGACGATCGCGTCTGCATGCAGCACCAACTGATCTACTTGCATTCGGGACGGCGGCAGGCTGACGCTGTAGGACCCATCCGTAGGGTGCGTCAGAGATAGTTCACCTCCCGATCCATCAAGCATGTCCACCCAGGCATGGTTGGAAAGCTCGCGAGGATGTGCAGGTCGGCCATGCCTGGCCAGGTAATCCGGATGAGCGTAGACCTCCCGTTTCAGGCTGCCGAGCGTCTCCTGGCGCAGACCACAATCTTCGACCTTGCCCAACCACAACCAGAGTATCTGCGCATCGGTGACCTGGGGCGCCTGCACATGCGTGCGCAGCACGACCCTGACCTTCGGATGGCTGGCCATGAATTGTTCGACCTGTTCTGCTAGCCACCCGCGGGCGAAGGCTTCGTGGACATGCAGCAGGAGTTCACCACTGACTTCCTCTCGCAGTTCTTCCAGAGCCAGTCGCCCCGAATCGGCCACAGCGAGGATCTGCTGGCAGTAACCCTGGAACAGCAGGCCCGCTTCCGTTGGAAGCAGCTTATTCGACTGACGACGGAGTAGTGACTGGCCGACCTTGTCTTCCAGCTGGCGAATACGCCGACTGAGTGTCGCCTTGGCCAGCCGCAACTTGCGCGCAGTTAACGAAAGATTCCCCGACTCCATCACTGCCGCGAAGGCTTTGAGCTCATTCAGATAGTACATGTCTACCTGGCCAATGGCTGGATTGCGTTCCGCATTTGCGAACGAGGCGTTCCGTAACCTGAGGCTATCGATGCTAATGCGAAACATTATCATTAGCAACCGATTCGATGGGCAAGGGAGGTCACTATGCAAGCGGGCAGTTTGGCAAGTCACGGAAATTCGACCATGCGACGAGGTCTGCCAGTATGGGCGTTCTGGTCGACCTTGGCGCTTGCCACGTCGGCGCCGGCGTCGGCCGAGGAAATCACTACCTTGGACACTTTGGTCGTCACTGCTTCGGGGCATGCGCAAAGCGTCGAGGCCGCACCGGCTTCAGTCACCGTGATCAATCGACGTCAGCTCGATCGGCAGCAGTATCGAGACGTTACCGATGCGCTGCGCAGCGTACCGGGTCTGGTGGTCACGGGCGGCGGGGCTGGCGATCGCGGAGCAGACGTGGCGATGCGCGGCATGCCGGCGCAGTACACGCTGATCCTGGTCGACGGCAAGCGGGTCTCCAGCCGTGAGACGCGGCCCAACGGAAGCGCCGGCTTCGAGCAGGACTGGCTGCCTCCCTTGCAGGCAATCGAGCGCATCGAGATCATCCGCGGGCCGATGTCGACGCTCTACGGGTCCGATGCGATCGGCGGGGTGGTCAATGTCATCACGCGCAAGGTGACCGACACATGGCACGGCAGCGTACACTGGAAACAACGCTGCAACAGGATGACGATTCCGGCGATAGTCGCAGTGCGAATTTCAATCTCACCGGTCCTCTGATTGCCGAGCGGCTAGGCCTGCAGTTGTACGGTCGGGTCACATCTCGCGACGAGGATGACATTCTGTACGGCTATGAAGACCGCAATTTGCGCAGCGGCACGGCCAAGCTCTGGTTTACCCCTGCAACGGACCATGATTTTGGCATCGAGGCGGGTAAGACTGAGCAAACTCGTCGCTCACATATGGGCAAGACCGCACCTACCGAAGGGTGCCGCGGCGGTTGCGCCGATTCGATCGGCGACTATGATCGCGAGCACCTCGCGTTGAGCCACACCGGCCGTTGGGGTTTTGGTACGAGCGATAGCCACGTGCAGCGAGAAGTCGCTACCAACCATGTGCGCGATATCGAAATCATCAACATAACCGCCAAGACCAGCCTGGTGGCGCCAATCGGTGCGCACATCGTTACGCTTGGCGCGGATTATGATCGCGAAGAACTGAACGACGCGAACTCAAACCAGATCTCCGACCGCACACGAATCGACACATCCAAGCGCGCAGTGTTTGCCGAAGACGAGTGGATGTTGACTGACAGTTTTTCTCTGACAGGCGGCGTGAGGCTTGATGACGACGACAATTTCGGCGGTCACGTCAGCCCACGTTTATATGGAGTCTGGAGCTTGGCCCCGAGTTGGACACTCAAAGGCGGGGTGTCGACAGGCTACCGCTCGCCCGGGCTGCGAGAGCTGACGGTGGATTGGGGGCAGACCAGCCGAGGCGGCGACGTGTACGGCAATCCAAATCTGGAACCGGAGACCTCGCTTAACAAGGAAGTGGCATTGCTGTTCCGTGCGTCTGAGCGCCGCCACGCCAGCGTGACGCTGTTCCATAACGACTTCGAAGACAAGATCACCCGTATTGCCTGTCCGCTTGCCATCTGCCCGGCCGGCCCGAATCAGTTCGGAGCGTTACCGACCTATCGAGTCAATATCGATGAGGCCATCACACGTGGCGTAGAGGTTGGTGCAGGGATCGGTATCGGTGCCAGTGTGGACGTGTCTGGCAGCTATACGTACACCGACTCCGAGCAGAAAACCGGAGAGTACGCCGGTCAGCCACTGTTGCAACTGCCGAAGCATCTACTCAGCGCCCGTGTTGACTGGGAGGCTAGCTCACGATTGACGCCCTGGGCGCAGCTGACCTATCGCGGCGAGGAAAGCCAACCCATCCAGGGCCCTTCGCAGTCTGCCATCGTCGCTCCCTCGCATACTTATCTGGATGTCGGTTTCGGTTATCGGATCAATTCGACGCTGACGTTGAGCAGTGGGCTCTACAACGCGCTGAACAAGGACATCACATACGACGAATACGGCTACGTCGAAGACGGACGCCGACTCTGGTTGAGCGTCGCTGCGCAATTCTGACCAACTGATCCAGAGGATACGCACCATGCCCCAATCATTCAGCGAAGTGGCTACCGAGAACGCAAGCCTGAATCTGAAGAAACTGTGTCGCCACTTCAGCCACAAGGTGGAAACCCACTACAACGAACGCAGCGGCCAGATTCATTTCCCCTTCGGTGGTATCGCTGCACTCGAGGCGGTGGAAGGTCGTCTGTTGATGATCGCCCAGGCTGGCGACGCCGAGCACCTGGACAAGACCGAGCAGATCATCAGCGATCATCTCTTGCGCTTCGCTTCGAAGGAATCCCTTAGCGTGAGATGGCAGCGCCAATCCTGACCCGAATGCTTCAAATAGAAGAAAGGACTACTCCATGTTTACCGAGAAATTCGCAGCACGTCATTATCTGGCTACGGCCTGGTTCACCGCGGCAAGCTTGTTCGGATCAGCATCTGCTTTAGCTGATGCACGGATCCTCGATACCGCTTACGGCGAGATCGCGGTTGAAGGGCAGCCTAAGCGCATAGTAACGCTGCACGAAGGGGCGCTTGACGTTGCCTTGGCGGCTGATGCCAAACCGCTTGGTGCAGTAGCTACCCGTGGCAGTACCGATGTCTCGAAATATCTGGCACAGCGAGCCGAGGGTGTTCGCATCATCGGTACGGCCCGTGAGTTCAATCTCGAAGCGATTATGGCAATGCAGCCCGACCTCATTCTGGCATCGCCACAATTGTCTGAAGAGCAATACCAACTGCTCGCGGCAATGGCGCCTACCATTGTGCCCAAAACCTCAGGCTACGACGTGGACAACTGGAAGCGAGAGGCTCGATTGTTCGCAAGCGCAATGGATCGGGAGCAGCCGGTCGAGGCGGCCATCGCCGCGGTAGAGACACGAGCCGCGGAGATAGCGGAAAAGGTCGAGGCGCAATATGCGAAGGATGATCGAACCGCGTACGTGGTGCGCTGGATGCCCCAGGGCGCAATGGTCATGTCCGACGAGCTGTTTGCGGCGGGCTTGCTTGAGGCATCAGGCTTCGACGCCGAGGACGGTGACCTGGTGAAGGGGAATCGGCCACACAGCGATCTGTTGAGTCTGGAGAATCTCGCCAAGGTCGACGGTGACTGGATGTTTCTTGCCACACTCAACGAGGATGGCCGCGCAGCCTTGAGTGCCGCCGAGCAATCGCCCGCCTTCAAACGCCTTGACGTGGTCAAGCGTGAACGGGTCATTCCTGTCGACGGCCAGGTCTGGAGCAGTTCGTCCGGCCCCCTCGCGGCGCAAGCCTTGCTCGATGAGCTGGAAGCTTCACTAGGCAAGCAAATCAGCCAGTGATCAGCGTCGTTTCGCCTCGCATAGGTATCGGCGCCTTGTTGTGCGCAGCAGGGGTGGCGCTTGCGCTGGCTTGTCTGGCCAGTCTGTTGATCGGCGCAGGCGACGTTCGCGCGGGCGATGCGCTCGAGACGCTGATCGGTACAGGGACCGAGGAAGCCCGATTCGTCGTGTATGAACTACGTCTGCCGCGCACGCTGATGGGCCTGGCCGTCGGCATGGCTCTTGGAGTATCAGGCGCATTGCTCCAGGCCGTGACGCGCAATCCGTTGGCCGAGCCGGGCCTGTTAGGCGTCAGCGCCGGTAGCGCTCTGGCCGTCGCGGTAATCATTGCGCTGGGCTCGAGTGCCGCAACGCTGCGCATAGGGGTGGCGCAGGTCGGAGCACTGGGTGGCTGTCTTTGCGTACTCGCGGCATCCCGGATTCGCGGTGTGGGCAACGACCCGGTACGGCTGGTGCTGGCAGGTGCGGCATTTTCTAGCCTGCTGTTTGCGCTGACCTCGCTGCTACTTCTGACCGACCAACGTACTGCGGATGAGATTCGCTTTTGGCTGGTCGGCAGCGTGGCGGGACGGCATCTCGACCATGTGGTCGCTATTCTGCCGTCGCTCGGGCTGGCTGCATTGATCACGCTGGCGGTGATTCGTCCCCTGGCTGCGTTAGCGCTGGGTGAACGTGCCGCGGTGGGGCTTGGCCATCGTCCAGGGCTGGTGCGCCTGATGATCATCGTTGCGGTAGCCCTGCTGGTCGGTGCCACCACGGCCGTGGCAGGCCCAATCGCTTTCATTGGTCTGGTCGTTCCCTATGCCGCCCGTGCCATGGCGGGGCCGGATATACGGCGAGCATTATGGCTGTGCGTGCCGCTGGGTCCGCTGACGGTGATCAGCGCTGATGTGCTGTCGCGAGTGCTAGTCCAGCCGTCGGAGCTACCGCTTGGCGTGCTGACGGCGCTGATCGGTGCGCCTGTGCTGGTTGCAGTGGTGCGGGCGAATCGCCTGCCAAGTTTATGAACGACATGGCAAAAACCACTCAGGAGCTTCCGTGCCCTTTGGGGGAGCGCATCGGTGCGTCCGGCGCGCCGTCGGGAACCTGGTTGCTCAGTTTACCCGGCAATCATTCGCTGCTGCTGCATCGCAGGAGCACTTGCGCTGCGCTTGGACTCGGCGTTTTGTTAGCCATTGTGGCGCTATTGGCGCTCTGCCTGGGCACGCTTACTCTGACCCCACCTCAGGTCTGGCAGGCGTTAACCGGTAGCGGTTCCGTCATGGATAGCTTCGTGGTCAACAGGCTGCGCCTGCCGAGATTGATTGCCGGGATGCTCACAGGAGCGGCGTTCGCGGTCGGCGGCCTATTGATGCAGACGCTTGCCCGCAATCGTTTGGCAACCCCGGGCATCATCGGGATCGACAACGGGGCGACCGCCTTTGCCGTGGCCTCGGTGACGGGGCTGTCGGTCAGCCTGGCACCGCCAGCGATGGCGTTAGCCGGGGCGGCCACCGCTGCCGCGCTGGCCTTTGGCCTGGCAGGGGGGGCGGGTGCACGCGGCTATCGTTTTATCGTCACCGGGATCGGGGTTGGTGCGGTATTCGGCGCCATGACTCAATTAATGCTGGCGCAGGTCGCCATCGACGTGGCTAACGCGGCTTTTCCCTGGACGGTTGGCAGTCTCAACGCCCGGCCATCCGGAGCGGTGCTGGTACTGGCTACAGGTTTACTGGTGGGGCTACCGCTGGCCTACGGCATGCTGCGATCGTTGCAAGTGCTGGGTTTCTCGGACGCGGTAGTGGTGGGGCTTGGTCTCCGTCTGCAGCGTGTCCGCTATCTGGCGCTTGCGGTAGCCGTAAGCCTGACTGCTCTAGCCGTCACCGTTGCCGGCCCGGTCGGCTTGGTCGGGTTGATGGGCCCAGAAATCGCACGGCAGCTGTCGCGACACGGCGTACCCCTCGTCGGCTCGGCACTGGCCGGGGCGTTGCTGATGGCACTGGCCGATCTGGTAGGCCGTTTGGCCATGCCACCGATAGAGATTCCGGTTGGCATCATTACTGCCATCATCGGTGGACCATATCTTCTCTGGATTCTGCTGCGTTCGACAAGGATAACGCCATGAAGCACGCACTCGATTCGTCGCCCGCAAGATTACAAGCCCGGCGATTGAGTCTGGCTTATGAGGGTCGCACCGTCATCGACACCATGGACCTGACCTTCCCCGACGGTCGGATCACCGCCATCGTCGGTCCGAACGGTTGCGGAAAATCCACGCTGCTTGCCGGGCTGGCACGCCTGCACAAGCCACACGGCGGCGCGGTGCTTCTGGATGGGCACGACATTCACAAGCTCCCGACGCGAGAGGTAGCCAGACGTGTTGCGCTACTGCCACAGGAAACGCAGGCGCCCGAGGGTCTGACCGTCAGTGAGCTGATTCGGTTCGGTCGCCAACCGCACCAAGGCTGGCTGCGCCAATGGTCAGACGAGGACAGGCGGGTGATTGACGAGGCATTATGTGCCGCGGATCTTGTACAATTGGCCGATCGCCCGCTTGACTCCATGTCCGGCGGCCAACGGCAGCGGGCATGGATCGCTATGGCCATCGCCCAGCAGACCCCCTTGCTGCTGCTCGACGAACCCACTTCTGCATTGGATCTCGGGCATCAGCTGGAAGTGTTCGAGCTTATCCGCAGGCTTGCAGACGCGGGTAAAACGATAGTCATGGTCGTGCATGACCTGGCCAGCGCGTGCCGCTTCGCCGACTATCTGGTCGCGATGTCGGATGGCCGAATCGTAGCGCAGGGATCGCCAGCCGACGTTGTCACGCCCGAGCTGGTGCGTCGCCTATACAACGTCAACTGCACCCTCATCAGCGATCCGCTGAGCGGTACGCCTGTGCTCACAGGCATGCGCCGGGCGGACTGATGCACTTCAAGCAAGCCAGTCACTTCGCTTGGCGATTTGTCGAACGACAGGTTCGGGTCGGGTTGTTGCGTTGTCGGAATGGCCGCTCGGCAGGATTGGCTGCGAATCGCTTTGGCGATTCTTGGGGCTGTGCCCCGTCGCCGCTGTGCGGCTCCGCCCAAATCGCTTTGCGATTTGTCGAACGACAGGT
>CAYZFU010000106.1:0-11181 GCA_964477725.1 uncultured Halopseudomonas sp.
CACGCGCCGCGACGATGGTGTCATCGTCATGACCAACGGCACCTACACCACCTGCGAGCCTGGCGAGAATACCTGGACACTGCATGCCAAGGACGTCGAGCTCGACCGCGAAAAGGGCTGGGGCGAGGCCAAGCACGTCCGGTTGCACGTCAAGGACGTGCCGGTGCTGTACACGCCCTACCTGTACTTCCCGCTGGACGAGCGTCGCCAGACCGGCCTGCTGACCCCAAGCTACGGCAGCAGCACCGACAGCGGCGCCTATGTCACGGTGCCTTATTACTTCAATCTGGCGCCCAACTACGACGCCACCCTGTACCCCACTTTCATGACCAAGCGAGGCGCGCTGCTCGACGGCGAGGTCCGCCACATGAGCGCGGTCAGCTACAGCCAGCTCAACGCTGCCTATCTGAATGACAAGGAGTTTGGCGAAGACCGCTGGATGTATCGGGCTCGCCATGAACAGCGCCTCAGCCAGCGCTGGTACGCGGATATCGATACCGGCTCACTGAGCGATCCATACTATTTCCAGGATCTCGACACAGCGCTCGATGCGCGCCCCGATATCTACATGGATCAGCGCGGGGCGCTGAACTACTTCGGCGACAACTATACATTCCGTGCACTGGTCCACGGTTACGAACTCGCCACCGTGACCGCTGTAACGCCCTACGAGCGCATGCCTCAGTTGCAGCTCGATGGCGGCAATCCGCTGGGCGCAGGCGTACGGTTCGATTACAGCCTGCAATACACCCATTTCGACCGCGATTTGAGCGACGGCCTCATTTATACCGAAAGCGGCGGCCAGTACGACGATCTCGGCGTGCTGATCCGCAAGCCGGACGAAAGCCTCGTCGGCCTGCAGCGCGCGACCGGTCACCGGGCCAGCGCCATACCCAAGCTAAGCCTCCCGCTACGCAACACCTGGGGGTTCCTGACCCCGGCTGTCAGCGTCTACTCGGTCGCCTACGACCTGCAGTTCGACGAGCGCGCCGATGGCTTCGATTACCAGCAGGCCGACCGCACACCGTCAAATACGGTTCCGGTAGCCAGCCTGGATTCCGGTCTGTATTTCGACCGCCGCACCAGTTGGCTGGGGCGCAGCCTGCGCCAGACGCTCGAGCCGCGAGCCTTCTATCTGTATGCACCGTATCGGGACCAGAGCGATCAGCCGCTGTTCGATACTTACGAAACCACCTTCAGCTACGCCTCGCTGTATCGCGAGGACCGCTTCAGCGGACGCGATCGCACCGGAGATGCCAACCAGCTCACCCTGGGCACCACCAGCCGTTTGCTCGACGATGCCGGTCGTGAGCGTGCCCGCGCCAGTCTCGGACAGATCTTCTACTTTCGCGACCGCGATGTGCGGCTGCTCGACATGGAAGGGCTTGAAGATCCACGGGACGAGAAGTCTTCCTCAGCGTACGCCGCCGAGCTCGTCTATCAGATGCACGACGACTGGCGCCTGAGCAGCAACCTGCTGTGGGATCCCGACGACAGCGACAGCAACGCGGGCGACATTCGCGTAAACTACCAGCCGGAACCGCGCAAGATCATCAACGTCGGCTACCGCTATCGTAACGAGCTGAACACCTTCGATTCGCTTACCGGCACTTATTTTCGCGATCCCAATCGCCGTATCGACCAGTCGGACGTTTCGTTCATCTGGCCAATCAATCCGCAGTGGAGTGTCATCGGTCGCTGGCAGCACGACCTGGCTGACAATCGCACCCTCGAGGCTCTTGGCGGTATCGAATACGACAGCTGCTGCTGGAAATTTCGTTTCATCAATCGTTATTGGGTCGATTACAACGAGTACGAATCGATTGCCACTGACGAACCGAATCGCGGAATCTTCTTCCAGATCGTGCTCAAAGGACTGGGCAACGTCACCGGCAACCGTGTAGAAAGCCTCCTCGATGAAGGCATTCCGGGATATAGAGAGCGTGAAAACAATGCGTTTTAAGCTTCACAAAGCACTCGCCGGCCTATGTGCCGGCCTGCTCTTCTGCACCGTCGCACAAGCGCAGGTGCAACCGCTCGACCGTGTCGCCGCGATCGTCGAAAACGACGTCGTCATGATGAGTCAGGTCGAATCGCGCATAGCGGAAGTTCGCCAGCAACTGAGCGCGCGGGGCGAGCCCCTGCCACCCGATTCGGTCCTGCGCGACCAAGTGCTGGATCGCTTGATCCTGGAAAGCATTCAACTGCAGATGGCCGAGCGCGCCGGAATGCAGATCGACGAGGCCAGTCTGAACCAGACCATGGAGCAACTCGCCCAGCGCAACAACGTCAGCCTGTCCCAGTTCCGCGCCGCCCTGGAGCGCGACGGCATCAGCTACAACGAGGCGCGCGAACAGATTCGCCGCGAAATGCTGATCAATCGCGTGCGCCAGCGCCGGGTTGCTGAACGCATTCAGGTGACCGACCAGGAAGTACGCAACTTCCTCAGCTCGGAAGTCGGCCGCTACCAGACTTCGGCCGATTACCGGCTGGCGATGATCGTGCTTCCGTTGTCGGAAAATGCCGACTCAGCCGAAACCCAACGTCGAGCCAGACAAGCGCAGGCCATCCACGAGGAACTGCAGGGTGGTGCCGACTTCGGCCGCGTTGCCGCACGTCGCTCGGCCTCCGATAGTTCGCTGGAAAGTGGCGAGCTCGGCTGGCGCAAGGCTGCCCAGCTACCGGGCCCCTTTGCCGATGCCATCGCCAACCTCGACATTGGCGGTGTCACCCAGCCGATGCGCTCACCAGCCGGCTTTCACATCATGAAGCTGCTCGAGCGGCGCGGTGGTGATAATCAGATGGTGACCGAGTTCAACGTTCGCCACATTCTGATCAAGCCAAACGAGATCCGCAGTGAAGAGGACACCGCGCAACTGGCACAGCGCCTGTATCAGCGGATCCAGAACGGCGAGTCGTTCGCCAAATTGGCCCGTTCGTTTTCCGAGGACCCGGGGACCGCACTCAATGGCGGATCGCTGAACTGGGTCACGCCGGACACCATGGTGCCGGAATTCCGCGACGTGATGACGACCATCCCGGAAGGCCAGGTGTCACGGCCCTTCCAGACTCAGTTCGGCTGGCACATTCTGCAGGTGGAAGGCCAGCGCAACGTCGACATGACCGACGATATGCGCAAGCAGCAGGCGACCAACCTGTTGCAGAACCGCAAGTATGAACAGGAACTTCAGACCTGGCTGCTGGAAATTCGCGACGAAGCCTACGTCGAGAAAAAGATCTAGTGGCAGCTTCAACGATCGCCATCACCGCCGGCGAACCCGCCGGCATCGGCCCTGAGCTCTGTCTGATGCTGGCCGCGCAGCCTTGCCGGCACCGGCGGGTAGTGGTCGCCGATCCCGATTTGCTGGCCGAGCGCGCAGAACTGCTCGGCCTCGACGTTCAACTGCAGGACTACGATCCCTCTCGGCCGGCATCCGCCCAGCCGGCCGGCACACTGGAAGTGCTCCCTGTTCGTTTGGCTCAGCGCAGTACGCCTGGCCAGCTGGACCCGGCCAACGCTGGCTATGTACTGGAGACGCTGAGAGAAGCCGGCAACGGCTGCCTGGCAGGGCGCTTTGGCGCGGTAGTCACGGCACCGGTGCACAAGGGCATCATCAATGATGCCGGAGTCGCCTTTTCCGGCCACACCGAATTCTTTGCCGAGCTCACCGGTACTGTCCAGGTCGTGATGATGCTGGCGTGTCCCGGGTTGCGCGTCGCGCTGGCGACCACTCATCTGCCGTTGCGCGCAGTGGCGGACGCCATTACTCCGGAATCGCTTGAGCGGGTGATACGCATCACGCACAGCGATCTGCAGTCGCGCTTCGGCCTGAGCGCGCCGAAGATTCTCGTATGCGGACTGAACCCGCACGCGGGAGAAGGCGGACACCTAGGGCGGGAAGAAATCGAAGTAATCATTCCGGTACTGGAACGCCTGCGTGACGAAGGCTTGCATCTGGACGGGCCGCTACCGGCCGATACCCTTTTCACTCCGCGACATCTGGAACACGCAGACGCGGTGCTGGCGATGTATCACGACCAGGGGCTGCCGGTGCTCAAGCACAAAGGTTTTGGCTCCGCCGTCAACATCACCCTTGGGTTGCCAATCATCCGCACCTCGGTTGACCACGGCACCGCCCTTGACCTGGCTGGCACCGGTCGCGCCGACCCCGGCAGCCTACAAGTCGCCGTAGACACGGCCATCGACATGATCGAAGCGGGAGCTCAACCTTGAATCAGTCCGCCCCGCACCGCGCCCGCAAGCGCTTTGGCCAGAACTTCCTGCACGACGCCGGCGTGATCAATCGCATCCATCGGGCGATCGCCCCGCGCGACGGGCAGCATCTGGTAGAGATCGGCCCCGGCCAGGGCGCGATCACCGAGGGCCTGCTGGCCAGTGGCGCCCGACTCGATGTGGTCGAGCTGGATCATGACCTGCATCCGATCCTGCTGGCCAAGTTCGGTCATTTGCCCAACTTCTCCCTGCATAAGGGCGATGCGCTCAAATTCGATTTTTCCAGCCTCGCCGGTGCGCAGAAACTGCGCATTGTCGGCAACCTGCCCTACAACATTTCCACGCCGCTGATGTTTCATCTGCTCGACCAGTCAGACTGCGTCGAAGACATGCATTTCATGCTGCAGAAAGAAGTCGTACAGCGTCTGGCTGCCGGTCCGGGCACGTCGCACTACGGCCGATTGGGAATCATGGTGCAATATCATTGTCATGTTGAACACCTGTTCGATGTCGGGCCTGGCGCCTTCAGCCCGGCGCCGAAGGTCGACTCGGCAATCGTGCGCCTGGTGCCTCATGCCGAGCTTCCCTATCCGGCAGACGACCCGGGCATGCTCGAACGCGTGGTCCGTGAGGCTTTCAATCAGCGCCGCAAGACCCTGCGCAACACGCTCAAGCCGCTGCTGGACGCGGACAGTATTGCAGCCGAAGGTCTCGAGCCGACGCTACGGCCCGAACAGGTGGATCTGGCCGGCTTTGTCCGCCTCGCCAACCGCCTGGCTCGCCAGGCCAACACCCACGGAGGCCCAGCATGACCGCATCGAGCACCTATACTGTCACTATTAGCGTGCAAACGCGTTTCCTGCGCGAGCAGTCCGATCCTGAGGCCAACCGCTTTGCCTTTGCCTATACCATCAGTATTCGCAACGATGGAGCGATGGCCACCCAGTTATTGGATCGTCAATGGACGATCCACGATGGAAACAACAAGATCCAGCAAGTGGAAGGGCCTGGTGTCGTCGGCGAACAACCGGTAATCGAGCCCGGCGCAACGCATACCTATAGCAGTGGCTGCCTGCTGGATACACCGGTCGGCACCATGCAGGGCAGTTACGGCATGCGCGCCGCGGATGGTCACGAATACCGGGTGCCGGTACCGCTGTTTCGCCTCGCCAAGCCTAACGCTCTGAACTGAACCACTTACAGGGCTGATAGCATGACCACCTACGCCGTTGGCGACCTGCATGGCTGCCTCAAGCCATTGAAATGCCTGCTTGGGGATGTGGACTTCAACCCTTCGCGGGATGTGTTGTGGTCGGTTGGTGATCTGATCAACCGCGGGCCGGACTCGCTGGAAACCCTGCGTTTCATCAACAGCCTCGATAATGCCTGTATCGCGCTTCTCGGGAATCACGACCTGCATCTGCTGGCTGCTTCGCGAGACGCGTCCCTGCTGCGCAAGTCCGATACCCTGTTGCCGATTCTCAAGGCCAGCGATCGCGACACATTACTCTCCGGTCTTTTTCAGCTGCCGCTGGCGCACTACGATTCGCGCCTCGATTGCCTGATGACGCACGCCGGCGTTCCGCCGATCTGGTCGGTCAAGCAAACGCTCAAACGAGCCGCGGAAGTCGAAGTAGTACTGCGCGACGAGACCCTGCGAGGTTCGTTTCTGGACAACATGTACGGCAATGAGCCGGCGCGCTGGAAGCCGTCGCTCACCGGCATGGACCGGTTACGTGCAATCACCAACTACCTTACCCGCATGCGCTTTTGCAAGGCAGACGGGACGCTGGATCTTAAGTCCAAGGAATCAGTCGACTCGGCTCCGAAAGGCTTCGCGCCATGGTTCAGCCACCCACGCAAGAATCCGGAGACCCAACTGGTTTTCGGCCACTGGGCGGCACTGGGTGGCGTATCCGGCGTGCCAGGCGTACATGCCCTCGACAGCGGCTGTGTGTGGGGCAACAGTCTGACCCTGATGAACCTGGACACCGGCGAACGGCATGTATGCAGCTGCGGAGACGAGCATGAGTGAATTCAAACGGATCGACCCGACCAGTGCCGCCGCGCTGCTCGAGCGAGGCGCCAGGGTGGTGGACATTCGTGATCCGCAGAGCTTCGAAGCGGGGCGAATCGTCACCGCCCAGCGTCTGGATAACGACAATCTGCCGCAGTTCGTAGCCAGTGCCGACCGCCAGGAGCCGCTGTTGGTGTGCTGCTATCACGGCAACTCCAGCCAGCCTGCTGCCGCTTACCTGGCCAGCCTGGGTTTTGCTGAAGTGTACAGCCTCGACGGCGGCTTCGAGCTCTGGCGCCAGCAGTACCCTGCCAAGATCGAGCGCAACGACGTCTGACACCCCCCGTCACAATCCCTGCAAACTTTTTTTGCCAGACCACTGTCAGCGGCTCGCAAAAGGACTATTCTGGAATCGAGGCTAATCAAATAAGAGAAGGCCGGTCTGCCGGCTTCCGATAACAAGGGAGCTTGCCGGACACGGGGCCAGCTCCGGCTGACCCGGTCAATCCGACAGACTCTCGATGTGCCCGTTTCGAGGTGGTATTGGGGGATTCACGCATCACCATATGCCGTCGCCCTGTACAGCGTCAGGCGGGCCCTTGCCCGGGAGCCACGGACCTCATCCAGGTATCAGCGAGGTCGTGCCATGAGCATATTCAGCCATTTCCAGAACCGCTTCGAGACTACCCGGCAGGAGGAATATTCCCTGCAGGAGTACCTGGAGCTCTGTAAATCCGACCCAACGACATACGCCTCTGCCGCCGAGCGCCTGCTCATGGCGATTGGTGAACCAGAGGTGATCGACACTTCGCTGGACCCTCGCCTGTCGCGCATATTCTCCAACAAGGTCATCAAGCGGTACCCGGCCTTCGCTGATTTCCACGGCATGGAAGACGCGATCGAGCACATCGTTTCCTATTTCCGTCATGCCGCCCAGGGCCTGGAAGAAAAGAAACAGATCCTCTACCTGCTGGGTCCGGTTGGCGGCGGCAAATCCTCTCTGGCCGAGAAGCTCAAGGCGCTGATGCAACAGGTCCCCTTTTATGCCATCAAGGATTCGCCGGTATTCGAGTCACCGCTCGGGTTGTTCAACGCTACCGAAGACGGCGCCATCCTGGAGGAAGATTACGGAATTCCGCGTCGCTACGTGAACAGCATCATGTCGCCCTGGGCGGTGAAGCGGCTGCATGAGTTCAATGGAGATATCAGCAAATTCCGGGTGGTGAAGCTTTACCCGTCGATACTGCAGCAGATTGCCATTGCCAAGACCGAGCCTGGTGATGAAAACAACCAGGACATTTCGGCCCTGGTCGGCAAGGTGGATATCCGCAAGCTCGAAGATTTTCCGCAGAACGATCCGGATGCCTACAGCTACTCCGGCGCGCTGTGCCGCGCCAACCAGGGTCTGATGGAATTCGTCGAGATGTTCAAGGCGCCGATCAAGGTGCTTCACCCGCTGCTTACCGCGACCCAGGAAGGCAACTACAACAGCACCGAAGGCATGGGCGCGATTCCGTTCAATGGCGTACTGCTCGCCCACTCCAACGAGTCGGAATGGCATACGTTTCGCAACAACAAGAACAACGAAGCCTTCATCGACCGTATCTACATCGTCAAGGTACCCTACTGCTTGCGGGTCAGCGATGAGATACAGATCTACCAGAAGCTGCTCGCCAACAGCTCCCTTGCCCATGCTCACTGCGCACCGGATACGCTGAGGATGCTCGCCCAGTTCACGGTACTGTCTCGCCTGAAGGAGCCGGAGAACTCCAACGTCTACTCGAAGATGCGCATCTACGATGGCGAAAATCTCAAGGACACCGACCCCAAGGCCAAGTCGATACAGGAATACCGCGATTCGGCCGGCGTTGACGAAGGCATGAACGGCCTCTCGACCCGCTTCGCCTTCAAGATCCTCTCCAAGGTGTTCAACTATGATCACAGCGAAGTCGCCGCCAATCCGGTGCATCTGCTGTATGTGCTGGAGCAGCAGATCGAGCAGGAGCAGTTTCCCAACGAGGTCAGCGAGCGCTACCTGCGCTACCTGAAGGAATATCTCGCGCCGCGCTACGTCGATTTCATCGGCAAGGAAATCCAGACGGCTTATCTCGAATCGTACAGCGAGTACGGACAGAACATCTTCGATCGTTACGTGATGTATGCCGATTTCTGGATTCAGGATCAGGAGTACCGCGATCCGGACACCGGGGAAATTCTCAACCGTGCGGCACTGAACGAGGAACTGGAAAAGATCGAAAAGCCCGCCGGCATCAGCAATCCGAAAGACTTCCGCAACGAGATCGTCAATTTTGTGTTACGGGCCCGGGCGCAGAACAATGGCAAGAATCCAAGCTGGCTGTCGTACGAAAAGCTGCGCGTGGTGATCGAGAAGAAGATGTTCTCCAACACCGAGGACCTGCTTCCGGTCATCAGTTTCAACGCCAAGGCTTCCAAGGAAGACCAGAAGAAGCATGGCGATTTCGTCACCCGGATGGTCGAGCGCGGCTATACCGAAAAGCAGGTTCGGCTGCTCTCGGAATGGTATCTGCGTGTACGCAAGGCGCAGTAACGGCAGCGCCGTACTGCGCAGCGGCAAGCCGTTAGCTGCAAGCGGCAAGCCGCTCGTACGTGTCGGCAAGTGCTTGCACAATTCGAAAGCAGCACGGTCAGCTTCAAGCTTGCAAACTAGCGGCTTGCAGCTGGCCCCGGAGGGGCCATGAGTTACGTGATCGATCGCCGCCTGAACGGCAAGAACAAGAGCACGGTGAATCGCCAGCGCTTCCTGCGGCGATACAAGGCGCATATCAAGAAAGCGGTCGAGGAAGCAGTCGGCCGGCGCTCGATTACCGACATCGAACACGGCGAACAGATCAGCATTCCCGGCCGCGACATCGACGAGCCCATTTTTCATCACGGCCAGGGCGGGCGGCAGACCCGTGTGCATCCGGGTAACCGCGAGTTCACCACCGGTGATCAGATCGAGCGCCCGCAGGGTGGCGGCGGCGGCCAGGGCGGTCAGCAGGCAGGGGATAGCGGCGAAGGCATGGACGAGTTCGTCTTCCAGATCACCCAGGAAGAATTCCTCGACTTCATGTTCGAAGATCTCGCCCTGCCCAATCTGATCAAGCGTCACATCTCCGGCGCCGACACTTTCAAGCCGGTGCGTGCGGGTATCAGTTCCCAAGGCAACCCGTCACGCATCAACATCGTTCGCTCCATGCGCGCAGCCCATGCCCGGCGTATCGCACTATCCGGCGGCAGCCGCTCGCGATTGCGCGCTGCAAGCAGAGAACTGGAGCTGCTGCGCCAGAACCAGCCAGATAACCTCTCTGACATCCGCGCATTGGAAGAGGAGATTGAGCAACTCAAGCGTCGCATCGACCGCATCCCGTTCCTCGACACCTTCGACCTGCGTTACAACCTGATCACCAAGCAGCCCAATCCGAGCTCGAAAGCGGTGATGTTCTGTCTGATGGATGTGTCCGGCTCGATGACCCAGGCCACCAAGGATCTGGCCAAGCGCTTCTATATCCTGCTGTACATGTTTCTGCGGCGTAACTACGAACGCATCGAAGTGGTGTTCATACGCCATCACACCAGCGCAAAGGAGGTGGACGAACAGGAATTTTTCTACTCGCGCGAAACCGGCGGCACCATCGTCTCCAGTGCTTTGCGGCTTACCCAGGAGATCGTCGAGGCACGCTATCCGGCCAACGAGTGGAACATCTATTGCGCTCAGGCATCCGACGGGGACAACTGGAATGACGACTCGCCAATCTGCCGCGAACTGCTGATTCGCCAGTTAATGCCGGCCATGCAGTACTACTGCTACGTCGAGATCACGCCACGTGAACATCAGGCACTCTGGTACGAATACGAGCAGGTGGCCGAGCAGTATCCGGAGAGTTTCGCCCAGCAGCAGATAGTCGATGCCGGGGATATTTATCCGGTGTTTCGCAAGTTGTTCCAGAAGAGGATGGCCACATGAAACGCCAACCCATATCGACTGGCTCGGAGTGGACCTTCGATCTGATCCGCGAGTACGATCGTGAGATCGGACGTATCGCGCACGAAATCTATGGCCTGGATACCTATCCGAATCAGATCGAGGTGATCACGGCCGAGCAGATGATGGACGCCTATGCCTCGGTCGGCATGCCGCTGGGATACCATCACTGGTCGTACGGCAAGCATTTCCTGCATACGGAGAAAAACTACAAGCGCGGCCAGATGGGCCTGGCCTACGAGATCGTGATCAATTCAGATCCGTGCATCGCCTATCTGATGGAAGAAAACACCATGACCATGCAGGCGCTGGTCATCGCCCACGCCTGCTACGGGCACAACTCCTTCTTCAAGGGCAACTACCTGTTCCGCACCTGGACCGATGCCAGCGCCATCATCGACTATCTGGTGTTCGCCAAGCAATACATCATGCGTTGCGAGGAGCGCCACGGTATTGATGCCGTCGAAGATCTGCTCGACTCCTGCCATGCGCTGATGAACTACGGTGTGGATCGCTACAAGCGGCCCTACCCGATCTCTGCGGCCGAGGAGCGCCGTCGCCAGCAGGAGCGCGAAGAGCACATGCAGCGGCAGGTCAACGACCTGTGGCGCACCATCCCGGTGATGCATCCTCACGAGGACGCGCATCACGAAGAAACCCGTTACCCCGCCGAGCCACAGGAAAACCTGCTGTATTTCATCGAAAAGAACGCGCCACTGCTGGAATCCTGGCAGCGTGAAGTTGTGCGTATCGTGCGCAAGATCGCGCAGTACTTCTACCCCCAGCGTCAGACCCAGGTCATGAATGAAGGCTGGGCGACTTTCTGGCACTACACGCTGCTCAATCACCTGTATGACGAAGGCAAGGTCACCGATGGCTTCATGATGGAGTTTCTTCAGTCCCACACCAGCGTCATTTATCAGC
>CAYZFU010000107.1:0-9453 GCA_964477725.1 uncultured Halopseudomonas sp.
GTTTGAGCACTAGCCGGCTCTCAGCAACGGGCGAATCAAGCGCAGAGAATATGATGACCGGGGTAGGTGGGCTGGCCATGGCCAGTTCGCCGATGAGCTCCGAGCCGTCGCCATCGGGCAGCATCAGATCGAGAATCGCCAGGTCGTGGTGACGCTGCGTCAGGGCTTCACGTGCTTCTGCCAAACTGCCAACCCCCACGACGTCCACGTCCAGCGGAGCCAGCAGGTTGGTCAGCAGCGTGCGCAGATCTGCGTCGTCCTCCACGTGCAGGATCGAAGGGCGCCCGCCCGCCGGCCGCAAGATAGCCTTGACCACGTCCAGTACGCGCATCGGATCGATCGGCTTGTTCAACCAGTCCATTACGCCTACGGCGCTGCCGCGCGTCACACTTTCGGCGTCGCCCGATGCCGGATTGGCATCGGGGGTGTCGACGCTTACCACCAGTATCGGCAGATGCCGGAAGGTACGTTGTTCGCGCAGATTCTGCAGAAAGGCGATGCAATCTTCATCGCGTAGGGTCGGGCTCAGTGTCAAAGCGTGCACCGGGCTATGCGTCAGCAGCTGGCGCGCTTCGCCGGCGGAATGAGCGCGTAGCACTTGATAGCCCTGGCGCTCGAGCACCGCCCGAAGAAACTCGGCGCCGCGGTCGTCAGGCTCGAGAACCAGCACAGAACGGGACCGCTCCGTCGGAGTATGTGTCGAAGGTAGCGGCACTATCGAAGAAGCGTGGGGGAGTGCGTGCGGCAAGCGAACGAAGAAGCGCGCTCCCTTACCGGGCTCGGAGTCGAAACCGATGGAGCCGTTCATCTGTTCGACCAGAGACCGGGTAATGGCCAATCCCAGCCCGGTCCCGCCAAGACGGCGGACAGTGGAGGAATCTGCCTGGGCAAATCGCTCGAAAATCCGCTCGCGAAACTCTTCCGGAACGCCTGGTCCACGATCCTGCACGCTGATCTCGATTGCTGCTGCGGTTACATCCACGCTCACCGTAACCAGCTCTCCGGGCGGTGAATGCTTGATGGCATTAGATAGCAGGTTGGCCATGATCTGAGCGAAACGATCCGTATCGACCAGCACTTCGCCCGGATCGACACCAGGCGCGTTCAACTGCAGCGCTACGTCGTAATCACGCGCATAGGGCAGGTTGGAGGAGAGTGACTGCTCCAGGAGCGGCAGAAGCGGATGGGGAGCCAAATTGAAAACCAGGCGACCCGATGCGAGTTTCTCGATATCGAGAATGTCGTTGATCAGCCGAACGAGTCGCTCGCTATTTTTGTGGGCGATATCGAGCAGGGGCTTGTGTTGTTCATCAACCGTCCCGAGCATACCGCTCACCAGCATTCCCAAGGCCCCGCGGATCGCGGTGAGGGGAGTCCGCAGCTCGTGACTGACGGTGGAAATGAAGTCATTCTTCATGCGTTCCATTTCGCGGCGCGACGAGATATCTACGGCCACGGTAAGTACCATGCGCTGTCCTGCCGACAGTTCGAAGGCACGTTTGTAGACTTGCAGGCAGATCAATCTTCCGTTGATGTCGAGATCCAGCTCGGCAATCCGTAGCTCCGGCTTGCCTTCGAACAGCTCCAGATCACCCTCGAAAAGTGACCCGATCGCGTCTGCTTGCGGTAGATCGTCAAGATATCGCCCTTGCAATGAGTCCGCGGTACTGCGCGACAGACCGGCAAAAGCTTCGTTGCAAAGCAACAGCCGTCGCCTGGCATTGGTGACGAAAATCAGGTTTTCGTCTGCGTCCACCACGCTACGCAGGAAGATGCGCTGATCGTCTACGCGCTTTTGGCTCCGGTTGACCAGCCATACCGCCCAGAAAAACAGAGCGGCGGCAAAGAGGCCGCCGAGCCAGGCGATCCAGCGGGCGCGCCGGACCTGTGACTCAACTGCGAGAGTTTCGGCGATCAAGGAAGCCCGTTCAGCTGATTCAAGCTCGGCGAACACCTCGCGCAACTGGTCCATCGTTTGCTTACCACCAGCGTGCAGCAAACGTTCGGCAGCGCCGGCCAGGCCGGTTTCGAGCCTCGCTTCGATATTGCCATTGGAGATATCCACTCGACGAGCGATGAGTCGATCGAGCTCGGCAAGCCAGCCGGCGCTGGGCGCCTCGGACTGGTTCAGTCGTTCACCGAGTTTGAGGCGTTGTTCAGCCAGGCGCGCCTGGGCCGCGAAATAAGGTTCGAGATAGCCTTCAACGCCGGTGATGACATAACCGCGTTCGCCGGTCTCGATGTCCTGAAGCAGGGAAAACATGTCCTGCGTGGCAGTGATGAGTTCAAGGCTTTGTTGAACTGATTCGTTAGCGTCCAGCAAAGAGCGCTGGGTTCTTGCGCCTTGCCAGGCGAGCAACACCAAAACGATGAAAGCGAGGAAAAACGCGAAAAAATGCAGGCTGATTTTTGATGGAACGCGCAACCCGTGACTCCTTGGCCTTGGGAAAACTTGCTTCGATCGATAGCGATATCCATATTGTAGATGGTCACCAACGGTTAACGATACCAGCGGCTGTTTTGAAAGCTTCCCAGGCCGGCAGCTGGTAGTTCGCATAATGTATATTATGTTAAATAGCGTAATACGATCCGTTCGATCAGCAAGCACGCAACGCTAGTTTCTCAGGAAGCTCGTTCCCAGCTCCAGCACTCATTATTCGACTTTCGAAGCACGTCGCCCGCTCGGCACCGGTTCAACGTACTGCGTCGCGGTAATGGACCTTCACACCTTTCGCAGCGACATTGGCGATATAGCCTGCTGTACGCCGGTAGAAATCGCTTGGGTCGGGGTTGGACATCAGGCCTGCTTCGGCTACTTCGCTCCACTCGTATTCGCCGACTCGCCGGAGCAACAATGTACGTCGTCCGGAAGTGTTCACGTCAACTCGCAATTGCACTGGCATGGGTCGGGCTCCCTTGTTGTTGTGCCCGAGAGTTAACCAAGCCCAGCCGCTCGTTACAACCGTGGCAGGCGTCTATCTCGTACCTTCTGCCTCCGGTCGACAACTTCGCCACGGACGCGACCCGCCTGTCCAGCGGGCAATGTGTCAGACGCGCGCTATTCGCGTGGTCAGCGTGTGGCTCTCGCCTGGTGCGATAACCCGACGGTCTGGGCCTGCGTTTGCGGCCTCGATGCAGACCATCGTTTTGTAGCCATCCGGCGCGAATTGTCCAAGCCGCCGACTTTTCTCGATCCAGGGATTCCAGACCACTACCGACTCGCTGCCTTCCCGCGTAACGGTCAGGTAGTGCTGACTGCTGTCATCCACCTGAATGGACGCGGCATGCCCGTGATAGATGCGGTCTACCTCGCCGGCAAAGGTAACCGGACCCTGCTGGCGATTGTGATCTATACCGGTCAACTGATCGAAGAATTCGGCACCTTCGAGCCCCCATAACCGCGTCTCATGAATATCGCGAACGGGTAAATAGCTGTGCAGTGCCTGGCTAAGCCCCCGCGACTCCTGGCCGGTGTTGGTAGTTGTCAGAGCCACCTTCAGGCTCTTGCTCAACTCGAACTCCACTTGCAGGTGCCAATCGTCTTCCGGCAACTGTCGTTTGATTACTGCGCCCGGCAATTCGAGCACTAGCCGAACCCCGGCGCCTATGTCTGCCGCGCTTTTGAGCGACCATTCGCTGGTGCGCGCTATGCCGTGACTCGGGCCTGGGCGCTCACTACCGAAGTACGGCCAACAAATGGGGATGCCGCCGCGTAGCGGCCTGTCCGGTTGTGCGTCTTCGGCCGGGCTCATCCAGAGGAGATCGCCCTGCCCCGTCGGTATGCAGGATGTTATATGCGCGCCTTGCAGGGCGATTCTCGCTTTGACGCACGGATGCGAAATTTCCAGGAACGCCCGACCATGGCAGTTGCGGGTCAATTGAATCTGGTCAGACAGCACAGTCGATTCGTCCATGAGCATTCCTGTCAGGGCTAGTGTGGTTGAAGCGAGGGGCCCGGCTACAGGCACCTCGCCCGGGGATCAGTGGTAATGCCGGCAGCAGTCGACGATCTGCCTGGCCATGTCGGCATCTTTGCAATTGTCCGCTATGTCGCTGAGGGAAACCACGCCAACGAAGTCCTTCGAGTCCTGATTGTTCAGCACGATCATGCGCTGAACCTGCTCCTGCTCCATATTCTGTAAAACGCTGATGACATCATCATCTTCGAAGCAATAGCGCACCTCGCTCGTCATTACCGAGCCTACGGTGTCGTCCGGTGATTTGCCGTTAGCCAGCGCTCGAACGGCCAGATCGCGATCAGTGATCACGCCGACCAGTTTTTCGCCCTCGGATACCGGTGCGAAGCCGAGGTCCTCGCGCTGCATGCGCATGGCCACTTCACGGATGCTCGTGTTACTCGGAATGAAGTCAGGGCGGGAAGTCATGAGATCTTTTACTTGCATGATAAGGCTCCTCTGAGTGTACGCAGGAGACGGCCAGGCCGCCGTTGCCAATGCGGACTTCACCAGATAGCGAAGTAGCACACTCAGAACCTAGTCGTTGCCGGACGACATGCAAGCGGAGCGGGCGCTCTAGGACGATGGTTCCGGTAGGTTCAAGGTCACAGGCGGCCTAGTCGGGCCGCCCGTGACCGGCATATCAAGCGTCGGAGCCGATCCGGAAACCGACTTTCAGAACGACCTGAAAGTGAGCCACCTGACCATCAGTAACGTGACCGCGGGTTTCTGCTACTTCGAACCACTCGACATTCTTTACAGTCTGGCTGCACTTGGTGATAGCCGTTCGGATCGCGTCGTCGATGCTGGTCGTGGACGACCCGACGATTTCGATTTTCTTGTACACATGGTCTGACATAACACTCTCCGTTTGCGTCGTTTGCCTGCAACTAAGGCAGACGTCACAAGAGATAGTTCAAGCCGGGTGAAGCTAATCCCCTGCCCTTTGTTGCCTTGTTGTACCAGGATTAGACAACTGCTCGCGTCGCGATGATGCGGAGACGTTTCGTCTGACGGGCCCACGCAAAACCTGCCAGGTCAGCCAAATCGCCTCGCTGGAGCCTGCCATCTGGGTTACTGATCGACTCATGACGCACCTCCTGAGTAAGTGACGCGTACGAGTATTGACCACAAACGATGACTTGTAAATGCGAACGCGTCGTATTACGGAAGGTTGCGAGCGCTTGTTGCAAAACGTGACAGCGCACCCTGTCAGCGAGGGTAACCGGTGTCCGCGCCGAAACTCCCGAGCTGGGCGTGGTAGAAGGCTTCTGTAGTTGGAATGCTCACCGACGGGAAGGTATGTGTCGGTTCGTCAGGTCGTCGTGGATTGTATCGGGTGGGCTCGCAACTGCACCAGGCGCTACTCCTAGGCACTGAAGAGCAGCGCTGGGATAATCTCCGCTTGAGCCTCCCTGCCCGCGTTCTAGCGGCTGGCGACCATTTTTTCGATACAGCCGCGGGAATCTTCCGGCACGTGGGTGAATTGCAGACCGGTCCAGAACTGTCCGCCACCAATGCTTTCGCGCTTCCACAAGCTTTCCGCATCCAGGCAGAATTCGGTTATCCCGTTGAGCGTCATCGGAAGATTGATCTGCAAGGCGTACGACCGGAACATTTCGATCGGCTTGTCGCTGAGCAACATCAGCCCCTCAACATGCAAGTCGACTACTCGGCCCAGCAAGGTACCCGTGTCAAGATCATATACTTCAAGGCTGCTGCTCACGCTGTGACGCTCCAGTTTTCGTCTTTCGTTCATGTCTCACTCGCCGACTTGGGATGCGTCCTTGACTCAACAACCTGTGGTTCCCTCAAGCAACAGTGTGCGTCATTTGAATGCTGGCGAACAGCCATGACACAGCGGTATTCAGTCAACCGGCTCACACTTCCGTAACCCACCATCAATCCCGGCGCGATTTCGTGTCGGCTGCCCAGATTGGCCCATCACAAACGATTCGCTGCGGCGTGAACAGACTGTTTGTATCAAAATCAAGACGTGGTTCAAACATTGCTTTTGCTGTTCGGTAGCGCGGGGTAAGCTTGGCTGATCGCCATCAACGGAGCTTCCAATGACTCGCCTGACACTCGCTCTTGCTTTCCTTTTCGCCGGTGCCGGTAGCGTGATGGCAGATCAAAGCCAGCTTGACGACTTGCACATATCCCACGTCTGGTCCCGGGCGCTTCCTCCGGTTGCGCCGACCGGTGCGGCATACATGAGTATCGAAAACCGCGGTGCTCGCGCCGCCCGGCTTGTCGGAGTGAGCACGCCGATAGCCGAACGTGCAGAGCTTCATCACCATGTACATGCAGACGGGGTCATGCGCATGAAGCGTATTGATGAACTCGTCATCGAACCCGGACAGCAGGTCAATTTCGCTCCGGGTGGTCATCACGTCATGTTGTTCAACCTTAACGAGCCGTTGGTATCCGGAGCGACTTACCCGCTTACGCTACGATTCGAGCAGGCTGGAGAAATCGAAGTTCAGGTTGACGTTCAGGAGCATCCACCCGAAGCCGGGCACCATCACTGATCAATCGTGACGGTCCCGGTCGAGCAGGTGGAAACGGGGCAGCTGCAGATGCCAGCGAATGGCAGCCAGCCGGATGACCAGCACCGCCAGCATGGCGATGGTCACGTCCAGGCCTGAGGGCGTCGGAAGCGCTTGTAGCACGATGTAGATCAACGACCCGGCGATGCACGCGGTGGCGTAGATTTCCTTGTGGAAGATGAGCGGGATCTCGTTGCAGATGATGTCGCGCATGACGCCGCCGGCAACACCGGTCATGACACCCATGATCACGGCGGCGCTGACCGGGACGTCCTGTTGCATAGCTACCTGGGTGCCGATGACGGTAAAGACCGCCAGCCCGAAGGCATCGGCCACCAACAAACCTAACTCGGGTATCGGGCGGGTGAGACGTACCCAGGCGATAGTTCCCAGCGCAGCCAGTACCGCAACGACGATGTACCATTCATTGCGGATCCAGCTCACCGGGTGATTGTCCAGTATCGCGTCGCGTAGCGTGCCGCCACCTAACGCAGTGACAAGCGCAATCACCAGTACCCCGAACAGGTCCATGGACTTGCGCCCGGCCATCAGGGCTCCGGTGATGGCGAAAACCGCCACGCCGAACAGATCGAACGCGTAAAACCAGGTCATCCTCTTACTCCGCCGCAAACAGGGCCGCTGCAGAGTCTCAGTCGACCCTCACCGGGGTGCGCATGGTAACGAATTCTTCCGCAGCGGTGGGATGAATGCCCAACGTAGCATCGAAGACGGCCTTGGTCGCACCTGCCTTCACGGCGACCGCCAGCCCCTGGATGATTTCCCCGGCCTCGGGCCCGACCATATGCACACCGAGAACGCGGTCGGTCTCCTTGTCCACCAACAGCTTCATGAAGCTTTGTTCGGGTCGACCGGCCAATGTGTTACGCATCGCACGGAAGCGGCTTTCGAACACCTTGAGTTTGTGCCCGCTGCTGCGTGCCTCTTCTTCGGTCATGCCCAGGGTGCCGATGTTGGGGATGCAAAACACTGCGGTGGCTATGTCGTTGTAGTCGACCGGATGATACTCCTCCGGTTTGTACAGCCTGCGCGCCAGGGCCATGCCTTCGGCCAGCGCCACCGGAGTCAGCTGTACGGTGTGAGTCACATCGCCAATGGCGAATATAGCCGGGTCATCGGTCTGGTATTGAGTGTCGACCTTGATGAAGCCTTTTTCGTCCAGCTTGGCGCCTGTATTATCCAGGCCCAGCCCCGCCAGGTTGGGGCGGCGCCCGGTTGCATAAAGCACCAGATCAGTTCGAATGGAACCGCCGTCTTTCAGCGTGACGTCAAACGTGCCGTCCTGAGCTTTGTCGATCCGCTCTACATCTGTCTCGAAACGAAGGTCCAAACCCTTGGCTCGCAGCGTCAACGCTACATGCTCACGAACGCCGCGGTCGAACCCGCGCAAAAAAAGATCACCCCGGTAGAGCTGGGTCACGTCGCAGCCGAGGCCGTGAAAGATGCTGGCGAACTCGGTGGCGATATAACCGCCACCTACCACGAGGGTCCGTTTCGGCAATTGCTTGAGATAGAACACGTCATTCGAACTGATGACATGCTCGTTACCAGGGAAGTCGGGAATGTGCGGCCAGCCTCCGGTTGCGATCAGGACACGCTCGGCTGTGTAGATCCTGTCGGCCACGGCTACCGTGTGCGAGTCCACGAATCGAGCACGGCCGTTGATCACCTGCACGCCGGCAGACGTCAACAGGTTGTGATAGATACCGTTGAGTCGGGTTATTTCAGCGTTCTTGTTGCTGACCAGGCGCTGCCAGTCGAACCCCGCTTCTTGCAGGTCCCACCCATAGCCACGCGCGTCTGCGAGATCCTCCGAGAAATGCGCGGCATAGGCAAAGAGCTTTTTTGGGACGCAACCGACATTGACGCACGTGCCGCCAAGGTACAGGTCTTCCGCGACTGCCACCCGCGCACCGAAAGTCGCGGCCATCCGGCTGGCACGCACGCCACCTGAACCCGCACCAATCACGAAGAGATCGAAATCATAGTTTGCCATCCTCGTACCCGCTGCTATCCGAAAGCCGTCAGCATACCCGATCACGCTACGCTTTTGGCCCGTGAGTGGCAGCCACGCTTAGGTCACCGCTTCCTTTTGCCCCGGATTCTTGCCATCGGCCGAGGCATGTTCGATCACGGCGTTCATCTCCACACCGAGCAATAGCACTGCAGAGGAGATATAGAAATAGAAGAGCAAGATGATGATCGCCCCGATGCTGCCGTAAGTCGCGTCGTAATTACCGAAGTTTCTCACGTACAGGCCGAAGGCGATGGATGCGGCGATCCACACGATGACAGCGACTGCCGAGCCCGGGGTGATGAAACGAAACTGTTGTTTTACGTCGGGCATCAGGTAGTTGATCACGGCGACCACCAACATCAGCAGCAGGACGATGGCCGGCCAACGCACCCAGGTCCAGATCGTCACGAACAGGCTGCCGATCCCGACACGGTCGGCCAGCCACTGCATCGCCTGCGGTCCGAGAATCATCAGTCCGGCGACCGCCAGCAACATGACAGCAATGCCGACCGTGTACAGAATCGAGAGAATGAAAAGCTTCCAGATCGGCCTGCCCTCATCCACTCCGTATGCCTTGTTCATCGCATTGATCAGCGAGCGCACGCCCACCGATGCAGTCCAGAGCGCGACCAGCACACCAACAGACATCACCCCGCTATTCTGGCTCTGCAGCTGGTCTATGACAGGGTTCACCTGCTCCAGCGCCTCGGGAGGCAGTGCCATCGCCGCCTGTTGGCGGAGCCAGTCGAAGAACTGCGGCACGTGCAGAAAGCCCAGCAGCGCGATCAGAAACAGCAGGAAGGGAAACAGCGCGAACAATGCCCGATACGCGAGCGCCGCCGCATAGGTCGACATGTCATCGTCGCCAAACGCCTTGAATGTGCGTTTGCATAGCTCGACGAAGCCTACCCCG
>CAYZFU010000107.1:9463-11150 GCA_964477725.1 uncultured Halopseudomonas sp.
AACGTATCGTCTGCAATGTGTGACGGTAGTTGTACAAAAGAGTTCGGGTTTGTACGTCGCTACGGCAGATCCCGCATCACCACCATCCCGACACCGACCGCGTATATGACAATAAGGCTCACGCTTTCGAAACCGATCTTGCCGAGGCCGCGCTTTTCCCTGCGGATCAGCCCCATCAGCAGTACGCCTGTCATGACGATCGACAGCGCGACCCAGAGCAGGACCGAGTCCGAGACCGCGTGGTAAATCGACCCTTCACGATAGGCAACGTCCGAGGCGGCGGCGAACAACGTATCGAATGCGTTGCCACCGATGATCCCCCCGACCGCTAGCGTGAGCGCACCGCGCCTGGCTGCAGCCACGGCTGTGACCAGCTCGGGGAGTGACGTGACGATGGAGGTCAACAAGATACCGACTGCCGCTTCGCCTATCGCTGTCTGGCTGGCAATGGCGGTCGCAGCGTGATGCAGGATCCAGCCGGAGATACCCAGCAACGACGCCAGGACCAGGAACCAACACCATAGACTGCGAAGCGAATAGCCGGCCGATTCCTCTGCAGGCCGATCCTCCAGCGTCTCGGCGGTTTGTGTAGGCTGCCACATCCCCGCGGCCTGGCCGGAGCGAATGACGCGCAGGCCGTACAGGTAGCCGCCGAATAGCACAATGGTTGCCGGGTGTACCGACCATATGGTGTATTCCGGCGCAAACGCACCCACCAGGATTATCGCGAGCAGACACAGCAGGAGCGTCCCCTGCAGCATGTTCCCCAGCGAGGCCGCAGCATGCTCCAGATTGATCCGTCGCAGACTCATGTCCGCTACCGTTAGAAACAGCGTCTGCACCGCAATCCCGCCTACTGCGTTGCTCATGGCCAATTCCGCCTGCCCGCGGGAGGCCGCGGTGACCGACAGCACGATACCGGCCAGTGAGGTCGCCATGCCCAGGAGCAACGCGCCGGCCAACGCTTCGCCCATTCCGGTACGATCGGCCAGTTGATCGACGACCGTGGCCAGCTTCACCCCGGCGAGACAAATCACCACCGCGCAGACCGCTACCAGCAAGAAGCTGACCAGTAATCCCGGTTCGGTTAGGGCATCCATAAGAATTTCGCCTTAGTGAAGCGCTACCGCGCGGGAGACCGGGTGCCGTCCTGCTTGCCGCGGTCCACGCCGTGTTCAATGACGGCGTTGACTTCGGCGCCAAGCAATAGCACCAGCGCTGACACGTAGAAATACAGCAACAGAATGATGATTGCTCCTAACCCGCCGTACAGCGCTCCGTAGTCACCAAAGTTGCGCACGTATACGCTGAACCCGACCGACGCGAGGATCCATACCGGAACCGCGAGCAAGGAGCCTGGCGAGACGAAGCGGAAGCTCTGTTCGACATCGGGCGTAACGTAGTAAAGCAATGCCACCACGAGCAGCAGCAAGGTGAGAATCACCGGCCAGCGCAGCCAGCGCCATATCCAGGCGACGCGCTCGCCTCTATCGAACAGATCGACAAGCCGTTCGGTTACTTCGGGGCCAAGCATCATCACAGCTGCCGTACATAACAACATCAACGTGATCATGAGGGTGGTACCGACGCTGATGCAGGCAATCTTCCAGAACGGCCGGCTTTCTTTCACGTCGTATACGTTGTTCAGGGCGAACATGAGATCGCGTATCGCCAGCGAGGCCGTCCA
>CAYZFU010000108.1:0-7520 GCA_964477725.1 uncultured Halopseudomonas sp.
TTCCGGCTCCGGGCACCAACAACCACGCGGGTTCCAGCCGTTTCAGGCTACGATAAACAATCATCGAAATTCAAACGGGCTAACACCGGGCTAACACGTTCGCCGGGTTTCGTTTGGTCGAAAGGATTCCGATCAAGCATCCGGTTTGTCGTTCAGCGAGATTAAGCCAGGATGTATTGGCGCTTCGAACACGCGGAGCGTGGTAATAACCAGCAGCTTCAATCCGCTCGCCTTCCCATCGCAATGCTTCTCGACGAATTCTCCAATGTGCTTTTCGAAGTGAAAGGGCAGATAGAAATCCGCCCGTTCTCCATAAGTCAGGGTGACCGGTGGCTCTGATCCGCCCGGCTGAAGCCGACGGACGTGGAGTATCTGTCTCGAATGCGGAGAGCTTATGCTCAGGGCAGTAACCGCTGCGGGGCGTCGCCCGTCTGATACCACGTTTACAGCAATGAACCAGTGCCCGTTCCAGGGCGTGGAAGCGGCTGCATTTACAGAGACCTTCAGGTTTTCGACATCTTCCCTGCGTTGCCGGTCGGCAAGCGATAAGGTGGCAAGAACGGCGCCTAAAGCGCCCAAGCCCGAGACCCAGCCTCCGGCAGCAGACGCAAGGGGAAGAATAGAGTTCGAGAATTCCGCATATGTCATGGACGAGCCGAAAGCCACGCCAATCATGAATGCCAAACCAACCAGAATTACTGCTCCAAGTAGCGCTAACCCTAGCCAAAACATATGCGGTCCTTCGGTTTCAGAGATGAATGGGAAACGGTGGGCGTTCCCGTCAACCTGCGAGAAGAGCGTCAGCCCGTCCAGCCCAGCTCTCTGCAGCGTCGTTCTATCGCTTTCACCGAAACGATTTCTCCCGTGCCGCTGGGGTACATCTCCGCTATGGCGATGTCTCGATCTCCGATGCGCTCGCTTCGGATCTCATAAAGCGCATCGAGTAGAGCGTTCAGCTCGGACTTGGCGCTTCCCTTGAACTTGTGGCGATAGGCTTTTTCGACCTTTTCGATAATCGGGGCCACCTTGACGATGGCCGCGAGTCTTTCGAGCATATGGTCATAGTTTTTGATGACTTCGCGGCACTCTGGATAGGTTGCGGCTTCTTCTAGATACGAAAGAGCCCGCTTTGCCTGATTCACCTGGCTGGTCGCTGTCTTCGCATCATCAAGCCGTGCGCAAGCGCTCTGTGCCTTCTCGGCAAGCGTGATTACCTGAGCTTTACGCCACTCAGCGGCTCGCCGTTCGGCTTCTGCTGCTTGCCGCGACCTACGCAGCATAAAGAGCGCCGTGGCTGACCCGCCGACAATGATTAGCCAAACTGTGAAAGTGTCCATGAGCCCTCCTGGCTACGTCGCCAACTATCCATGTCTGCCAGTGACCCGGGGAGTACTGGCGTAGTGAGAGCGAATGTTACCCGCTATCGGCCAGTTGTGTTAGCGGTTGGACATAGCGTCGTAACAAGAAAAGCCCGGCAGCGCGAAGTTTACCGGGCGATCCCGAGGCGTCGGATTGCCTTGCTGTTACCGACCCGGAGTAGGCCAGGCGTGAAGGCCAGGTTTCACCTACGAGGCACAGGCTGGACGCTATGTCGTCGGTTCGGCTTCGCCGGGCTTTTTGGGCTCGGCTAGCTGTACGATCACTCTCGCACCGTTAGCATCTCGGAGGGTGATGGTTTTCAGCGCCGGCAGCATAAACAGGCCGTCACTGCTCCATAGACCGTCTGGCCAGTATGCACGGGCGAGCTTTGGCACCGCAGTCATCACCTTGTCAGGGTCGTTCTCGGGAGGCTCAGGCGGAACGGCCCCTTCGATCAATGGACTGGCAATGCCGCCACCGGTGGGCTGGTCCGTGCCCGGCTGCCCATTGGCCTCGGCATAACCGCGCCGGGCCGGGATACCGCCTCGGGGTTCTTCGCGCTTTAATGACGGCTGTTCGTCCCTTCGACCGAGCTCCGCTAGATTTCTCGCAATCTCACGCTTGTATCGCAGTGTGCGTGTCTCGCGCTGCTTTCTCATTCTTTCTGATCGGTCGTTTAGATCCCGATCGATACTGGCTGAGCGGCGCTGTGCAGGAGGTAGCCTGGCTATATCCTCGTCTGTGAGTCGTTTTGTCATGCTGTTTACCATTCACCGTTATTTACGATCAGTCGAGGAGCCGGCAGGGCTCCGTTGCGCTTGAGAATTAACAAGGCTCTTTCGTCTCCTGCGTCAGCGTCTCGAAAGAGCTTGACGATTTGCGCGTATTTCTCTGCCTCCCGCTCAGCATGGGCGCGATACTCGGCCACCTCTTCGGGAGTGAGCCAGTCCATCTTTTCCCTGCGTCCAATTTCGTTCATCGATCGTCCCTCTCGCTGCTATCAAATGCCGCCTGCCCGGCTCGGGGTAGGGTTCGGGCCGGACCAGTGCGCGGTCGGATCGCACAGCCTTTTCCTAAAATTGTTGCGGTTAATGGAAGGTGGGTTCCCCCCGTCGTTCGACGAAAGCTCGGTCTGAGGTCTCGACGGGCCTACCCTTGGTGCCGTTGATAGCTGCCAGCGCCGGCCAATGCGGCAGCTCCTGCGCCGCTCTCGTTGAAACCGAGTAGTGATGCGCCTGGCTCGGGCGCGCAATGGTGCGAGCGCGATAGATGCCTAGAAAATCGATCAGGTCTTTCTGCTTTCCCATTGCTCGCTCTCTGAATTAGTTGCCTGCCGCCGCACTGCTACCAATGCGCGCAGGCTGTCGGGGTTTTTGGCGAGCGGGCACTCTCCGACTAATCCCGCGCCTTTCGGCTCAAGCACACAGCTCACTGTGTTCTTTAGAATCTCGGGTAAATCACTGGCGGGTTAACCTTCAACGACGCCAGTACTTGATCGGGTGTGCGCCCGCTTGCCAACAGCTCGTTGATGCGGGAGCGAATGCGCTCCCGCTGAGCTACGGCGTGAAGGGTTGATAGAACCTCTTTAAGCCCTTCGATAGTTTCCCTGTCGTCGCTCATAACAACCCCTTACGCTGCGGCCAGCGTTACCAGGCGAGTCGCGCTAGGTGCGTACAACACTAGGCCGGCACGCAGCTCAGCGAGCACGGTTACGAGGTTGCGGCGGAAGTTGTCGCCGTCGTGGCGGCTGAGCTGGACGGATACTTGCTGGCGATCCAGCAGGTTCACGACTGACGTGTCGAGCACTACGGCTTGACCGGCTGTCATGGACGGACTAAGCACGACCGGAGCACCCCACAGCGAAGCCGGGGAGGGATCGCGAGGCGAGCCCAGAACGTACTGGCCGTTGCCCGCTTCGGCACGCTCAGAGGCGATGGCGAACCAGTCGGTCGGGTTCATGATGATTGCGCTAGCGTTCCAGCCTGCCGAACTCAGGTCGGTCATGGCCTGGCCTACGCGGTCGGCTGCGGCGGTACCCGTTGCAGTGAATGCCTGAGCTTGCGGGGCAATGCCCAGGATCTCGCCGTCACCGCCTGCGCCTACAAGTACCTCATGTTCCAGCTTTTGGCGGCAGCCGACAGACAGAACCTGAGAAATGATGTTCTGCAGTCCAGTGTTGTCATCCAGCACCTGGAGTGATGCCGGCAGCCAATGCGCGATGGTGGCGACTTCGGCGCGTGACAGCTTGGTCGGCATGTCGGTCTGCGCTTTCAGATCGCCTTCGGCCCGCTGGTAGTCTGCCGAGTTGACGTAGCCATCGAGCGCGACGTATTCGTAAGTGCGCTCGCTGGTCTTGATGACCGGGAGTAAGTCGAGAATGCTCAGGCGGGGAGCGACGAAGCCTTGAATGCCGCCGGCACGCTGGGTAGGGGTCGGATATGCGCTGTCGCCAGTCTGGCCTGCGTCGGGGTTGCTGATAGCCGCGCGAAGGCCATGCTCTGCGGTCATCTTTCCGGTTGACGGTACACCAGCACGGACACGCTCCAGGGCTTCGGCGCTCAGCACGTCACGGGCGACGGGGTTGGAGGTCTGGCGAGAACTGGTAACGGAAGCTGTCGGCAGGCGGGCAAACTCTTGCTCCAACTCGCCGAGCTGGGCCTTGAGCTGCTTTGACTTCGTTGAACGATTTGGTGCCTTCTTCCAGGCTGGCGGTGACTTTGTCTAGGGTCTTGGTTAAAGCGTCCATGTGTTGCCTCGGTTCGTATGGTCGGTACAGATACGATACGAACCGGGCAAATCGCCGTCACGCCAATAAACATGCGGGGTTCAGCGGTTTTAGGCTGTTTCCGTGACGAACAATTTGATATCTGCGATGCGGTAGAACCGTCGATTGCCTCGCAGGACATAGGGCAGGGGAGAAAGCCCTTTTGCCGCTTGCTGTCGCATGTATGACGGGGCGTATCCCAGCAGGTCGGCAGCGGCCCTTTCCGGTATCAGTCCGCCTACCAGGGGCTTAACTCCGAGCGACTCCAGCCGGTTGGCAATCTCGCGTTCAATGCTGTCCATTGCTTACCTCCGCTTTAGGCCAATGGTAACGAGCGGCTGCTAAAGCCTCTTCGTAGGTCATCGGGTCGCACTTCATTCTGCTAATCACTTTCCCGTCCAGCGTGACCCGCCAATGAGTGCGTCGCTCGATGCCGTCATTCGCCGCCAGCTCTGCCAGCAGCTCAAGTCGGTGAGCCTGGACGTACTTGCGTACGTCCTCCGTTACCTTGGCTCGGGGGGATATGAGAACCCGGCTGCCTTTCCGTTTGGCAGCGAGTCCGCGTTGGGTGAGGTAGTCGATCGCAGCCATCACACTGCCTCCGCGTCCGCATCGTCGAAGGCAGGCGAATGACTGAAGGTGCTCACGTTTTCTTGAAGATGCTCATACTTATCTGTGAGCACCTTCTGGTTTTTGTGAGCACCTTCTGCGTTTAGGTGCCAGATCCACTGCTGTTTGCCGTCGCCAAAGTTGCCGCCTTCCTTGCGTGGAGTCGCGCCGACGATCTTTTGAGCGCGCCGCACTGTGGCCCAGGTCAGGCCGCAACCGTCTGCATCTGCCTTGAGCTGCTTGACCGGTACCGGGCCAGCCTTGAGCGCATCGCGCAGAAAGTCGCACGCTTCGTCCAGAGCGGTGCGGCGGTCGTCGTTATCGTCGCCTTCTACGTCTGCCAGGATTTCCCGGGCGCTGCCTGTGATCGTGTCGCCCCACAGCACTCGGGTAGTCGTGATGCCATCGCCAACGGTGCATTCTTCGACGGAATACGAACAGCCGCCTTCATCTGATGCGATGTTGGACTTTGCTCGGGCAAGCACCCGTAAGTCGCTGTCGTCCTGCTTGGCTGCCACCAGAACCGTCCGGGCCAGGGCGCTGAACGCCTGCGAGCCAAGCACACGTTCGGCAGGGTTCGAGCCTGCAGAGCCTTTGGTGAAGTGGGTGATGCCGAGCACAGCGCAGTCGTATTGCTCTGCCAGGTCAACCAGCCCCTGCAAAGCGCGGCGAACCTGGTTGGCCTGGTTCATATCACCCGACACAGCCGAAACGATCGGGTCGATCATGATCATGCCCACGTCGCCAATGGTCGCCAGCTCCGCGCCGAGTAGGTCGATATCCTTGGCAGGGTCGAACGGCTCCAGCTCGCCCAGGCCGTTGATTCGCCCTTGGAGAATGCGAACGCGGGTCAGGTCTGCTCCGGCTGCGATTAGGCGGGGAACGATAGTGTCGGCTGGATCGTCTTCGCTCGACCAGATGATGACGCTTCGGCGTTCCTCGCAGCGCGTACCGTCAGGCCAGCGGCCACCGCAGGTGAGGGCGGCAGCGAGACCGATCGTCAGGGTGGTTTTGCCCGTCCCGCCAGCGCCGGCCAGCAGCGTCAGCTTGCCGAGGGCCAGCCAGCCCGGCCACGCCCAACGGATAGCGCGGGGCTTGATCTGGCTCGCCAGTACCGCGTTCGCTCGCCATTGCGTTGTGAGCGTCGATTCCCATTCGTCCTTCTTAGGCATGATCGGCGCTCCGTAGGCGCTGGAGCGCTAGTTGATACCGTGCCTGATCCTCCGGGTTCAGCCGTTCGCCGCGCTTGAGGGCGTTGACCGCGATGCAGCGAATCAGCCGTTCACGCATGATTGCTTCCTTGCTCGGGCCGCGCCTGGCGATTTTCTCGCCGGGGAACAGGTCGCCAAGCTCCATGCCCATCGACTCAACGATCTGGTTGATCGTGCATCCGGCCCAGCAATGCAGCAGCACCTTGCCGTCGTCGCATTCGGATATGGCAAGGCTTGGGTCGTTGTCGTCGTGAGCGGGGCAGCAGCCTTTCCACTTGTTCGCGCCGGTCTGCTTAACCTTGCTCAATTGGCTAAGCACCCGGTCGATAGGCATCATGCTGCTTCTCCGGTGTGATCGGAGGTGCGACGGGCCAGGAACTCAGCCAGGTCGCTTACGCGATACCGGACGGACCGACCGACTTTGATGAAGGGAAGGTTGTAGCGACCGGTCGAACGCCACACGGCGAGGGTGCCGACCTTGGATTCGAGAACGATGGCGGCTTGTTTGTCGTCCACCATGACAGGCGGATTCAGAGGGTCATAGCCAAGAGCAGTGGCGATGTCGGCTTTGATGCTGCGGATGATGTCTTGCATGGTTAAACCCCGTATATGAATTGACTACGGGGTTCATGCTGATAGAAACGAGGCGGCCAAAAGACGACGAATCGACGCCGAATTGGAAGATATGGTGTCGCCTGAAAAGGCGAGCCAACGACCAACCAGCGACGTCAGAAAACGGGCCGGATTGCGGCAATATTTGACGATTCGCGCTCCTTTCGCCTGCGGGCTCTTTCTACTGCGATGATCCGCTCGATGGTTCGCATTTCCAGCGGTCGATCTATGATGGGCAGAGAAGTGAGATGAAAGACCGCCCGCTTGGTCGGATCGCGAAACAGATCCAGATGAACCCTAATCACGTCTTGAGCAAACAGCCTGGAGCGCAAGCTGTCATCGTTTCGACGGCTTGAAGGATTACCCGCAAGGTCATTTTCGTTCAAAAATTCGATCGCCTTCGATGCATGGACGATCCGTCTCAGCTGCTTCCGATTAGCAGGGGTGATCCAGTCTTGGTCGACACAGCGGTCAAATTCTCTGAGCAAGTTCTTCATTTTGGAGACCAGCTCCGGTCCGTCTACAGCACCTTTTGCGCGACTACCCGACGAATAAGCGGCGAGCGCATCGCCGACCCCACTTGCGTACGCTAGGAACCTCCCCCCTGCTTCTGCGAATCGTCGCGTGGTGTACCAGAGGCTTATGTCTGGCTTTTCGTCGAACGCAGCTGCGGCCTGCCTGGCCAGTGTTTCGTATTTACAACGTAGCCAGTGGATATCGTCCGATTTTTGCTCAGTGAACCCTGCAGCATCCATCGCCATCTTCCATGCAGGCTGGGCCACCAGCCATTCCATAGCAGGTCCGCATGATTCGAGAGCGAACTCCATGGCCCATTTTGCGTGGCGTTCGAAAACCTCCGGAATGGTGTCTCGCTCCCTCCGGTCCGGATGTTCCAAGCAGTAACGCAATAACGCTTGGCCTGCTTGAGCGAATCTTTCGACGTACAAATCCGAGGCTTTCCCCAG
>CAYZFU010000108.1:7530-11106 GCA_964477725.1 uncultured Halopseudomonas sp.
CGGCCATCCTTGCGCCTCCTCAGGCGACCTACATTAGATCGACCAGCCGGGCGGGGTAGGTGGCCCGCTTTTCGCCCCGTCGGGCTAGGCTGGTCAAACTCGGTTAGGCGGCGAAGCGTGCCATTGTGGCGCGGTACTCGTCGTCAATATCGAATGCCGCCTCCTCACACAAACCGCATTGCGCAAGCCGGAACGTGTAAGCCGGCTGGCTGGCGGACAACTTCACCCGCGCGGCTTCCGCTTCCTCGATCGTGATGAAAGGCCCGGCATAGCCATAGGGGCCGCGGTCGATGTCGCTGCGCTGGACGGCAAAGAAGGTAGCGAAGCCGCGATCAATGGGAAATAGGGCGCTCATGCCACGGCCACCTTTTCTGCAGCTCGAATCAGCGCTCCCGCTTCTTCCTCGAAATGCTGTACATAGCGCCCTGAAAGGTATTGCGCTACTCCGGCAAGTCGGTTTGCACGGTCCGTGTGGCCGTTGTCGAGAGAAGCGCAGATTGCCCCGGAAAGCGCTTCCATCCAGTCGCAAACCTCGCGCGCTAGCGTTAGCTGGTCGTAGGCATCGAGGACGGCTTCATTGGTGGAAGGTGCTACGTTAGCTTGTGCGTTCATGGGTAAAGCTCCTTTTATCTTCGCTCGTCCTGTTCCCTCCCAGGGTTCCGTGGACTCGCGGTGTTGGCAGTTCTTACGTTGTCGTTATTGCTCTTCTTTCCTTGAGGTACTTCGTCGGCTGGTTATTCGGCGGCCTCCTTGCTGCCCATTGCAGCGGTGATCTTGGTTAGCACGTCACGCACCGGATCGTGCTCGAGGTGGGCATAACGCTGCGTCGTGATCGTCGTGGTGTGTCCTAGCAGCTTGCCCACGATTGGCAAACTCACACCTTGCCCGACCAGCCAGCTAGCTGTTGTGTGTCGCAGGTCGTGAATGCGGATATCTGGTATTGCGTCCAAGCCAGCTTCCTTGGTGAAAATCTCTAAAACCTTCTTCCATGACGCATAAATATCGCTGATATGGCCTTCGTCGCTTTGGCCCGGAAACACCCACACACGCGACACGCCGCGCCGGTTGCTGAGGATTTCCATCGCAGCAGGCGTCAGCGGGATTGTGTGGATGCGCTTGTTTTTATGGTGAGCGCTGCCGATCGTCCAGGTTGTAGCGCCCATGTCGAGCTGATCCCAGCGCATCGCCTTGACGTTGCCAGAGCGAGCCCCGGTATACAGACATAGCCGGATCACGTCGGCGGCGTCCTGATTGTCGATGGCGTCAACGGCGCGGAGGAGGGCGGGCATCTGCTCGGGGCGGACCCACTGCTCGCGAGGCGTCTCCGGGTTGTCCTTGAGCGTGGTCCACGGATTGCGAATGGCGAGGCCGTGGTGTTTGATCGCGTGGTTCCACATAGCCCGCGCCAGGCGCTTAACGTGGTTCGCTTCTACTGGCCCGCTGGCGACCGTCACGTCGCGGAATATCTTGCTGGCTACGGTAGCGTTAAGCTCGCTGATACGGCGCTTGGCACGGCCCTTTAGATGGCAGTTATACAAGCGCTCGTCTTTCTTCCAGCTCCGCTTAAGCGGCTTGTCCGGATTCGGCCCGACAGCGCGTTCAGCCTTCCAGATATCCCATAGGTCAGCCAGGGTGAGCTCTTCTTTCTTCGCATTGGTCGTGGCGCGAACGCTCTCGCCAGCGTTCAGCATTTTCAGCTTCGACCGGGCTTCGGTACGGGCCTGCTCAGGGGTCAGTTCAGGGAACGGGCCAATGCGAATGTATTCGGCCTGGCTGGCTCGACCCATACCGCCGACACGGTGGATTACATAGAAGGTCTTGGAGCCGGCAGGGGTGACGCGCAAGGCGAGGCCGGCAGTCTGCGTATCCCAATAGTAGGCCCGCTTGTCTGTCGGCTCGATGGCGGCGAGCGCCGTCTTGGTGAATACGAACTTGTTCTTTTCGCGTGGCATTCTCTGCTCTTCCCTGATCGCTCTGGCTAACACGGGCTAACACCGGGCTAACACGCTAGATAGAATCTGGTAAAAATTGGTAAAGCGAGAATATGCCCACAGGCCGCGCTGTGCAAGGGATTTTATAGATTGGTAAAGCTGGGTAAAACTCAAAAATAAAGACTTAAAATCCCTCGGAGGCAACTCCGTGCCGGTTCGATTCCGGCTCCGGGCACCATACGTTCCAGCATCGCATCTGCCATCGCTCCGTACCGCTAGACCTCTTTCCGTTCATCTTCTAGCGTTTCGCTGATCCGAAACGAGCCCTGTCGCAGTTCAGTCTTCCCTGTGTCGTAGCATGCTTAGTAGCGCATTCGAGGAACCCTTGGGGCGTGTGCCTGCCGAATGTTCATGCGCACCCGATCGAGGCGCTACGAAACGACCCGAGGAGGTAACTGTGAACAGCAAGTCTGCAATGTCGCTCCCTGTCGCCGCGTTGGCCGGCGCCATATCTCTCTTGCTGGCGTTGCAATCTTCTGCCCAGCAAACACAACAACCAGCGCAGTCGTCGACGGTTTCGATCGTCGTCGGGCATAGCGTCGTCGATGCGCTGGGCGACCTACGAGACTCCACTGCCGAACTGGTCAGCACGCTGCGCGACACTGGCGATCGGCTCGGGATCGACAACTGGCCAGAGCGCAGGACAACGCTGGAACAGATGCGGCAGAAGCTGGACGACATGGAGCGTCAGCTCGATTCGAAGGCCGGTTCGACTGATGCGGCCTGGCTCAGCTGGTTGAGCGACGACGACTCAGGCGTCACCGTCACCCGGCAGATCCGAAGCCTTGGCGACCATCTCTCACAGGTTTCTACGATGCTGGGGGGGAGCTGGGATACGCGCAATACGGAGATCGTTGTCGGCCATCAGCTTCTCGATCAGCTGGACGAGCTGCGCGAAAGCACAGCCGATCTTGTCGATGCGCTTGACGATGCCGGCGCGGACTACGGCTGGGCCTATGATCCGAAGCAGATCGAGCAGGCCAGAACCGCACTGAATCGCATGGAGCAGAACCTCGATCGCAAGCGGGAGGGAGGCGACGCCGATATGCGAATGTTCCTGCGCGAGCAGGAGTATCACGTGCTCGCCCACGAAAACGTCGAAACAATTGCGCAGATCTTGCGGAATCTGTTGCAACCGGAACAGAGTTCGGCGCGGTAGTGGCTATCAAGCCTTGCGTCCGATTGGCGGGCGCCGTGACCTTGCCAATGTGGTTCCGGGGCCACCAGGCGGCCCGTCATTTCACTGGGCGGCTGGCATGGGTTTGCTAGGCCTTCGCGGGATGACTTGGTCTACCATGATCAGGCAAACGCTGCGCGCGTTCGCAGAGGATCGCATGCAGACCTACGCCGCTGCGCTGGCCTTTCGCATCGTATTCGCAATGTTTCCGTTTCTGGTTTTTTTGATTGCCATACTGGGATTTCTGGGTGTGCCGGAGTTTTTCGACTGGCTCCGACAACAAGCTGCCCTGGCGTTGCCCGACGCAGTAATGGAGCAGGTCGACCCTATTATCGATGAGCTGAGTACCAGGCGAGGCGGGATACTGCTCACCGGTGTCATCGTTGCGCTATGGACGGCCTCGCTCGC
>CAYZFU010000109.1:0-4017 GCA_964477725.1 uncultured Halopseudomonas sp.
TGGTGTACAGGTCGTACTTCTTCGCTACCTGACCCAGGACGATGAGCTTCTCGGGGGTGATTTCGCCTCCTGCAATGCGCGGCACGATCGAATAGGTGCCGTTCTTTTGCATGTTGGCCATGAAGGTGTCATTGGTATCCTGCAGCGGGATCAGCAGCGGATCGGTGATCGGCTGGTTCCAGCAGGAAGCGAGAATCGAGCCGACCGCCGGCTTGCAGATATGACAGCCGTGGTGCCCGCGGCCATGCTTGGCCAGCAGCTCGTCGAAACTCTGAATATTCTCGACCCGCACGATGCCGTACAGCTCCTGACGGGTGTAGGCGAAGTGCTCGCAAAGGCTCTTGTCGACTTCCACGCCGCGAGCGGTCAGCTCATGCTCGAAGACCTGCTTGAGCAGGGCGCTGCAGCCACCACAGCCGGTAGCAGCCTTGGTCTGCGCCTTGAGTTCGCCGAGATCGGTGCAGCCAGCGTCAACAGCGCAGCACACCGCGCCCTTGGTAACGTTGTGACAGGAGCAAACAGTGGCGGTGTCCGGCAGCGCATCCGCGCCCAGCGTCGGCGCACCATCGGACATCGGCAGGATCAGACTCGACGGATCGGCCGGCAGCTTGATGCCGTTCTGGGCGTATTGCAGCAGGGTGTCGTAGTAGCTGTTGTCACCAACCAGCACCGCGCCGATCACGTGCTTGCCATCAGCTGATACCACCAGTCGGCGGTAGGTCGAGGTGGCTTCATCGATGAACCGGTAGCTCTTGGCGCCCGGTGTGGCGGCATGGGCATCGCCGATCGAACCGACGTCAACACCCAACAACTTCAGCTTGGTCGACATGTCCGCACCGGTGAACGGATCATAATCCACGCCGGCAATCTGCTTGGCCAGGTTGCGGGCCATGGTGTAGCCCGGCGCGACCAGCCCAAAGATGCTGCCGTTCCAGGACGCGCATTCGCCGATGGCGTGAATCGCCGCATCGCTGGTACGGCAATGGTTGTCGATGATCACGCCGCCGCGCTCGGCGACTTCCAGGCCACAAGCGCGCGCCAGGGCATCCTGCGGCCGGATGCCGGCGGAAAAGACGATCAGGTCGGTCTCGAGAAACTCACCATCATTGAAGTTCATGCGATAGGCATGCTCTTCACCGGCCACAATCTCCTTGGTGGCTCGCGACAGATGCACGGAAACGCCCAGCGCCTCGATACGCGCCTTGAGTGCTGCGCCGCCGTCGGCATCCAGCTGTACCGGCATCAGGCGCGGAGCGAATTCCACGACATGCGCCTCGATACCCAGCGACTTCAGAGCGTTGGCCGCTTCCAGACCGAGCAGCCCCCCGCCGACCACCACACCACGGCGCGCCGTGGCAGCGGCTGCGCGGATTCCATCAAGGTCTTCGAGCGTGCGGTACACCAGCCGCGAGTTGCCTTCTGCACCGGGTATCGGCGGTACGAAGGGGTAAGAGCCAGTCGCTAGAATCAGCTGATCGTAGGCCTGGCGGCCTTCGCTGGTGATGACTTCCTTGCGCTTACGGTCGATCTCGATCACTTGCACACCCAGATGCAATCTGACGCCGTTGCACTCGTAGAAATCGGAATCGCACATGGCCAGCGACTCGGCGTCGCGTCCGCCAAAGTACTCGGAGAGATGCACGCGGTCATACGCACGCTGCTTTTCGTCACCGAAAACATGAATGTCGTAACGGGTCAGTGCGCCCTGCTCGATCAACTGTTCGACGCAATGGTGGCCGACCATGCCGTTGCCGATAACGACCAATGTCTCGCTCTTGGTCGAAGTAACGATGGAGTTCATAGCCTTTCCTCAGTCGAAGCGTTCGCCGGCATTGCCGACCAAAACAAAAAGGCGCCTGGAATCTCTGCAGACTCCAGGCGCCTTTGCCTGATATTCAATTGGTTTGTTCAGCACGACCAGGCAGCGTTGCCGATCTTGCTGGCCCCTTTGTGGGTCGCCGTTGACCGAGGGACACCTGCGAAGCATCACGCAGGTCTTGCATATGACGAAGCAACGAGTGTGCCAACACGCCACATGCCAGCCGACTCCGCATGCCTGAAGCAAACCTAAGACACTGATTTTACGGTGCTCTTGCCGAAGACCAGAGGCAGCGAAGAACCGCAGGGACGACCACAGAGCTGGCTTCGGCTCTCTTGACCGAACGAACCAGAAGTGTGCGTTGAGCGAACACACTCCCGTTTTTGGTGCACTTGTGAAAAAGTTCCGCGGTCATCCATGCCGTTCGTCGCAAGACGTTGCAAAAGCTTGAGCGAAACAGAGAATGAGCAGCTCGACAGCGCCACCCGGCCTTCCGCGCCGGTGGATAATGGAGCACGACATGACGGACACCACCAACTGGCCCCTGCCCTATCGCGTCAACCCAGCGTATGCGCGCAAGGTGGCCTACTTTTCCATGGAATTTGCCATCGACCAGGCGCTGAAAATCTACTCGGGCGGCCTGGGCTTTCTTGCCGGGTCGCACATGCGCAGTGCTTATCAGCTGCGTCAGAACGTGATCGGCATCGGCATGCTGTGGAAGTACGGCTATTACGATCAGGCACGCAACGCGGACCAGACCCTGCGTGTTGATTTCACCAAGAAGTACTATCCATTCCTGACCGATCCGGGCATCACCGTCACGGTGCAGGTCAACGGTCACGATGTGAAAGTAAAGGCGCTGTGTCTGCAGGCTCAGACATTCGGCAGCGCGCCGCTCTATCTGCTCACCACCGACATCCCGGAAAACGATCATCTGGCGCGCACCATCACGCACTGCCTGTATGACGTCGAACCCGCTGCACGCATAGCGCAGAGCATCGTACTCGGCCTGGGCGGGGCCAAGGTGGTCGAAGCCCTGGGTGGCGCCGATCTCTACCATATGAATGAAGCGCACGCCCTGCCCTTGGCCTTTCATTTGATGGATCGCCTCGGTGATGCAGGTGAGGTGCGTAAGCGCATCGTGTTCACCACGCATACACCCGAGAAAGCCGGCAACGAAGAGCACGAGACCTCGTTTCTCAAGCGCATGGGTTTCTTCGGTGCGCTCAGCCATGAGCAGGAAGTGAACCTCACCGGCATTCACGAACACCTGTTCAGTCACACGCTGGCAGCGCTACGCGTTTCGCATGCATGCAATGGGGTATCCAGGTTGCACGGGGCGGTGGCGAACCAGATGTGGGAAGGCAACCAGGGCATCTGCCCCATCGAGGCAATCACCAATTCGCAGAATGCCTCGTTCTGGCAGGACAAGAAGCTGCGTCAGGCTCTCGATCGCAACGACCCCAAGCGCCTGGTCACGCGTAAAAAGGAAATGAAGGACGATCTGTTCCGCATCGTCGCTGATCAAACCGGCAAACTGTTCGATCGGGACGTGCTGACCATTGTCTGGGCCCGCCGCTTCGCTCATTACAAGCGCGCCACGCTGCTTCTGCATGACTTCCAGCGGTTCCTGAACCTTATCGAGCGGACCGACCGCCCTGTTCAGATCATCTGGGCTGGCAAACCCTTTCCGTTCGATCATGATGCCATCAGCGTATTCAACGGGCTGGTACGACTGTCTCGCAAGAAGCGCAATATCGCGGTCCTCACCGGTTACGAAATCGAGCTGTCGCGCCAGCTCAAGCAGGGCGCGGATGTCTGGCTGAACACGCCCGTGCGACCACGAGAAGCCTCCGGCACCAGCGGTATGACCGCCGCCATGAATGGTGCGGTCAACTTCTCGATCAATGACGGCTGGATTCCGGAGTTTGCCCGCGATGGTGAGAACAGCTTCATCATTCCCGTTACCGGGCCGGGGCTGAGCGAGCATGAACAGAACGAGGCGGACTACCAGAACCTGATGTCCATCCTCGAAGACCGGATCATGCCGCTTTACTACCACGAGCCCGAGAGATGGAACGAGATTGTCATGGCCAGCATGCGCGATGTAACGCCGGCGTTCGATTCTGATCGCATGGCTCGGGAATATTACGAAAAGCTTTACAGCGCCAAGCTGAGCTGAGCGCGTCCAGCGTCCC
>CAYZFU010000109.1:4027-11092 GCA_964477725.1 uncultured Halopseudomonas sp.
GGCTGGCAGTCGGAAGCATATCTGATCAGGCGACTGGCGCATCATGGCGCCAGCGTCGTTCAGTGCTGATGCAAGCTGGACACGAAAGCCAGCGTAGCGAGCATGCCGCGCACGTCGGCCTCCGGATCGTCAGTCGGCACGGAAGCTGACGCGGCTATGACGTTCAACCCGGCGTTGCGGATTGTCACCCGCGCTTCGCCTTTCTCATCCGTGGTTGCGACCTCGTGCTCCGGATCGTTGACGTAGTCACCGATCAGCGCGACCCCTGCGGCCGGCTTGCCATCCATCATTACCCTGACCGGTAGCGCTTCGCCAGGATGCACCGATAGCGGATCGCGCAGCGGGACTATGACCAGATCGAGTCGCTTCAGGTCCGGAATGGTGGCACCTGGCTTGAGGTGCATTACTGCCGTCTTGGTGTAGCGACCTGATTCCTTGGCATCCGCCACGGCGCTGCGGCCCTTGTTGTGCCAGGCGCCCTGGGCATCGCTGGTCCAGTACCCGTTATCGAGAGTAACCACCACCATTGCCGCTGAGTTATCCGCTTCGACGCGCCCGTGGTCCTGCAAAGGCTTCACCTCGGCCGGGACAGCCTTCCCAGCCCGGTCGAACGCCAGCGCAGCGTTGATTTTCTTCGGATCGTAAGCGTTATCTTCGGCGCCGTGGCCGTAAATCACCTCGAGGTTGCCGCGCCGCTCCTCGACCCATAACCCATGCGCTGCCGCCGGTCCGGCAAGCAGACCGGCGAAAATGCCTGCGAGGCTCAGCAGGCCCGCGCACATCATTGCTTTGTTCATCCTGGTTCCTCGGTTCACGGTTGGTTACCACTGCCAGTCGAGGGCGACAGTGAGGTTGCGAGGCGCACCGGGAGAGACCCAGAGGTTGCTGTAGGAGCGCTCGTAATAGGTGCGGTCGAACAGGTTATCGAGGTTTACCTGCAGCTCGATCCGATCGCCCAGCGGATACCTTGCCAGCAGATCCACCCGGGTATACGACGGCAGCTCGAAGCCGCTGTCAGTAACGTCGCCAGATCGCTCGTCGACATGCGTTAACGCTGCGCCAACCTCCAGTTCGGCAAGCGCACCGCGCTGCCACTGATACACGCCGAGCAACCCCGCGTTGTGCCGCGGCACGTTGAGCAAACGCGCACCCGGACGCAGGGTGTTGTCACGCCGCACCTCGGCATCGACATAGGCGTAGCCACCGATGACGCGCACTGACGGAGACAATTGTCCGGAAAGCTGTACATCGAACCCGCGGCTGCGCACTTCGCCTGCGGCTATCTGATAGGTGTTGTCATCGGGATCACTGGTGAGCACGTTTTCCTTCTCGATGGAAAACGCGGCGAGCGTCATGCCGAACCTGCCGTCGCCCGACTCGAACTTGACCCCTGCTTCGTAGCCGAGCCCCTGTTCCGGCTCGAAGGGGTTACCAGCCGCATCCAGACCGCCGTTGGGTTTGAATGAGCGCGAAGCATTGGCGAATAGTCCGGTCTGATCGGTCAACTGGTACAGCACTCCCAGCCGTGGTGTGACTTCCTCCAGGCGCTGTGGCTGCCTGGTCGAATTGACCTGGTTGACTAATTGCCGGTCGTACTGGTCATATCGCACCCCGGCCAGTACTCGCCAGTGCTCTGTTACGGTGATCTGGTCCTGCAGCATCAGCGAACGCGAATAGCTGGTCTGCTCGCGGTCGGTGCGCCGTGCTGGATTGAACGAGGCAGGCAACTGGCCGTACAGCGGCCTGCGAATATCGATCGGAGAGGCCGGTCCGGTGCGCAGCAGCGTCTCGTCAAGCTGATAGCGCTCGTATTCCAGACCAGCAAGCAGTTCGTGTTCCAGGCCGGCTGCCATAAGCCGACCACGCAACTCGAGCTGAGCGATACCGTTTTCCCATTCGTAGTCGCGGTAGCGTCTATCACGCAGCAGGGTATACCCGTCGGCCTCCAACACGCTGGCTTCAGTGGCGAAACCGTGCATTCTTCCCGACTTGTAATGCCCGGCAAGTCGTAGCGACCAGTCATCAGCGAGGTCGTGAATCAGCTCGGCCTGTAGCGTCTGGTTATCATTGCTGATCGCACCGTCGCCGGGCTCGCCGAAAAAATCGCGGCGCGAGGCGCGGCCAAGCCGGCCGCCCGGCGCGACAATGCCGCGGTCGAAGATCTGCTCGCTGCGCAGGATCTCGGCTTGCAGCAGCAAGCGTGTCCGCGCGGAGATATCCCAATACAACGATGGCGCGATCACGTGACGCTGCGACTGGATATGGTCGCGAAAGCTGCCGTTATCTTCCACGGCCAGATTCAATCGGTAATGCACAGCATCGCCATCGCCCACCGGTGCATTGATATCCAGAGCGCCCCTGTACTGATCCCAGCTACCCGCCGACACGCTTCCCCTTGCAAAGCGATCGGTCACCGGCTGCTTGCTGACCAGGTTGACCACACCGCCCGGATCACCGCGACCGTATGCGCTGGAAGCTGGCCCTTTGAGCACCTCGATACGTTCGATACCGGCAGCATCGGGCGAGGCCATGTACCCACGGTTGGCGCTGAACCCGTCCCGGTAGAATTCAGATGTCGTCAGGCCCCGAACGCTGTATTCATACAGCGTCAGCCCGCCGAAATCATTCTGCCGCGATACGCCGCCGGCAAAGTCCAGTGCACGTTCCACCCGGGGCGACTGGAGATCTTCCAATACTGCAGCCGGAACGACACTTACCGATTGCGGGACGTCCGCCAGCGCAGTGTCGGTTTTGGTCGCCGTGGCCGAGCGCGTCGCACGATAGCCAACCACCGGACCATCGGCCCGCTCCGCTTTGGCTTCCACGGTAATAGCACCCAGTTCAACAACCTCGTCTGCCAGCGCTTGCTGCGCTCCAGCCATGCCCAACCAAAACACCAGTCGCGGAATGCTCCTGCCCTTCATTGCCTCTTTCCTTGCGTTATGTTGTAACGTTGCAAATGTTACTTTATAACCTGATCGCGTCAAGTGAGTTAGCTCATTTAGGCCAGGCCATGAACCAGGCCGCGGTCGGCAGGGCCTGGAGATGGGGAGACTGAAAGAGATGCACGGAGGACCGGAAGACAGCCACAACCTGTCTTCGGTGAAGTTGAACCGGAGCGGGAAAACGTTAGGCGAGACGAGTCACGGTTGGATCAGATGTGTATGCACGACGAGCCGATACCAGCGCTCAGGGCGCTCGAGCCGAAGCCGAGTCCTGTCCGCTGCAATGGGCAGATTCACTCGGCGAGCTGGTGCGGGTTATCGATTAGCGAGACCAATCAGGTTGGCTAGTGCAGTCCATGATCGGTCATGTATTTTTGTACATAGGGGCATGACGGCACGACCTTGTAGCCGTTCTCCTCCGCGAACCTGAGCGCTCGCTCGGTCAAAGCCGCGGCGACGCCTTCGCCCTGCAGCGTCTCTGGCACCGAGGTGTGGTAGAGATCCAGCGTGTCGTCACCCGCCTGTCTGTAGGCAAGATAGGCTCTGCCCTCATTGCTCTGAAGGTAGAACTGGCCGTTATCCGCATCGTGCGATATGTCGTAGGCCATGAAGCCTCCCATGGTTGGCAGAGCTTGTTCGAAACTCCCGCGTCGCGAGCAGCGCCGCTCCACACAGGACGCTGAAAGCTCGAAGCTGGGACAGCTTCAACCTGACCGCGTTCCGAACAATGCGTAGTGCGACCAGGCACGTGAGCCGCAGCAAACCAGCCCCGGCCCATCCCAGGCGCACGGAACAATAATATCCCCTCGACGCCAAACGGAGACGTTCAACCGCAGAGGACATACGTCAGTCATCATCGCGAGTCTCAAATGGTCACCATTCTCAACGAAACGAACAAACCCGACCCGGAGCGGGACGCACTCGGTAGCCCCAGGGAATGCCTGGAGTTTTTCCGCCAAGAGGGTCAGCAGGCTCTGGATGTCCTGTTTCAGAAGGTCGCGGCTTTTCTCGCCACCCAGTCTTGCCTGACCATCACCTTTGGTCTTGCGATGCTGAACGAGAATCCGCAGTGGGCAGACACCTTCACCCTGGTCGTCCCCCCTGCACTCGGTCTTTTCGCAATCGCCTGCTGCATGCACGCATGGCCCAGCATCAACGCTGCCAGTGGCGTGGTCCTGCATTGGCAAGGCAAGCAATTGGCAATGATTGGAAGAATGTCGACCGGCGGACTGTCACTCGACGGAAATCCGCTGCTGTCCAGGCGTGAAGAGCGAATCGAGGATCAGAAGCGCGCAATGCTGTACGCCAAGGCCGCACCGTCCGGCTGTGCGATTTTCTGGACGGTGCTGATCGTCACTACGGTATGGATACAGCCGTGACCAGGGCGTCGACAGCTTCGCGCAGTGCTACATAGCGAAGCGCACCACGCCGACACATGCTTCATCGTTGATGGGCTGCAAACCGATGTTCGGTACGGCGGTCGCATCACTTCAGTTTGGTTTGCGCAACCCACCGCTGACGCAAAACCAGACGGTAGCGAAGCAGCCCGGAAACAACCGCCCCCCGTCCCGCCGTGACCTTCGCTTCGATGTCTCCGACATATTTGGTGGTAAACTCCCGAAGCGGTCGTCAAAGCGAGGCAGTCGACCGCTTCTTTTCAGGCTGGATATCCGGCCCACTACGAGCCAACAGCGCATTGTTGAGCCCCGTGCAAAGTAGTCCTTCCATCGGCTGCGACGGATCGCCCTGCAGTGCCGCCAATTGTGAGTACGCGTGAGTTCAAATGCATAGAAAAAGCGCGAGCATGAGCAACAAGGGAAGACTTGGTCTGGATCCGAAAGTCGCCGCCGGTCTGGCAGCGGTGTTCGTATTCTTCATTCTGAGCACCGCGGTTGCGGTCTATACCACCCAGCTTCTCAAAGCGAGCAACGAAAGCGTTGCCCAGACGCACAACGTTATTGTCGCCATCGATCGCCTACTGGTGGATGTGCAGGATGCCGAAACAGGGCAACGCGGCTTTCTGCTCACAGGCGATGAACGCTATCTCGAACCTTATAATCGAGCCATTTCCCAGGTGCAGAACCGGTTGCGGCGCGTCGAGGCGCTGATTTCCGGCAACGACGCGCAGCGTTGGCGCTTCGAAGAGCTGAAGGGCTATATCACGACCCGATTTCAAGAACTTGAACTGATACTGGGCATATACCTGAGGGACGGACAGGCCGCAGCGATCGCTGGCGCCAATCTGGAACGCGGGAAGGCGGAGATGGACGCCATCCGTGCCGTGATTTCGCAGCTTCGCGAAGAAGAACGTGAACTGCGGGCACAGCGGGTAGAGGCGATGAATGACGCCTATACCGTAGCCTTCGTCACCAGCGTGCTATCTGGCTCCCTCGGCATTGCGCTGACAGTCATTATTGCCGCATTGGTGCGCAAAACGACGCTAGCGCGTCGACGAGAGCAACTGCTGCAAGGCGCCCAGGTGGATCTAGCGTCGGTCGTGATGGGCGAGCAGTCAACGCAGGAACTCGGCCAGAACATTCTGCGCTATCTCACCAACCATCTCGGCGCAGTGGCTGGCACTCTCTACGTGAAGGAAAACGGTCGATACGCTCTCCTGGCCAACCATGGCGTGCCCGCGAACGCCGACATACCCGACCATTTTCATGGCAAGGACGGCCTTTTCGCCCATGTGCAGGAAGATCATCGGCCGATCACCGTGGGCGAGCTTCCAGAGGGTTACATCGCCTTCGGTTCCAGTCTCGGCCAGCAGTCACCGCGCTTCCTGGCTCTCGCGCCGGCAATCATGGACGGTGAAGTCAAAGCTGTGCTCGAGCTCGGCTTCCTGCATCCGGTCAACGATCACGTCCTGGCTCTGCTCGAGCAGTCATCCGGTACCATCGCCGCGTCGATCAGGTCCGCCGAGTTCCGCACTCAACTGCGAACCCTGCTGTCTGAAACACAGCGTCAGGCTGAAGAGATGCAGGTTCAAAGCGAAGAACTGCGCGTTTCCAATGAGGAGCTGGAAGAACAGGGCCGGGCCCTTAAAGAGTCACAAGCACGTCTGGAGCAACAGCAAGTCGAGCTGGAGCAGACCAATTCGCAGCTGGAAGAACAGGCGCAGGAACTGGAGTGTCAGCGCGACGAGCTGGAAAAGGCGAATGTAGCGATCCAGCACAAGGCCCAGGAGGTGGAGCAGGCAAGCCGGTACAAATCGGACTTCCTTGCGAATATGTCCCACGAGCTGCGCACCCCGCTCAACTCCTCGCTTATCCTCGCCAAACTGCTCGCCGACAATGCAGATGAAAACCTCACCCCCGAACAGGTGAAATACGCGCAAACCATACAGTCGTCAGGCAATGACCTGCTGAATCTGATCAACGATATCCTCGATCTGTCGAAAATCGAGGCGGGTCACGTGGAGATTCGACCCGAATCGGTATCGGTTGAACGCATGGTCACTTCGCTTCGCCATCTCTTCGACCCGGTTGCCCGGGACAAGGGCCTCGCGTTTTCGCTGGACGTGTCACCTGATGTTCCGCCTGTTATCGAGACCGACCCGCAGCGTTTGGAGCAGGTACTCAAGAATCTGATCGCCAACGCGATCAAGTTCACCGATACCGGCAGCGTTACCTTGAGCCTGCGTGCGCTTGGCGATAATCAGATTTCCCTGTCGGTCACCGATACAGGCATCGGTATCGCCGAGGACCAGCAGGCACGGATTTTCGAAGCTTTCCATCAGGCCGATAGCACCATCAGCCGCAAGTTCGGCGGCACGGGCCTCGGCTTGTCGATCTCCCGTGAAGTGGTCCGCCTGCTCGGCGGCACCGTGCATCTGAAAAGCCGCCCGGGATCCGGCAGCACCTTCACTGTGATCATTCCACAACAGTACGATGGCGCGGCGGTGCGCTTGGCTGCACCGGTGATCCAGGCCGCACCAGCGCCCTCTTCCGTCCCGCCAAGTGCCGCACCGGTACCTTCTCGGTCGACAGAAACAGCAGCCGTGGATGATGATCGTCTTCAGCCCGATGAAACGGCGCGCCGACTGCTGATCATCGAGGACGACCGTTCCTTTGCCATGATCCTGCGCGACCTGGCGCGCGAATCGAACTTCCAGGCACTG
>CAYZFU010000110.1:0-5877 GCA_964477725.1 uncultured Halopseudomonas sp.
AAACCCCAGAAAAACGAAACCCACCAAAAAAGGTGGGTTCGTCAGCAGTCTGACCGCTCCTGAGAGCGGTTTTTTTTGGCCGGGTTTCAGCTGGCTTCTGCTGCCAACAGCGCCAATAGGGCGTTTTGCTGTCTACGGCTCATCTCGCGGAAACGCACAAGCAACTCTCTTTCAGGGTGACTCAGCGCATCGAGCTGCTGATCGTTCAGCGCCTGCCGGGACGGTTGTTCGGGGAGAGTTGGCAGGTCCAGCAAGCTGTGCTCGAGCCGGGCGATGATTTCCGAGTTCATGCTGCGGTGATGTTGCTTTGCCACCTCAGCGATGCGGTCGCGCATGCCTTGCGGTAGCCGAACCACAAATTTGTCCGCGGTTCTGCTCGTATAGTGTTGGATTGCAGTTTTCATAGGGCAACAAAATCGCTCTAAATTGTGTAATCGATGCTGGCCAGTAAGACTCTTATGGCTTCCTGCCACCAGTACGCCCGCTTTGTGTGGGAACGGTTTCCCTTATCATGCTGACAACACATTCAGCCCAATTACTTCTCTTTATACCTATTTTTTTAGATATTTGAAGCGCGCGACAGAAAAATGTCTGGGTTTTGTGACGGGATTCAGACGGATGGCATTCTAGCAGCATTTTGCTGGTAAGTTCACTCCTCTGGCGAGCACCGGTGGTGTGCGGTAAGATGCGCCCCTCTCGTACCATTTAGCGCGCTTGTAGCTCAGCTGGATAGAGCAACCGCCTTCTAAGCTGTGGGCCACAGGTTCGAATCCGGGCTCGCGCACCAAACTTGAAGGGCCTGGCTTAGCCAGGCCCTTTGCATTTGGGCCGGAACTCGCCCGGGCGGCCTAAGTCGAACCACTACTTTCCTTCCGCGGGTCTCTCGGCCCGGTGATCTTACGGTCGCTGACGGTCCGTACCGTCGCATTCGGCGCTCCAGGAGTATAGATGTCCAGCACGTTCGCCGCTTTTTCCTCCTTGTATTTCGCCACGCTGCTGATGCTGACCGGGAGCGGTTTGCTCAGCACCTATATCGGCTTGCGGCTCGCCGGAGAGGGTGTAAGCGAGGTATGGATCGGCATTCTGATGACGGGCTATTACGTCGGTCTGGTCATGGGTGGTTGGGTGGGGCACCGGTTGATCGCCAGGGTTGGTCATATCCGCGCCTTCGTCGCGAGTGCCGGAGTCGTTACTGCTTCGGTAATAGGTCATGCGTTGACTGACGATGTTCAGGTCTGGCTCGCGCTGCGGTTTCTGGTTGGCATGGCTATGATGTGTCAATACATGGTGCTGGAAAGCTGGCTCAACGAACAGGCCGAGTCTCACCAGCGCGGGCGTGTGTTCGCCGCTTATATGGTGGTCACGTTCCTAGGACTTGCGTGCGGTCAGGTGGTGCTCACCGTGATGCCCGAGCTTGATTTGCGCCATATCCTGTTGGTGGCGATGTGTTTCTCGCTGTGCCTGGTGCCGGTAGCTGTAACCAACCGCATTCACCCGGCGCCGCTGCATCCTGCACCGCTTAAGGTGAAATTCTTTATCCAGCGTGTCCCGTTGGCCCTCAGCACGATCGCAGTGTCCGGCATCCTCCTGGGAGCTTTCTATGGTCTCGCTCCAGTCTTCGCCAGTTCGGTAGGGTTGGCCACGTCCGATGTGGGTATTTTCATGGCAGTCACGATTGGCGCGGGGCTGCTGGCGCAATGGCCGGTTGGCTGGTTGTCGGATCGTCTGGATCGCAGCCGGATGATTCAGCTGAACGCCATAGTGCTCACCGGTGTGGTGCTGCTCATCGCTGTGGCAGTTTTACCCGAACCAGGGCTGATGCTGATGACCGGGTTGTTTGGTGTGCTTGCATTCACTCTTTACCCGCTAGCTGTTGCGTTGGCCAACGACCACGTAGAACAGGAGCACCGGGTGTTGCTCTCGGCAATGTTGCTGGTCACTTTTGGGCTGGGAGCGAGCGTCGGGCCATTGCTGGGTTCGACCGTGATGAACTTCTGGGGTCCGCATGCGCTTTATCTGTTCATGGGCGTATGCACGTTGCTGCTCTCCTTGCAGGTTCGCCCGGGCCGGGTGACCGGCGAGCACCTCGTGGAGGAGGCTCCGATCCACTACATGCCTGCTGCGGGTAACCTGGTCAGTTCGCCGCTTACCGCGGCGATCGACCCTCGGGTCGATGAGCACATCGTGGCTGAGCAGATGCTCGATGAGGGGGATGCTTACAGTGCGCGTCGGCAGGACGAGGAAGAGCATCGGCCTGCCTGAAGCCTAGAAAAGATCTTCTTTTTCCAGGCGTCGCGCCTCGCGCTGCAGGGTGTTGACGTAGCGGTCAATCTGTCGTTGAGCACTGGGCTGGGGTTGACGGAAGCGCAAGCCGACGTAACTTTCGTTGGTCGTCTCGTCATGAACGACATGGCGTACTTCCATTGACAGGGCGATACGACCTGCGTCGGGTAATTCCAGAAAGCTGTCTTCCTGCAGCTCTCCAGGCGCTAGCTGATTGCGCACGTCGCCGGAGAAGCGCGCTTTGCAGCCTGTGGCTGATATGTCTACGAGTTCACCGAACAGTTGCGGTTGGCGCTGTTGCTTCATCAGCCCGATCTTCGTCTCGATCGAACGATGCACGGCTGCGCGGAAAGCACCCCGTTTCTGGTGGTAGATCATGTTCTCGGGAAGCGGAGCGCAGTATGCGGGGGCATTTTCGAATTCCCGTTTCTGCGCGGCGGGGCAGGTCCAGCGGATATGAACGCCTTCGTGCCAGGCATCGATGCGAAAGGATTCCCCTTGCTCTATGTAGCGGTCCCCATCTCTCGGGATCAGTTCGTCGATCCAGATCAGCCCAGCTGCGGGGTCAGTGTTGACCATGAAGCTTTGGAATTTCTGAGCGCGCTCGGGGAAGGTCACCACAAGCGGATCGCGCGACTGTTGCAACGTCTTCAAAAGGGAGGCAATTTCGATTTGGGAGCGAACTTCCCTGGGGGGCTGAGGACCCACTTCTTGTTCAAATAGCATGGTACTGCTGGCTCTCGACATCCGTTGTGATAGAGCCGCTACTATACAGCAAGGCGACTCGTATGATCTTATCCGATGCCGTCAGGCTTTGGTCAATGGGCGCTGCGAACCCGCGCGGCTGGTCAAGCCTTGCCGATCGTAAACGCTCTGGCTCGACTCGCCCTGATTGCGCAGCAGATCGATGAGATGACTGGTTGCGTGCTGGCTGTGACGGACCAGCCGGGCGTTACGCTGGTTGGCATCCTGACAGCGCAGCAAGGCATCGCGGAACGCCTCGTAGTCCTGGCGTAGCTGTGGCTGTCCAAGCGAGTCGATAAAGCTCTCCATACTCTGCCCTGGTTGTTTTCCGGCCTGCTGGCACCAGCCAGCGATGGCCTGGTCATGCAGAGAGAGCGCCTTGATGATGGGCGACTTGGCATCGAGCAAGCGTTCCAGTTCGGTCATGTCATGACGACCGAGCGCATCCTGCTCGCGATCCAGAAGGTCGAGAAACAGCTGACAATCCTGAATGGCCTGGTCGAATATCGTGTGCAGATCGATCATCTGTCCATCTCCAGTGACCGTGGCCGTCAGAAAACTGGCCCTTAGCGGGTTTCCAGCGCCAAAAGCTTGTCCGCGATGCGGCTGCTGTCTGGCTTGTAGCTGCCGTCCGCAACAGCCTGGCGGATCTGAGCGACACGCTCGTTGTCCACCTCGGGCAGTTGCCGAAGACGTTCTTCAATCGATTTCAATTGTTGTGCCTGCTCGCTCAGCTTGACCGAAGACTCGCCGGCCGGCTGCTTCTGCTCCGGAGTCTTCTCCGCGCCGCGGGCGTTCTCTACACCGGGGTCGCGCTTCACGGAGGACGCACCAGCCTGGCCGGTCCGACCGCTATTGTTGGCTCCGTTAGGGGCGTTGAAGTCAATAACCATTCTGCAGGTCCTCAGAACTTTGAATGTTTTACTAACATCAGTAACGGCCGATGCAGGAAAAACTTTAGGAAAAAACTATGTGACTTGAATCACGTTGCAGGCTTCTGCGGCGCTTCTGGATATCAGACAGCAGTATAGCGGAAACGGTTCGCAGTCACATCGCCACTTCAACTTGTCCGGGGGCAACGATCCGTGCTGTGACGACCCGCCCCGAGCGGGTGTTGCGTACTCGGATCTGGCTGCCGACGGTACCGGCCTGCAATGCTTCCCCCGGCATGCGAACCGAGATTTGGGTATTCGCTGCGCTAATCACAACCTTGTCGCCACGCTTGACCACTTCATCGTTTTCCAGGTGGTTGGATCCGATCACCGTATCGCCAGGTAGCTGACGCTTTGCTCGTTTGCCCAACACCTGCGCGGGGTCGGTCAGGTATTGATCGCCGAGCAGTCCGATGTCTTTTTCCAGCAAGGCCAGGTCGGACGGCTGGATGACTTCGTGCCGTGCGAGAGGACGCCGAGACACCAGTACCTGCTCAAAAAGGCTCACTCTAGCCGGCACGAACAGGCGCCAGCGCGCCTGTTCGCTCTCGCAGTTGATGCGCACTGTTACTCGTCCGACGGGCACCGTGGGGCTTTCGAGTGTCGCTGCGATCGCCTCCGGCGGACACAGCGGCAGTCGCAAACGGGGGTCGAGCCGTCCGACTTCGATCTCGTAGCGGGCATCGCGAGTGCTCGCCGACACGTGACGTTCGGCTTGTTCCTCAAGAAAAGCTTCGGTTGTGCCGATAAGCTGTTCGATCAGAGGATTCGCGGGCGAGCTGGCTGAAAAAAATATCGCCAGCGCCGCGCAGTGCCTGATAAAACGCATACAATTAGCCTTGATGACAAAACGGGTGGCGCCAAGTTACTGTCGCTTTCCTGTAGTGGAAGCAAGAAACGTACCGCCGCGCGTAATAACGAGGAGGCGCCCATGGCTGGCGTTATGGACTCGGTCAACCAGCGTACCCAGCTGGTCGGACAGAATAGACTTGAACTACTGCTGTTCCGGCTAGCCGGAAACCAGCTGTATGGCATCAACGTATTCAAGGTCAAGGAGGTGCTGCAATGCCCCAAACTGACCCTGTTGCCGAAGCTGAACCCGGTTGTTCGCGGCGTCGCGCATATTCGCGGCGGCACATTGCCCATCATCGATCTGAACAAGGCTACCGGCGGGCCCGGGCTGAGCGACATCAGCACTGCCTTCGTTATTATTACCGAATACAACTATCGGGTTCAGGGGTTCCTGGTTCGCTCGGTAGAGCGCATCGTCAACATGAACTGGTCTGAAATCCATCCACCGCCACGTGGGACCGGTCGCGATCATTACCTGACTGCGGTGACGCGGGTAGATGACAAGACAGTGGAAATCATCGACGTAGAGAAAATTCTCGCTGAAGTCGTGCCAACCGTGGAGAGCATATCGGACGGGGTGATTGACCAGCGGACCCAGGCGGAAGCAGTGTCGCGCAAGGTGTTGATCGTCGATGACTCGACCGTCGCGCGTAAACAGGTCGCGCGTTGCCTGCAGGAGGTCGGTGTGGAAATCGTTGCTCTTAACGATGGTCGTCAGGCGCTGGATTGGCTTCGGGAATTAGCCGAACGGGGCGAAGACGTCTCGAAACATCTGCTCATGATGGTGTCTGATATCGAGATGCCGGAAATGGACGGCTATACGCTGACCGCCGAAGTGCGCAATGATCAACGGATGAGCAAGCTGCACATCATGCTGCACACTTCACTATCGGGCGTATTCAATCAGGCGATGGTAAAGAAGGTCGGAGCGGACGAATTCCTGGCGAAGTTCAAACCGGACGAACTGGCTCAGCGAGTCATTGACCGGCTGCATGCCCTGCGCGACGTCGCAGGGGCGTAATGCCGGTACATAACGAGATAGGGCGGGTTGAGTGACCTCTGCAAA
>CAYZFU010000110.1:5887-10978 GCA_964477725.1 uncultured Halopseudomonas sp.
TTTCAGCAGTTCCGGGATTACCTTGAAAAAGCCTGTGGCATCGTTCTGGGGGACAACAAGCAGTATCTCGTAGCGAGCCGGTTGAATCGGCTCCTCGAGCACGAACGTATCAAATCATTGGGCGAACTCGTGGCGCGGATTCAGGCGAACCCGCGTAGCGGCCTGCGCGAGTCGGTCATCGACGCCATGACAACCAACGAAACCTTATGGTTTCGCGACGTCTATCCGTTCGACGTGCTCAAGTCCAGACTCATTCCGGAGTTCATCCAGACCAATCCCGGACAGCGGCTGCGTATCTGGTCGGCTGCCTGTTCTTCGGGGCAGGAGCCGTACTCGCTGAGCATGTCCATAGACGAATTCGAACGGACCAATCTTGGCCAGCTGCGCGCCGGCGCGCAGATTGTCGCGACCGATCTGTCAGGCAGCATTCTCAGCGCGGCCAAGGCAGCGGAATACGACAGCCTATCCGTCGCGCGCGGTCTTTCGCAGGATCGGTTGGTGCGGTACTTCGATACTGCCGGTCCAGGGCGCTGGACGGTGAAACAACCGGTTCGCTCGCGTGTCGAGTTCAGGGCGCTGAACTTGCTCGACAGTTATGCCGGGCTTGGCAAATTCGACATCGTATTCTGCCGCAACGTACTGATCTACTTCTCGGCAGACCTCAAGAAAGACATACTCAAGCGCATCCATGCCACGCTGAAACCGGGCGGTTACCTCATGCTGGGTGCATCTGAAGCGCTCAACGGCTTGCCTGAGCTGTACCAGATGGTGCAGTGCAGTCCCGGCATCGTTTATAAGGCCCGCTGACCGTAATGGCTGCCTCGCAGCTCGAGGCAAGCGGCGTCTGACAATTGACGCTGGTTTGCCGGCCGGGCGTGTTTCCCCCGCTTTAACCGCTGAGGTGCGGTAATTTCTTGCCGCCCCCGGCCTCTCCTGTATGCCCAAGATCATGATTTATTTAGCTAATTTTGCTTTGGCATAGCCTTTGCTTTGTCTTCTCCGTGAATATCTTGCCGAGCGGGCGAGCGGAGGAATGCTATGAGCTTGAGTTTCGATCGGGCACTGGGTCTGCACGAGAAAGCGCTGTCGTTTCGCGCTGACCGTGCAGAAGTGCTTGCCAACAACATCGCCAATGCCGATACGCCGAACTACAAGGCGCGAGACCTGGACTTTGCAAGCGTTCTCGACGCGCAGCAATCCGGCGGCGGAGAGCCGTTCAAGGCGCAGCGCACCCATAGCGGGCACCTGGCGATGGAAAACTTCATCGATCAGGCTGCCGGCCTGCGTTACCGCACCGCTGCGCAAGCATCGATCGATGGCAACAGCGTCGACACTCAGGTCGAGCAAGCCAAATACGCGCAAAACGCGATCGACTTCCAGGCAAGCTTCACCTTCCTCAACAGCAAGTTCAAAGGCCTGATGACGGCCATTCGAGGAGACTGATCATGTCCCTGACCCAGGTATTCAACATCGCCGGATCCGGCATGAGCGCCCAGTCGCTGCGCCTGAATACGGTAGCTAGCAACATAGCCAATGCCGAGACGGTATCGAGCAGCATCGACGAAACCTATCGGGCTCGCAACCCGGTATTCGCCACGGTCTTCAGCGAGCAACAGGGTCTTGGTGGCTCGTTGTTTCAGTCCGAAGGCGAAGCGGGCCAGGGCGTTCAGGTTCTTGGCGTAGTCGAGTCCGACGCCGAATTGCAGGCTCGATACGAGCCGGACCATCCGATGGCCAATGATGAAGGCTACGTCTTTTATCCAAACGTCAACGTCGTCGAAGAGATGGCCAACATGATGTCGGCTTCGCGTGCTTACCAGACCAACGTTGAAATCATGAACACCGCCAAAACTATGCTGCAGCGCGTTCTGACGCTGGGCCAGTAAAGGAAAACTCCTGATGAGCGTCAGCAACAACCTCAGCGTCGGTGAAAGCCTGCTGGACAACTACAAGGTCGACCAGGGCCGGTTCGCCAAGGGCGACGAGCTGGGAAAGGATGCATTCCTGCAATTGCTCGTCACCCAGATGAATAATCAGGATCCTCTTTCGCCGCAGGAAAACGGGGAGTTCATCGCCCAGCTTGCGCAGTTCAGTACGGTGGAAGGTATCGGCAATCTGAACACGTCGATGGATTCGCTACTCAGCGGCTATCAGTCGTCCCAGGCTCTGCAGGCTTCTTCGCTGGTCGGCCGTTCGGTGATCGTTCCGACGTCCAATGCCATGGTCGATACGCAACAGGGCATCAATGGTCAGATGGCGCTCACCCAGTCGAGCAGCAACGTGCTGGTGAACGTGTACAACAGTTCCGGAAAGCTCGTTTCGGCCATCAACATGGGCTCGCAAGAGCCGGGCATGCTCGATTTCACCTGGAACGGCCAGGATGCCAGCGGCAACATTCTGCCACCCGGCAAATACAAGTTCGAAGCCATCGCCAGCCAGGGCGGTGAACAGAAGCAGGTCGCCACTCTGCTTCCCGCCAATGTTGACAGCGTGTCGCTAGGGGTAGGCAAGGGCGGGGAGATGGTGCTGAACCTGGCTGGGCTGGGCAGCATCGGGCTATCCGAAGTTCTTTCCATTAGCAAGTAAGTCGTCGTCCGACAAGGAGTACAAAATGTCTTTTAACACTGGTTTGAGTGGTATTCGGGCGGCGGCTTCAGATCTGAATGTCACGGGTAACAACATTGCAAACGCCGGCACGGTCGGCTTCAAAGGTTCGCGCGCCGAGTTTGCTGACGTCTATGCTGCGTCGGTGCTTGGTTCGGGCAGCAATGCGGTCGGCAGTGGCGTCATCACTGGCGATGTAGCTCAGCTGTTTGGCCAGGGGGCAGTAAACTTCACCGAAAACAGCCTGGACCTGGCGATCAATGGCAATGGTTTCTTCGTAACCAGCAACAACGGTGCGCTTAGCTATACCCGTGCTGGCTACTTCGGCACAGATAACCAGGGTAATATCGTCAACAACTTTGGCGAGCGGTTGCAGGGCTTCGGCGTCAACGAGGCGACCGGCACCATTAACGAAGGTGTGCAGACAGATTTGCGCGTGGATACCAAGGCGGCGAATCCGCGGGCTACCGGTGTGGTGGCATCGACGTTGAATTTGAATTCGACCAGCGTTCGGCCTGCGCTTGCTGAAGCAGAGTTTAAAAAGGTCTTTGAAGAAGAAATTCTTGCAGCAAAGACTGCTGTCGCCGGCCCGAAGACTGATACTGAGACAGATGCCTCGTATAATCAGCGCGTATCGGAAACCCCTCTCCCCCAGGACGAGATCGCCCTTGCTGAAAGAAGAGCTAACGTTGCGGCTGCTGAAAAAGCTCAAACGTCGTTCCTCCCCGCTGATTCATCGACCTACAATAGCTCCACATCGGTGAACGTGTATGACAGCCAAGGCAACCCTCACGTAATGACAAAGTATTTTGTTAAAACTGGCGGGAACTCGTGGGATATGCACGTAACGATCGGAAATCGGTCTGTGACCGAGAATGATCCGTTCGAACTGACCTTTGACTCGACAGGCAAGCTTGAGAGCACAGATCGTCCGTTGAGGATAGTTGGCTGGGAGCCGCAGGACAAAGCAGGCCAGCCCACCGGTGCGCTGCCGATGACCTTCGATGTTGACCTCAAAGGTTCCACCCAATACGCGGCGAGTTTCGCCGTTACCGCCGTCTCCCAGGATGGATTCACCACTGGCGATCTGGCTGGGCTCGAAATCGACGACCAGGGTCTGCTGGTAGCTCGATACACCAACGGTGAGACCAAGGTGCAGGGCCAACTGGCACTGGCAACTTTCGCCAACCAGCAAGGCCTGACCCCTCTGGGCAAGACAGCCTGGGCGCAATCGTCCGCCTCCGGCGAGCCGGTCATAGGCAAACCCGGTTCCGGCACGTTGGGCAGCGTTCAGTCCGGCGCGCTGGAGCAATCGAACGTTGATTTGTCGGAACAGTTGATCAATCTGATCGTTGCCCAGCGCAACTACCAGGCCAACGCCAAGACCATCCAGACAGAAGATGCCGTCACCCAGACGATCATCAACCTCCGCTAACTGACGAGTCCCTAGGGTACCGTCAGCCAGCTGACGAGGGCGGCAACCGTGATCCTGCGGTTGCCGCCTTTCGTTTTTCGGATAATGCTATACCATTGATTCGTAAAGTAAAAACATCGTAAATTTCGATTTGGCACGCTCTATGCTTTATATCCGTTAACGCTATGAAAGCGGCAATTTCCTGTCGCACGGTGAAGCGGGAGTAGCGCATGGACAAGTCCCTATATATCTCCATGACTGGCGCCAGCCAGAACATGAAAGCCCAGGCTGCGCACGCCAACAACCTGGCGAACGTGAGCACTACCGGCTTCCGTCGTGATTTCGAGCAGGCGCGTTCGATGCCCGTCTTCGGCGAAACCTTTCCGACCCGTGTATATGCCATGACCGAGCGTCCCGGGAGCGACTTCTCCCAGGGGGCGTTGATCGAGACCGGGCGCGATCTCGATGTTGCCGTGGAAGGCGAGGGGTGGATCGCAGTGCAGGCACCTGACGGCAGCGAGGCTTATACCCGTGCCGGCAGTCTGGCCGTCGATGCTTTCGGCATGCTGCGCACCAGTTCCGGTCTGCCGGTGCTGGGCAACGGCGGTCCCATCGCTATCCCTCCGGCCGAGAAAATCGAGATCGGGTCAGATGGCACCATCAGCATCCGCGCGCTGGGTGAAGCGCCGAGCGTCATGGCCGAGGTCGACAGGATCAAGCTGGTCAAGCCGGACAACGCGCTGGTTCGCAAGGGTGAAGACGGACTGATGCGAGTGGAAGGTGAGGTTGAACAACCGGCGGACGGGGCGGTTACCGTGACCACGGGCTTCCTCGAAGGCAGCAACGTCAACGCCGTCTCGGAAATGACGTCGATGCTGACTTTGGCCCGCCAGTTCGAACTGCACGTGAAGATGATGCGTACCGCAGAAGAAAACGCTCAGTCCACCAACCGAATTCTGCAGATCAGTTGATCGCGATAATGCCGCGCCAATAACCCGGCGGGCAAGGAGAAAGACGATGCATTCAGCTCTTTGGATTAGCAAGACCGGCCTGTCCGCACAGGACACCATGTT
>CAYZFU010000111.1:0-10933 GCA_964477725.1 uncultured Halopseudomonas sp.
AACTCACCTTTAGCAATGGAAATGCGCCTTCGCCAACTTTGTTCGGTTAGTAGATGTTGCACTGCTTGGGTGCGGCTGGCCGAACTGGTATATTGGCGCGTCATTTTTTCCGGCCATTGCCGGTAGCAAGGGATGGATCAACCAGACATGGCCGCTGCCTCGGATTACATCGTCGATCTGCAGAAGGTGACGTTCAGCCGCTCGGGCCGAACCATCTTCAATAATGTCGACATTCGCATTCCTCGCGGGAAGGTCACCGGCATCATGGGGCCGTCCGGCTGCGGCAAGACGACACTGTTGCGCCTGATCGGTGCGCAGTTGCGGCCGGATAGCGGTTCGATTTTCGTCAACGGCCAGAATATCCCCCGCCTGGGACGTGAAGAGTTGTTCGAGGCGCGCCAGAACATGGGCATGCTGTTCCAGTCCGGTGCATTGTTCACCGATCTCGACGTGTTCGAGAACGTTGCCTTTCCGTTACGCGTGCATACCTCGCTCCCCGAGGACATGGTTCGTGACATCGTCATGCTCAAATTGCAGGCGGTGGGGCTGCGCGGTGCCTGGAAGCTGATGCCCGACGAACTTTCCGGCGGCATGAAGCGCCGCGTGGCGCTGGCCCGGGCGATTGCGCTGGATCCTGAGCTGATGATGTATGACGAGCCGTTCGTCGGCCAGGATCCGATCTCCATGGGTGTGCTGGTCCGGCTGATCCGCCTTCTGAACGATGCGTTGGGTCTGACCAGCATTGTGGTATCGCATGACCTGACTGAGACCGCGAGCATCGCCGATTATCTTTATGTGGTCGGCGACGGTCAGGTGCTCGGGCAGGGCGAGCCGGACGAGCTGATGAATTCGCAGAACCCTCGCATCCGCCAGTTCATGCAGGGCGAGCCTGACGGTCCGGTCGCATTTCACTATCCGGCACAGGATTATGTTCAGGATCTCCTCGGCAAGGGGAACAAGCCATGAGTGGCGCGGCCAATCGACTTGCCAGGCTCGGCCGCTTCGGGCTCGATTTGGTTGCTGCTTTGGGGCGTGCTGCCGTATTTCTGTTTCTCGCTCTGTTCGGCCGCACTCGATTTGGCAAGAGCTGGCAGCTGTTACTGCGCCAGTTATTTGCCGTAGGTGTGCTGTCATTGCCGATCATCGTTGTCTCCGGGCTGTTCATCGGCATGGTGCTGGCATTGCAGGGATACAACATTCTGGTCAGCTACGGTTCCGAACAGGCAGTGGGGCAAATGGTTGCGCTGACGCTGTTACGTGAACTGGGGCCCGTGGTCACTGGGCTTTTGTTCGCTGGCCGCGCTGGCTCGGCGCTGACGGCGGAGATCGGCCTGATGAAGACCACCGAGCAGCTGTCGAGTCTGGAGATGATCGGGGTCGACCCGCTCAAATATGTCGTCGCGCCGCGGTTGTGGGCCGGCTTCATTTCCATGCCACTGCTTTCGCTGATCTTCTGCGTCGTCGGGATCTGGGGCGGTGCCATGGTCGCCGTTGACTGGTTGGGGGTATACTCCGGCTCCTACTGGGTGAACATGCAGAACGCCGTCCAGTTTGGCGATGACGTTCTTAATGGCCTGATCAAGGCGTTAGTGTTCGCCTTCGTCGTTACCTGGATCGCGGTTTTCCAGGGGTACGATTGCGAGCCGACCTCCGAGGGCATCAGCCGCGCGACGACCCGGACTGTCGTCTATGCGTCTCTGGCCGTGCTCGGCTTGGACTTCATTCTTACCGCCCTGATGTTCTGAACCTGAAGGACTTTTGCATCATGCGTACGCGTACTCTCGAGCTGACCGTTGGTCTGTTCATCCTGATCGGGGTGCTTGCTCTGGTCGTCCTGGCACTGCGAATCAGCGGCCTGAGTTCGACCACTTCCGGCGACACCTACCGTGTCTACGCCCATTTCGATAACGTCGCCGGCCTGACGCCTCGTGCGAAGGTGACCATGGCCGGCGTGACCATCGGCCGGGTAACGAGCATCCAATTCGACAAGAACCGCTATACCGGCTTCGTCGAAATGGCGATCAGCTCGGATGTCGACACGCTGCCGTCCGATAGCACCGCCTCGATTGTCACGGCGGGGTTGCTGGGCGAGAAATATGTCGGTATCTCGGTTGGTGGCGAAGACGATTTGCTGGCTGACGGCGACGAGATTCACGACACGCAGTCAGCATTGGTTCTGGAAGAGCTGATCGGGCGCTTCCTGCTCAACACTGTCAGCACCGACGACTGACCCCGGAGATCCGCATGCGCACTTTATACAGATTCATCACCGTATTGATGCTGTCACTCTCGTCGATGGCGCATGCCGCCGAGACGCCCCAGCAGGTGGTCGAAGATACCTCCAAAAAAGTGATGGAAGTGTTGGACGCCAACCGGGAAACCTACCGCACGGACACCGAAGCTTTCCTGCAGGGTCTGAACGAGGTCCTCGACCCGGTCGTGGATTTCAACGGTATCGCCCGTAGCGTCATGACTGTGCGCTATAGCCGCAGCGCCAGCGAAGAGCAGATGCAGCGTTTCATCGAGACGTTCAAGCGCAGCATGGTGCAGTTCTACGGCAACGCTCTGCTTCAATTCGACAGCGGTGACATCCGGGTGCTGCCGGCGAACAATCGCGATCAGCAAGGTCCGGACCGGGCCAGTGTGAACATGGAAATCCGTACCGACAACGGTAACGTTTATCCGGCGACGTACACCATGGTCAAGCTAGATGGGCAGTGGAAGGTGCGCAACGTGATCGTCGAAGGTATCAACATCGGCCTGCTGTTCCGTGATCAGTTCGCGCAGGCGATGCAAACCAACCGCAACGACCTGGATGCTGTTATCGATAACTGGGGTGGCGTCGTCGCGCAGTCGCGTCAGGCCGTCGAGAAAGAGGTCGCGGAGTGAGCATTCGCCTGCTCGCCGATCGACCCGACTGCTTGCGGCTCGAAGGCGAACTCGATTTCAGCTCGGCAGTGACCGTCCGTCCGGAGCTCGAGCGACACGTCGCTGCGGCGGGATCGTCGGTATGTCTGGATTTTTCCGGGGTGACACGCGTCAACAGTGTTGGTCTGTCTCTGATACTGGTTGCCGCGCGTATCGTCGAAGCGCGCCAGGGCTCGCTTACAGTTAGCGGCATACCTGCGGGGCTGCGGAGCATCGCCGTGGTCTGTGGGTTGGATCAATGGCTCGAGTCGATTGCCGCGTCTGGCAGCGCAGGTTAACGTACCGTCCTTCACCGACTTACCGGAGAGTTATTATGCAGTCCAACGAGGTCAAGCAACTGATCGAGTCACAGCTACCGGGCGCCGAGGTGGCGGTCGAAGGCGAGGGCTGTAATTTTCAGCTGCTGGTAATCAGCGACGACCTGGCCAAACTGTCGCCAGTCAAGCGTCAACAGCAGATATATGCACTGCTCGATGAGCAAATCGCCAATGGCAGCATCCACGCGGTGACCATGAAATTCTTTACTCGCGAAGCATGGGCCAGCCGTTCCTGACGGCTGGCCAACAAGAGATCCCGTATGGATAAGTTGATCATCACCGGTGGCAAGCGCCTGGACGGTGAAATTCGTATTTCCGGTGCCAAGAATTCGGCCCTGCCGATTCTCGCGGCGACGTTGCTGGCCGACGAGGCCGTGACCATCTGCAATCTGCCACACCTGCACGACATCACCACCATGATCGAGCTGTTCGGGCGCATGGGCATCGAACCGGTCCTCGACGAACGCATGAACGTTGAGGTCAATCCGACCAATATCACCACGCTGGTCGCGCCGTATGAGCTGGTCAAGACCATGCGCGCCTCGATTCTGGTGCTCGGGCCGATGGTGGCCCATTTCGGCCAGGCCGAGGTCGCTCTGCCAGGCGGCTGTGCCATCGGCTCGCGCCCTGTCGACCTGCACATTCGAGGCCTGCAGGCGATGGGTGCCGAGATAACCGTCGAAGGCGGCTACATCAAGGCCAAGGCGCCGGAAGGCGGACTGCGTGGAGCGCACTTCTTCTTCGATACAGTCAGCGTAACCGGTACCGAAAACATCCTGATGGCCGCCACGCTGGCCAACGGTCGGACCGTTCTGGAAAACGCGGCACGCGAGCCGGAAGTGGTCGATCTGGCTGAATGCCTGATTGCCATGGGCGCGGATATCCAGGGGCATGGCACCGACACCATCACCATCAACGGCGTGAAGCGTCTGCACGGCGCGCGTTACTCGGTAATGCCTGACCGCATCGAGACCGGCACCTATCTGGTCGCCGCCGCGGCCACCCGCGGCCGGGTCAAGCTCAAGGAAACCGATCCGACCATCCTCGAGTCGGTCCTGCTCAAGCTGGAAGAGGCGGGCGCGCAGATCGAATCAGGGAAAAACTGGATCAGCCTGGACATGAAAGGCAACCGCCCGCGTGCGGTCAGCTTGCGTACCGCCCCGTACCCCGCGTTTCCAACCGATATGCAGGCCCAGTTCATTGCCATGAACGCGGTTGCCGAAGGTGTCGGTACGGTAGTCGAGACGATTTTCGAGAACCGCTTCATGCACGTTCAGGAAATGAACCGCATGGGCTCGAAGATCACCATCGAGGGCAACACCGCAATCGTCACCGGCGTCGAGAAGCTCAAGGGCGCTCCGGTGATGGCGACCGATCTGCGTGCATCGGCGAGCCTGATCATCGCGGCACTGGTCGCTGACGGCGACACGCTGGTTGATCGTATCTACCACGTCGATCGCGGCTATGAATGCATCGAAGAAAAACTGCAGGCGCTCGGTGCTTGCATCCGCCGGGTACCGGCCTGAGGAATTTATGAGCCAGAGCCTGACCATTGCGCTATCGAAGGGACGGATCCTCGATGACACTCTGCCGCTACTCAAGCTGGCAGGCATCGAGCCGGTAGAGGATCTGGAAAAAAGCCGCAAGCTGATCTTTACCACGACCGATCCTGACGTACGGCTGCTCATCGTCCGAGCTACCGACGTGCCGACTTACGTCGAGCATGGTGCCGCGGATCTGGGGGTCGCTGGCAAGGACGTCCTGATGGAATACGGCAGGCAGGGGCTGTACGAGCCGCTGGATCTGAAGATAGCCAACTGCAAACTGATGACGGCCGGCCCGGTCGAGACGCCGGAGCCGAAAGGACGTCTGCGGGTAGCCACCAAATTCGTCAATGTCGCGCGTCGCTACTACGCCGAACAGGGTCGGCAGGTCGAAGTCATCAAGCTGTATGGCTCGATGGAGCTAGCCCCGCTGGTCGGGCTGGCGGACAAGATCATCGACGTTGTCGACACAGGCAACACACTCAAGGCCAACGGGCTCGAACCGCAGGAGCTGATCGCCCATATCAGTTCGCGGTTGATCGTCAACAAGGCTTCGATGAAGATGAAGCATGCCCGCATCAAAGCGCTGATCGAAGTGTTGCGGGACGCGGTCGAGAGCCGCGTCAGCTGATCCGTTTCAATATCCAAGGTGACCCCCATGAGCAAGCCGCTGCAGATCGCCCGTCTCGATGCCAATCAGGCTGATTTCGGCAGCCATCTTGACGCATTGCTCGCCTGGGAGAGTGTTTCTGACAAATCGGTCAACGAGCGCGTCGAAGAAATCATCCAGGCTGTGCGCCAGCGCGGCGATGCGGCGGTAGTCGAGTACACAGCGCGATTCGATGGTCTCAGCGTCGAGTCCATGAGCGATCTGATACTCGATCGGGCGCGTCTGGAGTTGGCCCTGGAGCGCATCACCCCGGATCAGCGCAAGGCATTGGAAGTTGCCGCCGAGCGTGTGCGCAGCTACCACGAGAAACAGCGTCAGGACTCCTGGCGTTACACCGAGCCCAGTGGGACCGTCCTTGGTCAACAGATCACACCGCTCGATCGCGCCGGGCTCTATGTGCCCGGCGGCAAAGCGTCCTACCCTTCATCCGTACTGATGAACGCAATTCCTGCGAAAGTCGCCGGTGTGCCTGAAGTGGTCATGATGGTTCCGACTCCGCGCGGCGAGATCAACGAGCTGGTCTTGGCCGCGGCCTGTCTGGCCGGGGTCGATCGGGTATTCACCGTCGGTGGGGCGCAGGCCGTTGCCGCTCTGGCTTACGGCACCGAGAGCGTACCGCGTGTCGACAAGATTGTCGGCCCGGGTAATATCTACGTTGCCACGGCCAAGCGGGCGGTTTTTGGCCAGGTCGGAATCGACATGATCGCCGGTCCGTCGGAAATCCTGGTGGTATGCGATGGCCAGACCGACCCGGACTGGATCGCCATGGATCTGTTTTCACAGGCCGAGCATGACGAGGATGCGCAATCGATTCTGCTATCCCCCGACGCAGCCTTTCTCGACGCGGTCGAAGCCAGCCTCAACCGCCTGCTGGGTGAACTGGAACGGTCCGACATCGTAACAACGTCCCTGGAAACGCGCGGCGCGCTGATCAAGGTAGATAGTCTCGAACAGGCTTGCGAAGTATCCAACCGCATCGCTCCGGAGCACCTCGAGTTGTCCGTCGCCGATCCCGAGGCGCTGCTGCCTTCGATTCGCCACGCCGGCGCCATCTTCATGGGGCGTTTCACTCCCGAGGCGCTCGGCGACTACTGTGCAGGTCCGAATCATGTACTCCCGACTTCAGGCACCGCGCGCTTTTCGTCGCCGCTTGGCGTGTACGACTTCCAGAAACGCTCCTCGGTGATCTTCTGTTCGCCGGCAGGCGCATCTGAACTGGCCAGGACTGCGTCGGTGCTCGCGCGTGGCGAAAGCCTCACTGCCCACGCCCGCAGCGCGGAATACCGAATCAAGAATTGAAGCGCCAGGCAGCAGGCGACAAGCGACAAGCCGGTCTGCACGCAGGGACTGGCTTGTCAGCTTGCAGCTTGAAGCGTGCCGCTCTCCCAAGGAGATTGCTGTGAGCCGTTTCTGGAGTCCCTTCGTTCACGACCTGGTTCCTTATGTACCAGGCGAACAGCCGAAGCTGGCCAATCTGGTCAAACTTAATACCAACGAGAACCCCTACGGTCCTTCGCCACGGGTAATCGAAGCCATTCGTGCCGAATTGAACGACACCTTGCGCCTGTATCCCGCCCCGAATGCGGATGCCCTCAAGCAGCGGATAGCCGAGTATTACCAGGTGGGCATGGAGCAGGTCTTCGTCGGCAACGGCTCGGATGAAGTGCTTGCACATGTTTTCCACGGTCTGTTTCAGCACGGTCGGCCGTTGCTGTTCCCGGACATCACCTATAGTTTTTATCCGGTGTACTGCGGTCTGTACGGTATCCAGCCGCAACCGGTGGCGCTGCGAGACGACTTCAGCATCAATGTGGATGACTACGCTCGCGCCAACGGCGGAATCATCTTCCCCAACCCGAATGCGCCGACCGGCGTGGCGCTGGGGCTCGATGCCATCGAGCAGCTTCTCGAGCAGAATCGGGAGTCAGTCGTCGTCGTAGATGAAGCCTATGTGGATTTCGGCGGCCAGACGGCGATCAGTCTGGTCGATCGCTATCCGAACCTGCTGGTGACCCAGACCTTGTCCAAGTCCCGTTCCCTGGCGGGCCTGAGAGTCGGCCTGGCGGTCGGCCACAAGGATCTGATCGAAGCGCTGGAGCGGATCAAGAACAGCTTCAACTCCTATCCGCTTGACCGCCTGGCGATCGTCGGGGCCGTGGCGGCGTTCGAAGACCAGCAATGGTTCGACGACACGCGCAACCGCGTGATCGACAGCCGCGAACGACTGACCGCACAGCTGACAGAGCTGGGTTTCAGTGTACTGCCTTCAGCTGCCAACTTCGTTTTTGCGCGGCATGGTTCTCGAGACGCTGCCGAGCTCGCTCAAGGTCTGCGCGAACATGGCGTCATCGTCAGGCATTTCCGCCTGCCGCGCATCGATCAATACCTGCGGATTACCATCGGTACGCCTGAGCAGAACGAGGCGCTACTGCAGACCTTGCGAACCGTCATCTGACGGTTCTGCTGCGGTGGGATACATCAGGGCCGGAAGTTCGGCCGTACGCCGACTTCAGCTCTGAAGCTCTTGGTATCGCCGTCACGCAATACGCGCATGCTGATCGTCTCGCCCGGTTTGGCCCTGGCGACCTGATTCATTGCGCTGCGTCCATGGATGGCGGGCCGGCCATCGATGCTCAGGATGATGTCGCCCGGCAGCAAGCCGGCCTGCCAGGCGGGGCCTTCCCGGTACAAACCCGAGATAACGATCCCCTGACCGAATTCCAGGTTGGCAGCCGCGGCCTGCTCGGCATTGAGTGGCTGTACTTCGACGCCCAGCCAGCCGCGAATCACCCGACCGTTGGCGATGATCGCCTGCATGACTTCGGCGGCGAGCTTGGCCGGAATCGCGAAGCCAATTCCCTGGGACCCACCTGACTGGGAAAAGATCGCTGTGTTGATACCGATCAGGCTGCCATGCGCATCGATGAGCGCGCCCCCGGAATTGCCCTGGTTGATCGCTGCGTCGGTCTGGATGAAGTCTTCGTAGGTGTTCAGTCCCAACTGGTTGCGACCGGTGGCGCTGATAATTCCCATGGTCACCGTCTGGCCCAGCCCGAACGGGTTGCCAATGGCCATGACCACATCACCGGTCCGTTGATCCTCGGCAGGGCTGATAGTCACGGCGGGCAGGTTTGGCAGGTCTATCTTGAGGACTGCCAGGTCGGTTTCCGGATCGGTACCGATCAACCGGGCTATGGTTTCGCGGCCATCCTGCAAGGCGACGAGGATCTCGTCGGCATCGGCGATCACATGATTGTTGGTCAACAGGTAACCGTCACTACTCAGAATCACCGCGGACCCGAGGCTGGACTGGCGGCGGGATGCGCCGGGCAGGGTGTCGGCGTAGTCGCGCAGCGTAGGGTTGAGTTGACCCGCTGCTTCTTCCGGCGCCACTTCCTTGCTGGTGAAAATATTGGCTACTGCTGGGGCTGCCCGACGTACCGCTGCGCTATAGGAAACCGGGCCGGACGAGCTCACGACACGCTCGGGCTCGGCCGCGACCTGGACGTTGGCGTTGGGCGCCAGCCCGAGCCATTGAGGGAACGCCTCGATGACCAATAGCGCCAGCAGCAGCCCCCAGGTGACGGGCCAGCCCAGGCTGCGCAGGTGATCCTTCATCGACAATTTCCTTTGAGTTACAGGCGGTGAGCGCGGAAGCGAGCATTATAGGTCGCCGCTCAGAGTCTGTAGAGAGCACCTTCCTTGTAATACAGCGTTCGGATGCCGAAAATATCGGTTTTGTCGCGTCCCGGAGATAGCCATGATCGAGCGTACCGCGCTGGTGCAGTATTGCGATGAGTTGCTGGAGAAGCACGCCTTTCAGGACTACTGTCCAAACGGACTGCAGGTCGAAGGGGCTGGGCAGGTCCACCGGATCGTCACCGGGGTCACGGCCAGCCAGGCGCTGCTCGACGCAGCAGCCGAGCGCGGGGCGCAACTGGTGCTGGTTCATCATGGCTACTTCTGGAAGGGCGAGGCCGCGCCCATTACCGGCATGCGCTATCGGCGCATCAAGACATTGATGGACCATGACATGAGCTTGCTGGCGTACCATTTACCGCTCGACGTGCATGCCGAGTTGGGCAATAACGTGCAGCTCGCTCGGTTGCTGGGCTGGACGATCGAAGGCGGGCTTGAGCCAGGCAATCCGCGTTCGGTGGGACTGGCAGGGCAGATCGCTGAGACGTGTTCGGGCAAGGCCTTCGCTGCCTCGCTTGAACAGGCGCTGGGCAGGGCGCCGCTGCACATAGCCGGGAGCGACCGAAGGATCCGCCGTATCGCCTGGTGCACGGGCGGAGCGCAGGGTTACATAGAAAAGGCCGTCGCCCTGGGCGTCGACGCTTACATTACCGGCGAAGTCTCCGAACCGACGGTACACGCCGCCCGCGAACACGGCATTCACTTCTTTGCGGCAGGCCATCACGCCACCGAGCGCTACGGTGTCAGAGCGCTGGGCGAGCACCTGGCGGAACGCTTTGACGTGGAGCATGAGTTCGTCGATATTGATAATCCGGTCTGAGTCGCGCTGCGGCTCCGACCGGAGTGGCAAGCTGCAAGCTGCAAGCGACAAGCTGCAAGCAGAATCAGCCGTGGCCGCGACCCCGTGTGACTCGGCCAGCTTGTAGCTGACCGCTTGCAGCTAGCCGCTGATTCGAAATCGCCTAGCGCTTTCGAATATCCATATAGCTCAAGGTTCTTGCCGGTGCGCTTATTATAAGCAACCTGCTTTGTTACAATGCCGCCAATTCGAATTCGGGACGCTCGACGTCCCCCTTATCGTTGCGAGAGCGCCATGCTGGAAAAACTGACTCACCTGAAACAGCTGGAAGCGGAAAGCATCCACATCATCCGTGAGGTTGCGGCCGAGTTCCAGAATCCGGTCATGCTGTATTCGATCGGCAAGGACTCGGCAGTGATGCTGCATCTGGCCCGCAAGGCCTTCTATCCCGGCAAGCTGCCGTTTCCGGTGCTGCACGTGGACACTGGCTGGAAATTCCGCGAGATGTACGAGTTTCGCCAGAAGATGGTCGACGAGATGGATCTTGACCTGCTCGTGCACCAGAACCCGGAAGGGCTGGCCCAGGGCGTGAACCCCTTCACCCACGGCAGCGCGGTGCACACCGATGTGATGAAGACTCAGGGTCTGAAGCAGGCGCTCGACAAATACGGTTTCGATGCAGCCTTCGGTGGCGCGCGCCGTGACGAGGAAAAGTCTCGGGCCAAGGAGCGCGTGTATTCGTTTCGCGACAAGCACCATCGCTGGGACCCTAAAAATCAGCGCCCGGAACTGTGGAATATCTATAACGGCAAGGTGCACAAGGGCGAGAGTATCCGCGTCTTCCCGCTGTCCAACTGGACTGAGCTGGACATCTGGCAATACATCTATCTGGAAAGCATCCCGATCGTGCCGCTGTACTTCGCCGCCGAACGCCCGGTTGTCGAGCGCAACGGCTCGCTGATCATGGTCGACGACG